>CAZRJG010000047.1:9641-16718 GCA_964600365.1 uncultured Acidimicrobiia bacterium
TCGACCCCGACGAGGTGGCGGCGATCACAGGCTGAGCGTCGTCCCGTCCTGCACGGCGAAGCACTCCACGAGCCTCCCGTCCCCGACGTCGGCGAGGCGAGGTTGCGTCGTCCGGCACCGATCGTGCACGAGCGGGCACCTGTCCTGGAACGAGCACCCGTCGGGGAGCTCCGAGGGGTTCGGTGTCTCACCGGCGAGGATGATCCGCTCCCGGGTTGCGTCGGGGTCCATCACCGGCGCCGCCGAGAGGAGCGCCTCGGTGTAGGGGTGCATCGGCCGTTCGAACAACTGCTCCGTCGGGCCCCGCTCGACGACCCGTCCGAGGTACATGACGGCGACTTCGTCGGCGATGCGACGGACGGTGGCGAGGTCGTGGGAGATGAAGAGGTAGGCGACGCCCCTCGTCTGCTGGATGTCGCGCAGCAGGGCGATGATCCGCCCCCGCACGGACTGGTCGAGGCTCGAAGTGGGTTCGTCGAGGACGACGAGGTCGGGCTCGCTCATGAGGGCCCGGGCGATGGCGACGCGCTGCTGTTGGCCCCCGCTCAATGCGCGCGGGCGCCGCTGGGCGTAGTCACCGTCGAGCCCGACGAGGGAGAGCGTGTCCGCGATCCGTGCCTCGATCTCGGCCTTCGGATGCGTCGTGAGGAGGCGGAGGGGTTCGGCGAGCATCGTCCCGATCCGCATGCGCGGGTTCAGGGACTGCGCGGGGTGCTGGAAGACCATCTGCACCCGACGCCGATACTCGGTCGAGCGCGCCTGGAGTTCCTGGTCGACCCCGTCGAAGACGATCGTCCCCGCCGACGCCGGTTCCAGGCCCACGACGATCCGGCCGAGCGTCGTCTTCCCGCACCCCGACTCCCCGACGATGGCGATCGTGCTGCCGGGTTCGACGGCGAGGTCGATCCCGCGCACCGCGGGCACCGCCGAGGCCCCGTGTCCGAAGACCTTCTCGATCCGTGAGAGTTCAAGCAGTGGCATCGGTGGTCTCCGCTCCGAGGACGCAGGCGATCGCCCGTTCCTCTCCGATCGATCGCATGGGTGGGAACTCGGCACAGGGGGCCGAGGCGTGGGGGCAGCGATGCCCGAAGCGACACCCGACCAGTCCGAGATCGACCCCCTTCTCGGCGATGCGCGGGTCGATGTCGCGCTCGACCGAGTCGATGAGGAAGGAGGTGTAGGGGTGGCTCGGGTCCGCGAAGAGGTCGCGGGTCGGCGCCGTCTCCATCACCTGGCCGCCGTACATCACCGTGACGCGGTCGCACATCTCGGCCACGGCGGCGAGGTCGTGGGTGATGAGGAGCACCCCGGCGCCCGTCTCGGTGACGAGGTCCTTGATGAGGTCGAAGATCTGCGCCTGGATCGTGACGTCGAGTGCCGTCGTCGGTTCGTCGGCGACGAGGAGCCGGGGGCGGCAGGACAGAGCCATGGCGATCATCACCCGCTGGGACATCCCGCCCGAGAGTTGGTGGGGATAGGCCCTCGCCACCCGTTCGACGCCCGGGATGCCGACGCGGGAGAGGGCGTCCAGTGCCTCCGTGCGCGCCGCGCGCCGGTCGAGGCCCTGGTTGACGCGCAGCACCCGGGCGATCTGCTCCCCGATGCGCATCGTGGGGTTGAGGGCACTCCGGGGCTGTTGGAAGACCATCGCCATGTCACCGGGGGAGTGCCGGACCGCCATGGTCCGTTGGTCGACGACGTCCCGTCCCTCGACGCGCACGTTCCCCGACCGCAGTTCCAGGGCGGGGGGGAGGAGGCCGAGGAGGGAGAGGGACGACACCGTCTTCCCGGATCCGGACTCGCCCACGAGGCCGTGGATCTCGCCGGGGCGAACGGAGAATCCGACGTCGCGGAGGAGGTGGGACTCGACGCCCCTGACCCCGACGGTGAGGTTCTCTACTTCGAGGAGCATCAGAGGGGCTCCCCGCCGAACTCGTCGCCGATGAACTGGAAGGCCATGGCGGCGAGGACGATCATGCCGCCGGGGAAGAGGGCGGTCCACCATTGGCCCGTGATGATGTCGGGCGCGCCCTCGGCCACCATGACGCCCCACTCGGCGGTGGGGGGCCGGATCCCGACGCCGAGGAAGGCGAGGCCCGCCACGGTGAGGATCGCCCAACCGGCGACGAGCGTCGCCTGCACGAGCGACGGGCCGATCGAGTTCGGCAGCACGTGGCGGAAGGCCGTCCGCAGGGCGCCGTTCCCCGCCAGGCGCGCCCCGTCGACGTACTCCATCTCGCGTTGGGAGAGTGCCTCGGCGCGCGTGAGGCGGATGAAGTAGGGGATGTAGGCCACCATCACGGCCACGACCACGTTCGGGATGGTGTTGCCGGTCACCGCGACGAGGATGAGGGCGAGCACGAATCCCGGGAAGGCGAGCACGATGTCGGTGAGGCGCATCACCAGTTCGTCGATGAGCCCTCCCCAGTACCCGGCGATCACGCCGATCACCGAGCCGATGAGCATGGCCGCCACGGCGATCACGACGCCGATCGACAGGTCGAGGCGGATGGCGTGGATGGCGCGTGCGAGCACGTCGCGTCCGAACTTGTCGGTCCCGAAGAGGTGCTCCCCTCCCGGGCCGAGGAGCGCGTTGGAGGGATCCGTCTGGATCGGATCGGGGACGAACACCGGGCCGACCGTGGCGAGGAGGATGTAGATGGCCAGGATGACGATGCCGGCCGTGGCGAGGGGACGCGTCCGCACGAAGGACGGGCGCGTGCTCGACACGGGGTACGACGGGGGATCGAACGGTTCGGTTCGGGCGTCTCTGCCCATGGGGGCTCCTTCGTCGTGGCTCATGTCGAGAGCGACTTCCCGAGGCGGATGCGGGGATCGATCCAGGCGTAGAGGAGGTCGATGACCGCGTTCAGCCCCACGTAGAGGATCCCGACGGCGACGACGAACCCCTGGAGGGCCTCGAGGTCGTTGTTCTGGATCGCGGTGTAGGCGTAGCGCCCGACGCCCGGCCATGCGAACAGGAACTCGACGATGATGTTCCCGCCGAGCATGTACCCGAACACGATCCCGATGGCGGTCGTGACGGGGATGAGGGCGTTCCGGAACCCGTCACGCATGAGGATCTTCCGGCGCGGGATCCCCAGTGCCTTGGCGGTGCGGACGTGGTCGGATGCGAGGGCATCGATCATGGCGGCACGGACCATCTTGAGGATCGGTGCGGCGAGCACGAACCCGAGGGTGAGCACGGGAAGGGCGAGGTACCGGAACGCCTCCCACATGACGTCGAACTGCCCGCGCAGTGCCGCGTCGATGGTGTAGAAGCCGGTCACCGTCTCGGGTGGCGTCGCGGTGATCGGGAGGCGGTCGATGGGGCCGGGGAACCACCTCAGTCGGTAGAAGAGGAAGAAGATGAGGAGGAGCCCGAGCCAGAACAGGGCCATCGAGGACCCGAGGACGGCGAAGACGCGTGCGGCGCGGTCGAACCACCTCCCTGGTTTCGCCGCCGCGGCGATCCCCACGGGGATCCCGACGAGGGACGCCAGCAGCACGGAGTAGAAGGCGAGTTCGAGCGACGCCGGGAGGCGATCGAGGATCTCCTCGGTGACCGGTTGGTCGGTTCGGATGGATGTGCCGAGGTCACCCCGGACGATGCCCGAGAGGTAGGACCCGAACTGCTCGCCCAAGGGGTCGCTGAGGCCGTACCGGTCCCGGATCTCGGCGATCTTCTCGGCGCTCGCGTACGGGCCGGCCCGCACCGCGGCCGCGTCACCGGGGAGGACGCGGATGATGAAGAAGACGATCACGACGATCCCGAAGATCGTCACGAACGAGATGAGGAGTCGGCGTGCGAGGTAGTTCCACATGTCCAGTCGGCAGCGTAGACGAGGGTGTGGGGGCCGACGTCACGTCGGCCCCCACACCCTCGAGGTCGTCGGTTCAGCAGTCCGCCGACTTGGACAGGTTGGAGAACGGCGGGATGAGCGTGTAGTCACGCGTCACGCCGGTCACGCACTTGCCCGTCACGACCGTGCGATCGGTCGCCCAGAGCGGTGCCCACACCGCCTGGTCGTAGAAGATCGCCTGTGCCTGCGAGGACACGTCGGCGCGCACGGCCGGGTCGAGGGAGAACTTGCCCTCTTCGACCAACGCGTCGTAGCCCTCGTCACAGAACCGGGAGTAGTTCACGAACTGCCCACAGGTGGTGAGGAAGCTCATTTGGTAGAAGGGATCCTCACCCCACGAGAACCAGTCGTGGATGAACAGCGGGAGCTCGTTGGCGTTGAGCTTCGCCGCGAAGTCGGAGTCCGGGAGGACGGCGACCTCGATGTTGATGCCGACCTGGCGGAGGTTGTCCTGGATGAGGACCGCCGCCTCCTGGTCGGTGCTCCGCGATTCGCGGACGCCGAGCGTGAGCGTGACGTCCGAGAGCCCCGACGCCGCCAGGTGGGCGGCTGCTGCATCGAGGTCCGTCGTGAACTGGCCACCGATGCTCGGGTCGTGGGTCTCCATCGCCGCCGTGACGACACCCTGTGCCGGCTGGGCGTAGCCGTACATCACCTGGTTGATGAGTGCCTCGTAGGGCACCGCCGCCACGATGGCGCGGCGCAGGTCCACGTTGTCCATGGGGGCGAGCGACTGGTTCATGCCCATGTACTGCACGCCGGTGGTCGGCATGGAGTGGACCGTGACGTTCGGGTCGTTCTCGAGCTCGGCGAGGAGCTTCGGCGGGATCCCGGCGGCGAGGTCGATCTCGCCCGTCTGCACGAGGAGCGCACGCTGGTTGGCGTCGGGGACGGTGAGGACCGTCACCTTGCTGTTGGCGACGTTCTCGGCGTTCCAGTAGCCGGGGTTGGGCGTGAGCACGATCTGGCGATCGGGGTTGAACTCGCTGAGGAGGTAGGCCCCGTTGCCGATGGCCGTGTCGTTCAGGTATCCGAAGGCCCAGTCGTCATCGACGACGTTGGCGTTGGCCACCTCCTCGTTCATGGCCCCGAAGACCTGGAAGGTCATGAAGCGCTCGAAGAGCGGGCTCTGGACCTTGGTCTCGATCTCGAGGGTGTAGTCGTCGACCGCGCGGATCTGGTCGACGGAGTCGATCCCGATGAACGGAAGCAGCAGGCCGATGTAGCCGGGGCCGAGCACCGTGCGGTCGAGCGTGTACTTGTAGTCGTGCGCCGTGACCGGGGAGCCGTCCTCGAACGTCTGTCCCTGACGGATGACGAAGGTGGCCAGGAGGCCGCCGGCGTCCGTCTCCTCTATGGTGTAGCTCTCGGCGCCGTGCCCGACGTGGGAGTCGAACTGGCCGACCCGCAGGCCGTTCTCGTCGACGAACTCCTGGCCGATGAGCGGCTCGTAGAGGGCCTGGGTCACCGAGTAGGCGGACGTCGAGCGGAACGTGTGGAGCTCCACCAGGTTCACGGTGTCGCTGAGCGCCACGACGATCTCCGGCTTGGCGCCGTCGTCGGCGGGGGTCTCCCCGGTGTCGCCGGATGCCTCCGTGGTGGCCGGCGCGTCCCCTCCGGCGGCGGTGGTGGCGGTCGTGCCGTCGTCGCCCGAGGGTGTCGTCGTGTCGCTGGTGCCACTGCTGCACGCCGACAGCACCAGGAGTAGCACCGCCACGAGGGCGATGGCCCGCAAGGGGCTTCGGTGGATGGTTCTGTCTCTCATTCTCTCCTCCATGTCGTGCCGCGCTCGCGGCGTTGGGCGGGTCGTGGACCCACCTCGTCGTTCCTCACCCGTCCTCGTCGGCCGTCCCCCCGTGGGGGAGGAGCCAATCGAGGAGTGACCCGGGCGCCGCCTCGGTGGGAGGTGCCCCTGGTGAGAAGATGCGGGCTTGCGTCGAGCCACGGAGGAGGACGGTGTCCCCCTCGACGTGGAGCATGGCGCCTTCCCTGAGTCCCACGACGATCGCGTCGTTCTCCTCGTGGAACTCCCTGATCCTGTCCTCCCGGGTCTCCCCGCCGTGCGCGACGTCGGGATCGCGGTCCACGTAGTGGGGGTTCACCTGGAAGGGGACGAGCCCGAGCGCGTCGAAGGACGGCGGTTCGACGATCGGCATGTCGTTCGTCGTCCTGATCGTCGGGCATGCGAGGTTCGTGCCGGCGCTCGTGCCCACGTAGGCCCCTCCCCGTCGCACGACGGCGCGGATCGCGTCGAGGAGGCCGAGTGCGGCGGCCCGGGCGAGGAGCCGGAACGTGTTGCCGCCGCCCACGAACACCCCGTCGGCCGACGAGAGCGCCGCTGCCGGGTCGGCCTCGCGATGGACCGAGCGGAGGCGGAGGCCGAGTTCGGCGAACCTGCGCTCGGCCTGGGTGGCGTAGCCGTCGAGGTCGTGGAGGGCGTACGGGACGAAGGCGAGGTCGCCGTGGCCGTCGAGGAAGGCGGTGAGGTCGCTGGCGCAATGCCCGAGGTACGACCCGCCGGGGTTGGTGGAGTTGCTGATGAGGAGGAGCCTGCTCACGTCGTCGCGTCCGTCCCGGAGGCGTGGGCGATTCGTTCGGCGGCGAGGGCGACGGCGTGCGACCAGGGGGTGCCGCCGTCGCGCAGGGCGGCCTCGAGGATCGTGAGGGTGGTGTCGAAGATGTGTTCCACGCGTCGCTCAGCCTCCGTCGGATCGTACCCCTCGGGGCGGAGCTCGACGGAGATGTTGATGATGCCGCCGGCGTTGGCGACGAAGTCGGGGACGTAGAGGATGCCCCGCTCGGCGAGGAGTTCGGCGTCGGGCTCCCCGTCGAGTTGGTTGTTTGCCGACCCGACGACGGCCCGGCAGCGGAGCCGGGGGATGGTTTCGCGGGAGAGCACGGCTCCGAGCGCGCAGGGGGCGAAGATGTCGCACTCGGCGTCGAACACCTCCCCGGGTGCCACGGCGGTGATCCCGAGCTCGTCGACGATCGCCCCGACCCGGGCCGCCGAGATGTCGGAGACCATGACCTCGGCACCGGCGCCCACCAGCTGCCGTGCGAGGTCGGCCCCGACCTTTCCGACGCCCTGGACCACCACGCGCCTCCCGGCCAGGTCGGTGCTGCCCCAGAGCACCGTGGCAGTCGCTCGCATGGCGGCGATGACACCCACCGCGGTGAGCGGCGAGGGATCCCCCGAGCCGCCCGCCTCCAGGGG
>CAZRJG010000048.1:0-16328 GCA_964600365.1 uncultured Acidimicrobiia bacterium
CGTCGGTCATCTCGGCCGTCGCATCGGTGCGACCCGGGGTGAACGGCACCGTGACCTCGACGCCGGCGGCCTTCGCCGCCTGCTCGACGGCGGCGCAGCCACCGAGGACGACGAGGTCGGCGACCGAGACCGTCTTGGCGAACCCGGCCCGGATCCCCTCGTACACGCCGAGCACCTTGTCGATCTCGGCGGCGTCGTTCACCGCCCAGTCCTTCTGGGGCGCCAGGCGGATCCGTGCACCGTTCGCGCCACCGCGCTTGTCGGTGTGGCGGAACGTCGACGCCGACGCCCACGCCGTGCGCACCAGCTCGGCGACCGTGAGACCCGAGCCGAGGATCTGCGCCTTGAGCGCCGCCACGTCGGCATCGTCCACCAGCTCGTGGTCGACGGCCGGGACCGGGTCCTGCCAGATGAGGTCCTCGGCGGGCACCTCGGAACCGAGGTACCGGGCCTTCGGACCCATGTCACGGTGCGTGAGCTTGAACCACGCGCGGGCGAACGCATCGGCGAACTCGTCGGGGTGCTCCAGGAACCGCTTCGAGATGGCGCCGTACGTCGGGTCCTCGCGCAGCGCGAGGTCGGTGGTGAGCATCACGGGGGCGTGACGACGGTCCGGGGCGTGGGCATCCGGGACCAGTGAGGCCGCCTCGGCGTCGGTCGGGATCCACTGCTGGGCGCCCGCCGGGCTCTTCACGAGCTTCCACTCGTACCGGTACAGCAACTCGAGGAAGCTCATGTCCCACGTGGTGGGTGTGTTCGTCCATGCGCCCTCGAGGCCGCTCGTGAAGCTGTCGCCTCCGACGCCCGAGCCCGCCGAGTTGCGCCAGCCGAGGCCCTGGTCCTCGATGGGGGCTCCCTCGGGATCGGCGCCGCCGAACTGCTCCTCGACTGCACCGTGGGTCTTCCCGAACGTGTGCCCTCCGGCGATCAGCGCCACCGTCTCCTCGTCGTTCATCGCCATCCGGGCGAAGGTCTCGCGGATGTCCACCGCGGCGAGGAGCGGGTCGGGATTCCCGTTCGGGCCCTCGGGGTTCACGTAGATGAGGCCCATCTGCACCGCGCCGAGCGGGCGCTCGAGGTCACGCTCGCCGGAGTACCGCTCGTCGTCGAGCCACCCGGTCTCGGGGCCCCAGTAGGTCTCCTCGTCGGCCTCCCAGATGTCCTCGCGGCCCCCGGCGAACCCGAAGGTCTGGAACCCCATGTCCTCGAGCGCGACGTTGCCAGCGAGGATCATGAGGTCGGCCCAGGACAGCTTTTGGCCGTACTTGGCCTTCACCGGCCACAGGATCCGGCGGGCCTTGTCGAGGTTCGCGTTGTCCGGCCACGAGTTGAGGGGCGCGAAGCGCTGCGCTCCGGCGCCACCGCCACCACGACCATCGTGGATCCGATAGGTACCGGCGCTGTGCCACGCCATGCGGATGAACAGCGGGCCATAGTGCCCGTAGTCGGCCGGCCACCACGGCTCGGACGTCGTCATGACCTCGACGATGTCCTGCTTCACCGCGGCCAAGTCGAGGGTGGAGAACTCAGCGGTGTAGTCGAAGCCATCGCCCATGGGGTTGGAGAGCTCAGAATGCTGGCGGAGGAGCCGCAGGTTCAGCCGGTTCGGCCACCACTCATCGTTGCCCTGCATGGTGGGTGTGGTCTGTGCGCCCGTGAAGGGACACTTCGCTTCTTCGGTCATGGGTTCTCCTTGTGGGATGGTCAGCGGATGGTTCGAACGGGTGTCGGCGGATCAGGCCGCCTCCTCAGCACGGCACTCGGGGCAGCGGCCCCAGTAGACGACCTCGGCTTCATCGATCTCGAAGCCCGCGTCGTCGGCGGCGTCGAGGCAGGGGGCCGAACCCACTGCGCACGGCACATCGACGAGTCGCCCACACACTCGACAGGCGAGGTGGTGGTGGTTGTCCCCCACACGGTCTTCGAAGCGCGCCGGGGAGCCAGCGGGCTGGATGCGGCGGATGATCCCCTTCTCCGACAGCACGGAGAGGGCGTCGTACACCGCCTGGCGGGAGATCGATCCGATGCCACCGCGAACCGCCGTAGCGATCTCGTCGGCGCTTCCGTGGGGGTGGGCGGCCACCGCTTGGAGCACGGCGATCCGCTGTGCTGTCACCTGAACACCGTGTTCCCGCAGGAACGCACCGGCATCGCGGGGTTTCTTCTCTTCCACACGCCCATCATGGTCGGAATCCAGACTTAGTCCAACTTCGGACTCCGGCCGGAATCCGAATGGTGGAGCCGCGTTCGCCCGTATCCTTGGAGCATGCGCCTCGGCACCTCGCTCATGCTCATCGGACTGGCGCTGGTGCTCGTCGGAGCGCTGGTTCGGTTCTCCCCGTTGGCGCTCTCGTGGTTCGGGAACCTCCCCGGCGACATCCGGTCCGAGGGCGACTCCACGAGGGTCGTCATCCCCATCACCTCGATGATCGTCGTGAGCGTCGTGCTCACCGTGCTGCTCAATACCATCGGCTTCTTCCTGCGCAGCCGATGACCCCACCCGTCCTCGCCGTCAGAGGCACCGCCTTCCACACACCGACGCCTGAAGGGTTGGAGATCCTCGAGGACGCTGTCTTCTCCATCGACGCCACGGGAGCCATCACCGAGATCCACCGTGGCGAGTCCGGGGGCGGCCGTGACGCCATGGGCTCGGCAGCGCACGCGGTGCGACTTGGCGCGGGCCAACGACTCCTGCCCGGACTCATCGACCTCCACCTCCACGCACCCCAATGGCCACAACTCGGCACAGGACTCGACCTCCCCCTCGAGCAGTGGCTCTTCGAGCACACCTTCCCCCTCGAGGCCCGGTTCGCCGACACCCCATTCGCCGCAGAGGTGTGGACACACCTGGTCCCGACGCTGCTCGCCCACGGCACGACGACGGCGGTGTACTTCGGCTCCATCCACGAGGAGGCGACGCTCGCCCTCGCCGAGGCGTGCATCGCCTCGGGGCAACGGGCCTTCGTGGGCCGAGTCGGCATGGACCATCCCGACGGAACCCCGGAGTGGTACCGAGACCCCACACCCGAGGCCTCGATTGCTGCCTCGGAGCGGTCTGTCAACGCGATCCGGGCACTGGGTAGCCCACTCGTCGAGCCGATCATCACGCCCCGGTTCATCCCCGGGTGCACGGATGCCGCCCTCGCTGGCTTCGGGGAGTTGGCCGCTCGCACCGGGGTGCGGGTGCAGACGCATTGCTCCGAGTCGGACTGGGAGCATGGCGCGGTCCTCGGTCGCTACGAACGCCGGGACGCGGAAGTGCTCGACGCCTTCGGTCTGCTCCGTCCCCACACGGTCCTCGCCCACGGCACCCACCTCGACGAACAGGACTTCGGACGCATCGTCGATGCAGGAGCCGGGGTTGCGCACTGCCCGCTCTCGAACGCGTATTTCTCCAACGCCGTCTTCCCGGCCCGCCGGGCCATCGACCATGGCGTCCGCGTCGGACTCGGCACCGATGTCGCGGGCGGGTCGCACCCCGGCCTGCTCCCCATTGCGGCGTCGGCCGTCACCGTCTCTCGGATGCGCGAGGACGGAGTCGACGCTGCACGATCCCCCGACACGCGAGGCGTTGTCGGCTCCCGGATCGACACGGTTGCTGCGTTCCACCTTGCCACCGCCGGCGGGGCCGACGTGCTGGGGATTCCGGCCGGGCGCCTCACCCCCGGCAACGCCTTCGACGCGTTCGTCGTGGACGTCGACGCAGCGACGTCTGGACTGCGGAACTGGGAGGGGATTGACTCCGAGGATCGCCTCTTCGAGAAGATCGTCCGCCTCGCCGGGCCAGCCGCGATCTCCTCGGTGTGGGTGGGTGGCAGCCGCGTCGTCGGCTGAACTCAGGCCACCCCAAGCCGGTAGACCGTGACCTCACGCAGTTCCTCGCCGGGGACCAGGCGCGTTGAGGGGAAGGACGGGTGGTTCGGGGAGTCGGGGAAGTGCTGAGTCTCGAGACAGAGGCCCGAGTGGGATCCGAGTCGACGTCCGCCCCGCCCGGTCCGACCCCGGATCCCGTTCCCCGAGTAGACCTGCACGCCGGGCTGGGTCGTCTCCACCTCGAGGCGACGGCCCGCTGCCTCGACCGTGGCACACAGCCTGAGCGCACCCGATGCCCCGTCGACCACGAAGCAGTGGTCGTATCCCCCTGCCAGGCCAATCTGGGGATGCGGGTCGTCAATCCGGCTCCCCACCCGATGAGGCGTGCGGAAGTCGAACGGCGTTCCTTCGCCGGGGAGGACGCGACCGGTCGGCAACGTGTCCCCATCGACTTCGAGGAAGCCCGAGGCGGCACCCTCCAGGATGTGGTCGAGGATGGAACCGGACCCCTCCAGGTCGAAGTGCACGTGGTTCGTGAGGTTCACAACCGTGGGGGCATCGGACCGGGCGACATACGTGAGGGTGAGCGAGCCCGAACCGTCGAGCGTGTACGTGACCTCGACGTCGAGACTCCCGGGGAAGCCCTCATCGCCGTCGGGGCTGCGATGGCGGAGAGCGATGCCCACGTGGTCCGACCCCTCGAGGGCGACTGCCTCCCACACTGCCTTGTCGAACCCGACATTTCCTCAGTGGAGGTGATCCGGCGGTCGGTTTGCTGTGACGGCGACCTCGCGCCCATCGAGGGGGAGCCGCCCACGACGGATCCGGTTGGCGTACCTCCCGACGAGAGCCCCGAAGTGCTGCGGATCGGAGCGCCACCCCTCAAGGTCATCGAACCCGACGACGACGTCACCCGGGACACCCGCATCGTCGGGCCCCACGAACGAGGCGAGGATCCCTCCGTAGGTGAGCACCCTGGCTGAGTAGGGACCGGCGCCGAGGTCGAGAGCGTGCGCCTCCCGACCGTCGGAGAGTGCACCAAGGGGAGTGCGGTCTACGTGCATCGCCAGAATGCTGCCCGATCGGCGTCGCTCCTGTGTCCACCGGACCTCAGCCGCGGTCCATGCGGAGCAAGATCGGCGTGCCGAGGAACGCTGGTGGGAGCGCCGAACCCGCTCCAAGGAGGGATGCCGCCTCGTCCTTCGCCGACAGCCGTGGGTGGGTGAGAGGGATCTCCTCGCCGTTGATCCACAGCGCGGCCCTCCCTGCCTCGAGGATGTTCCGCACCCAGTCGGTCTCAGGCCCGTAGAGGGCGAAGAAGGCGAACCCATCGGCGATCGGATGGGCGTCGAGGGCGTCTCGTACGTGCGACCCGAGGTGCGGCCCTCGTGGACGAGGACCGGACGTTCACCCCGGCCCACCTGCCCCGGATTGAAGAAGCGACGATTGATCCTCGCCATGAGCCGTGGTACCGCCATCAGCTGACCTCCGCCCGGCGCCAGGCGTCGTCATCGACTCCCTTGACGAGCAGCCAGAACGTGAGCGCGAGCTCCCCGGGGATCGAGGCGAGGACCACCGTGTCGAGGAGGCTGGCCAAGTCCGGCACGAGGAGCGTGCCGACGCCCTGGGCGAGGTAGGCAACGGCAGCCACCTCGATCGCCCAGCCGAGCCACTTCGGGAGGAAGCCCGACCGGATGATGAGGCCGCCCAAGACGGTGAGGTGAAGGCCGAAGATGGCGCCCCACGTCAACTCCCCGGCGGAGAGCACGGGGAGCAGCGCGTCGACAGCGGTCGGGTTGGCGACGAGCGCAAGTCCCACGGCAAGGAGCACCGCCTGGACGGCGACCATGCCAAAGCGGGCGAGGGCGGCCACGAGCGACCACTCCCGTGAAGCCGGACGCATGAGCCAGAAGAGCAGCCCCGTGAGGACGAGTTCCACGGCAATGATCCCGAACTCGGCGAACAGGCCGATGCGGACGAGCGACTCGTTTCCGGCGATCCATGCGACCGTCCCGGCAAGATCAGCGGCGTCATATCCCTCCTTGGACACGAGGTAGGCAACCGGACCGAGGACGACGAGCGACAGGTAGAGCGCCCCGATCGTCTGGGCAAGACGTGTGGGGGAGGTCACTTGGCCACCCCCTCGACGTCGTGCGACGGAACGACCTCCACGATGACCTTGCCGGTCGCGTGCCCGGACTCGACCACGGCCACCGGTCTTGCGGCGGCGTCGAAGGGGTGGACCGAGCCGACCACCGGCCGCACGGCGCCTGATGCGACAAGGGAGAGGACGTCCTCGAGGAGTGGCGTGGTCGCAGTCGCGACGAAGAGGGGAAGCGACGTCTTCGTCGTGAGGTTGAGCCATGCCGCGTGTGCCATCCGCCCGAGCGGGCCGAACCAGTCGCCGTTGTTGGAGAGCAGCCTGCCGCGAGGGGCGAGGAGGTCGCGGAGTCGGGCCAGCGGGTGAGACGCCACGTTGTCGAGGATGACATCGAACCGGTTGGTGCGCTCCGCGACATCCTCGACCGTGTAGTCGACGATGACATCGGCCCCGAGGGCGCGGACCAACTCGACGTTCCGGCCGCTGCACACGGCGGTGACGTGGGCGCCGAGATGCTTGGCCACCTGGACCGCATAGGAGCCAACGCCTCCGGAGGCACCGATCACGAGGACCCGCTCCCCCGGTCGCACCTCTGCAACGTCGCGCATCGCCACGAGCCCTGTGACCGCCGACACGGGTAGCGACGCTGCCTCGCGAAACGACATCCCCTCGGGGATGCGAGCCGTGCGGCTCGCCTTCGCCAAGGCGTACTCGGCGAGCGCACCGACGCCTTCCCCCAACACTCGGTCACCCACCGCGAGTCCGGTATCCGCAGACCCAATGGCGTCCACCACGCCAGCCACCTCGAGCCCGGGGATGCGACGTCGTGGTGCGCGCAGGCCCGTCATGGCTCGGAATGCCTTTGGCCGACCCTGCATGAGGAGGGTGTCGCCGGCGTGGACGGCCGCGGCGTGCACGCGAATGCGCACCTCGTCCCCACCGGGCGTCGGCACGTCCACTTCATCGATTCGGAGGACCTCGTGGGTCCCGTACTCGTCCTGGGTAACAGCTCGCATGGGGCGTCCTTTGTCGTTCATGGTGCTTACGGTGTAAACTGACGGCGTAAGCGTACGACTTACACCGTACGTACGTCAAGAGGGAAACCCATGACCCGAACTCCACTCACCAGAGATCGCATCATCGAGGCGGCGATGAGGCTCGCCGACGAGATGGGCCTCGAGACGCTCAGCATGCGCAAACTCGGAGAGCGACTCGGGGTGGAGGCAATGTCGCTCTACAACCACGTCGCCAACAAGGACGACCTCCTCGACGGGATGGCTGACGCCTTCATGGGATCGATCGAGATCCCGTCACCCAACGACGAGTGGAAGGAGGCCATGCGACTCCGGGCGACCTCGGCGAGGGCCCGATTCGCCGACCACCCCTGGGCACTCTCCCTCGTCGAGTCGCGACCGAATCCCGGCTTCGCAACGATCCGCTACCACGACGCTATCATCGGCGTGCTCCGCAACGCTGGGTTCTCCCTCGAGATGACCGGCCACGCCTTCGCCCTGCTCGATGCCTTCATCTTCGGCTTCGCAGTCCAGGAGCGGAACCTCCCCGCCGGCGGCGGCGAGGAAATGGGGGAGCTCGCCTCGCAGATCATGGCCGCCCTTCCCATGGGCCAACTCCCCCACTTCGCGGAGTTCGCGACCGGCCACGCCCTCCAACCTGGCTACGACTTCGGCGACGAATTCGAATGGGGGCTCGAGGCACTTCTCGACGTGCTGGAACAGCGGGCCTTCCACTGACGCTCGAAGAAGAAATCCCCGACTTCGTGACAAATAATGGTTGACATCGTGAGATATTTCACATAACTTGTACTTGACTCGCAAAGAAGGAAGCGGGTCACCCAGAATCGGGAAGGAAGGATCCTGCTGATGACCACTACGACCGAACGCGCCGCAGCCCCCACGGCGGCGACGGGACTCGACCGTTTCAAGAAGCTTGGCTACGTCATGATGGCAATCGGATTGGCGTTCCTCGTTGCCGTGATTCCGGCAGCGCTGCGGATCTCCGCAGGCTACGAATCGCTCACTGCGTTCTCCACTGCCGAGAACGTGGCGTTGTCCTACAACGAAGACGGCCAACTGATCGACCGCGGCACCACCGAAGGCGCCGATGCGATCATGGCACTGCTCACCGAAGACTGGGCCTACCCGGTCATCCAGAGCGAACTCGATCCCGACGATCCGGTTGTGAACACGGCGTCCGAGTTCATGTACCAGATGGCGACGATCATGTACCACACGCTCCATGGCACGCAGACCGTCGTGCTCGACGAAGACGTCGAGTACAACGGTAAGCTCTTCACCGCTGGCACCTACGAGGTTCCCGTCGATGGCCGCTACTGGAGCGACTTCGACCGTCGTCACCCGCTCGACGGCCCGGTGCGCTCGCAGGCATGGACCGGCACGGCCCACGCCCTCACCGCCACCCTCGGTGTGGGAACGCTGACCGCCACTTCGCTGCAGCTTGCCACTGCCCTGGCAGCACTCGTCGCCTCCCTCGGTGGCGTGGTGTTCATCCTCGGCGCCGGCATGGTCTGGGCGAGCAAGGAGAGTTAGACACTCCTTCCCGAGATGGGCCCTTCGGGGCCCATGGATCCAGCCTCCGAGCTGGCCCTCGGCTGGAAACAGCCCAAGAATGGCACCCCCGCAAGGGGGTGCCATTCTTTGTGCCACCACCGGTAGGAGCACCCGTGATCACCGACCGATCAATGCAGTACGTAGGGCTCTCGCTGGATCCGCAGGCCGACGTCGGGATCTTCGAGCCGGTGCGCACACACCCCGAGCACCAACGGCGGGGTCTCGCAAGGGCGCTCATCCAACGTGGAACGGCCTTGCTCCACACCAAGGGAGTCGGACGCGCATGTGTCGATTCCGGGAACCCAGCTGCCGCGAACGCGTTGTACGAGGCAGTGGAGTTCACCGAGGCGTACCGCGGGAGGGCATACGAAGAGAGGTGGCCACAGCCCACCTAGCCTTCCGGCGTGTTCACGTCCCCGATCCGCCAGGCGCTCTCGGTCCGGACCGGACTCAACCCCGGACTCCTCGTCGGAGCAGCGTCGGTGTCAGCGCTCTTCTCGCTGACGCCGCTCGTCCTCCCCGAGTTCATCCGCGTCTTCGACGTGGGGGTCGGTGTCGTGGGATGGGCGTCCTCAGTGCAGATCGCGTGCTTTGCGCTCGCCGCCTTCCTCGGCGGGCGATTCCTCCCCGCGTCGAACCGGCTCTTCCGGTTCGCCCTCGTGCTCCTTGTGCTCGCCAACGTGCTCGCCGCCATCGCACCCTCCTTCGGGCTCTTCCTCGCAACGAGGGTGCTGAGCGGCACCGCAGCCGGCGTCGTGAACTGGCTCGCGTGGCGCCAGGCCTCGCGCGTCCCTGGACAGATGGGATCCGTCGCAATGGTCGGTCCCGCCACGGCAGCGATCGCCTCCCTCGTGCTCGGCTTCCTGGTGGACCGGTTCGGCCACCCCGTCGCCTACGGCGCGATCTCCCTCGTCCCCCTCATGGCGCTCGCCATCCCCGTCGCCATCCAGCCCGCCGGCCCCGTTGGGCGAAACGTGAGCAGGTCTCGGTCGAACATCGTGCTCATCGTGGCGATGGGCATCATCACCATGTTCGGATCGGCGATCTTCCTGTTCGCCGCCCTCTACCTCGGGCCCGATCGGGGTGGGTCTCCCTCGCTTCTCGCGTGGGCGCTTGCAGGCAATGCCGCATTCGGCATCCTCGGGGCCCGCCACCAAATGCGCTCCGGGGGGACCTGGTTCCTGGCGACCGGCATCTCCGCCCTCGTGCTCGGCCTGGTCCCAATCGCGTGGGTCGGAGTGGTCGCGATGCTCGCGTGGGGCCTCTTCTTCTGGTTCGCGGTCCCTGCGGTGCTGGGACTCGTGGAGGACTTCTCCGACCGGCCCGGTGAGCGGTCGGGCGACATCCAAGCCGTGATGGCCGCAGGGCGAGTGGTCGGTCCTCTCCTCGGTGGGAGCCTCCTCGGGAGTGGCGACCCGACAGTGCTCGGCGGCATTGCCGGGGCGGGGATCGCGGTTGGCTCATTCCTGATCCTGGGCGTCGAGCGGTACCGGAAGACGAGAGGATCCGAACGGATGGCCACGGGGTAGCGTCGCGGGCGGAGGCCCATATGCACCGCGACCCGAAGCACGCCACCCATGCGGTCGAGAACCAGCCACCTGCGCTCTTCGACTACAACGCCTACCTCACCGACCCCCCTCTGCGAGAGGCAGTCCGTCGGGAAGGCGGCGGCTGGGCCGATGGGGCGCTCCTCTGGTTCGGCGCCTGGGCGGGATCGGAGCAGGCGATCCGCTCCGGGTTCGACGCCAACGACCACCCACCGACGCTCCGCACACACGATCGATGGGGACGGCGCGTCGACGAGGTCCGGTTCCATCCCGCCTACGACGACCTCATGTCCGCATCCATGAAGGCTGGTCTCCACGGCGCACCGTGGGAGCAGCCCCAGCCCGGGGCCAATGTGGCCCGGGCCGCTGCCTACCTCATGCAGGTCGGCGTCGAACCCGGACACCTGTGCCCCATCACGATGACGTTCGCCTCGGTGCCCTCGATTCGCCACAGTGCAGCCATCGCCGATGAGTGGATCCCGAAGGTCCTCCACCGCGAGTACGACCCCCGCAACGTCCCCCACACCGACAAGCAATCCGTGACGATCGGCATGGCGATGACCGAGAAGCAGGGCGGCTCCGACGTGCGGACGAACACCACGACGGCCGTGGGGCAACCCGATGGCACGTTCGAACTCACGGGCCACAAGTGGTTCGTGTCGGCGCCCATGTGCGACGCGTTCCTCGTACTCGCGCAGTCCGAGGGCGGGCTCACGTGCTTCCTCGTACCCCGCTGGCGTCCCGACGGGCGAAAGAACGATCTCGAGTTCCAACAACTGAAACGGAAGATGGGGAACGTCTCGAATGCGTCCTCGGAGGCAGAGCTGTGGGGAGCCCTCGGCTGGCAGCTCGGGAGCCAGGGGCGCGGCGTCGCGACGATCATCGAGATGGTCGCGCTCACCCGCTTCGACGTGATGCTCGGCTCGACCGGACTCATGCGCCAGGCGGTCGTGCAGGCCATCCACCACACCCGGTACCGCCGAGCCTTCGGCGACTCGCTGATCCACCAGCCACTCATGCAGCAGGTACTCGCCGATCTCGCCGTTGAGGCCGAGACCGCACTCGTGCTCTCGATGCGAATCGCCCGCGCCCTCGACGACAGCGAGGACGAACGGGAGCGCCTCCTCGTCCGCCTCGGCACCGCCGTCGGGAAGTACTGGATCTCCAAGCGCGCCCCCGGCCACACGTACGAGGCGATGGAGTGCCTTGGGGGCGCCGGCGCCATGGAGGAGAGCGTGACGGCGCGCTTGTACCGGGAGGCACCCATCAACGCGATCTGGGAGGGGTCGGGGAACGTCCAAGCGCTCGATGTCCTACGCTCGATACACAAGGAGCCCAAGGTCATCGAGGCCTTCTTCGACGAGGTCCGCTCCACCGCAGGCGAGCACTGCCTCCTCGACGCTCGGATCGCCCGGATCGAGAACGCGGCCGCCCACCCGGATCCCGCTCGCGCACGCCGGCTCACCGAGGACCTTGCGCTCACCATCGCCGGCTCGCTGCTCATCCGGGCGGACTCCCCTGCTGCGGAGGCGTTCCTCTCGACGCGCCTCTCCGACGAAGCGGGCGGCCACCTCTACGGGAGCCTGCCGCCATCTGTGGACCCGGTGCGCATCATCGCCCGCACCTTCCCCGCCTGAGCCCTGACCGCACGCTCCGTCCCGGCTCGGGGTACACTCGCCTCACCCCTCCGGGGGTGCTCCGTGGTTTCCTCGAAGAACGAGGGGCGCAAGAGCGAAGTCCGGTTGGATCCCGGCGCTGTCCCGCAACTGTGAAGCCTCCCCGGAGGACGAGCCAGGTCGCCTGCCACGGAGTCGGACACGTGTCCCGAGGAGGGCCGTCACCGTTCTTGCGGTACCTCCTCAACTAGCGCCCGAGGAGGCCTCCGTGCAACATCCCATCCGCTTGCTCGCCGTACTGGCGTTGCTGCTTGCAGCCTGCACCGCAGGCTCCCCCGCCGACACGACGACCAGCAGTGTGGCGCAGACCACTACGACGACCAGCAGCGTGGCGCAGCCCACCACGACCGAGACCCTCTCTGGCTTCCCGGTGACCATCGACTCCGGCGGGAGGACCATCGAGCTCGCCGAGGCGCCGCAGCGGATCGTCACGCTCTCCCCCGCCTCCAACGAGACCCTGTTCGCCATCGGCGCGGGCGACCAGGTCATCGCCGCGGATTCACTCGGGACGTTCCCCACGGAGAGCCCGGCAGATCCCGACCTCCTCGCGTTCCAGCCGAACGTCGAGGCGATCGTGACCGCCTACGAACCCGATCTCGTCGTGATGATGTTCGATCCCGGTGACATCGTGGCCGGCTTCGAGGCCCTCGGCGTCCCCGTCCTGCTCCAGTTCGCGCCCGCCACCCTCGACGACGCCTTCGCCCAGTGGGAGGACCTCGGCGCCGCCACCGGCCACCTCGCCGAGGCAGTCGCCCTCATCAACCAGGTGCAGGACCGGATCGGCTCCGCCGTCGCCGCAGTCGGTGATGCCGGAGAGGGCGTGACCTTCTACCACGAGCTCGACTCGACGCTCTACTCAGTCACCTCGACCACGTTCGTCGGGGCCATGTACGACCGCTTCGGACTCGTGAACGTCGCCGACGAGGCGGACGTGGACGGGTACGGGTACCCCCAACTCTCCGCCGAGTACCTGATCGATCGATCACCCGACCTCATCTTCGTGACCGACTGCTGCGGCACCGTGGGGTCCTCCTTCGCCGAACGGCCCGGGTGGGACACCATCCCTGCCGTGGTGAACGGGAACATCCACGTTGTGGACGATGACCTCGCGTCGCGTTGGGGTCCCCGCATCGCCGAGTTCGCCGAGGTGATCGCGGCCGCAATCGGGGAGTCGACGGCCACCGGATGAAGACGGTGCTGCGCCGGCGCCCCCTCACGGGCTTCCTGCTCGCCGCAGCCGCCGTCGCGCTCGCCCTCGGACTCGGGATCGGGTTGGGACCGACCAGGGTGCCACTCGGTGGGGCCGTCGCCTCGATCCTCGACCACCTTCCGTTCGTCGGCCTCGAGCCGGGCCTCACGGCGTCGCAGGAGGCGATCCTCTGGGAACTCCGACTCCCGCGGACCGTGCTCGGCATGCTCGTGGGAGGGCTCCTCGCAATCGCCGGCGGGGCGTACCAGGGTGTCTTCCGGAACCCCCTCGCCGACCCCTACCTCCTCGGCGTCGCCGCCGGTGCCGGACTTGCGGCCACCCTGGGCATCACCTCCGGGGTCGCCACGGCGACGACCCTCCCGATGTGGGCATTCTTTGGCGCGCTTGGCGGCGTGGCGCTCACCTACGCCCTCGGAACCTCGGTGGGACGAGGCCAGTCGACCACGGTGCTCATCCTCGCCGGTGTCGCCGTTGCGTCCTTCCTCACCGCCGCCCAGACCTTCGTCCAGCAGCGCAATGCAGAGACCCTGAGGGAGGTCTACTCGTGGATCCTCGGCCGCCTCACGACAGTCGGGTGGGACGAAGTGCTCACGCTCCTCCCCTATGCCGTCGTGTCGTCGGCCGGCCTCCTCGTGATGCGCCGCCTCCTCGACGTCCTCGGCGTGGGGGACGACGAGGCCCGCTCCCTCGGAGTGCCAGTGGAACGCGTGCGCCTGCTCATCCTCGTCCTTGCATCACTCGGAACCGCGGCCGCGGTCGCAGCGAGCGGCCTCATCGCGTTCGTCGGCCTCGTCGTCCCCCACGCCGTCAGGCTCCTCGTCGGATCGTCCTACCGGGTCATCCTTCCGCTCTCGCTCGCCTTCGGGGGTACCTTCCTCGTCCTCGCCGACCTGCTTGCCCGGACGCTCGCAGCACCCTCGGAACTCCCTATCGGGGTAGTAACTGCATTCTTCGGCGCCCCCTTCTTCGCCGTGATCCTCCGACGATCAGGGGCTCGCCCATGACCCTCTCCCTGCGAAACATGGAGGTGACCCTGGACGGGCACACGCTCGTCGAGGGCGTGTCGCTCGACGTGGGTCCAGGTGAGTGGACGACGGTGATCGGGCCGAACGGGGCGGGGAAGACCACCATCCTCAGGTCGGTCCTGGGACTCGTCCCCGCCCGCGGAACCCTCACCTGGGACGGCACGGCGCTCAGCGAGGTACCCGCTCGAGCGCGCGCCCGACACATCGCCTACGTGCCCCAGGACCCGGTGCGCCCACCCGGGACCACAGTCCGCGAGTACGTCCTGCTCGGTCGCACCCCACACCTCGGGCCCCTCGCGCGGGAATCCTCCGCAGACCTCGCAGTGGTGGATGGCGTGCTTGCCTCCCTCGGGATCGAGTCCTTCGCCGAACGCGCCATCGCCACCCTTTCGGGTGGCGAGGCACAACGCGCTGTGATCGCTCGCGCCATCGCCCAGGAACCCCGCCTCCTCGTAATGGACGAACCGACGTCGGCACTCGACCTCGCAGCCCAACTCGACGTGATGGAGACCATCGACCGTCTCCGCAAGGAACACACCATCGGCGTCCTCTCCTCGACCCACGACCTCACGCTGGCCGCCCGCTTCGTCGACGTCGTCCACCTCGTGGCCCGGGGCCGTATCGTTGAGGCGGGGGCGCCCACCGAGGTGCTCACCGCTGACATCATCGCCACCCACTACGGTGCCGACGTCCAGGTCCTCACCGACCCAACCGGCGGCATCATCGTTGCCCCCCGCCGTTCCCCCAGGAGGTCGCCATGAGCGAAGCCCCCCTCGAAGGTCCTGACACGTCCGACCTCCGCCACGCCCCCTCACTCGTCCTCGTGCACACGGGCGATGGCAAGGGGAAGACCACCGCGGCCATGGGCGTCGTCGTGCGCGCGGTGGCACGGGGGTGGTCACCGATCGTGCTCCAGTTCTTGAAGTCCGGCGACTGGAAGTACGGCGAGGCCAAGGTGCTCGGCGGGCTCGGCGTCTCCTTCGAGTCCCTTGGAGACGGCTTCACCTGGGACTCCGAGGACATGTCCCAAACGATCGCCCTCGCAAGGAAGGCTTGGGGGCGAGCAGCCCAGGTGATTGCATCGGGCGACCACGAGCTGGTCGTGCTCGACGAGGTGACCTATCCGATCGCATGGGAGTGGATCGACATCGACGACGTCGTGGCGGTGATCGAGGGCCGACCAGCCCACGTGAGCGTCGTCCTCACCGGCCGCGATGCCCACCCTCGGCTCATCGAGATCGCCGACACGGTGACCGACATGCACTCGGTGAAGCACGCCTTCGACCAGCGGATCGCCGTCAAGAAGGGCATCGACTACTGAACACACTCCCGGGGCACACGTAGCATCGGGGGCATGAAGAACCTTTTCAAACTGCTCCTGGTCGCCGCTGCCGCCTTCGGGATCTGGAAGGTCGTCGAGCAACAGAAGGCCCTTCCGCCGTCCGGCGACGCGATCTGGAAGCCGGCGGAACCCGCTGACGAGACCACGTGAACCTCACCCTCCAACTCCCCGACGGGCCACTCCGTCGTCGGGTGCAGCGTGTCCTCGGCGGTTTCCCGGACATCGCCGTGACGAGCGAGGGAGGCACCACGGCCGGGTTCGCTGACGCGGAGATCGTCCTCCCGGAGGATCCCCTCGCCCGGCTCCTCGAACTGCTCGGCGACGCACTGGAGGAACGCACCGGCGAGCAACCGTCATCGCGTGCACGGACACTCGTGGACGCGCCACTCACCGAAGGCATCGCCATCTCGTTCCCAGACCCCGCAGGCAGCCTGTGGGCCGATTCCGTTGGCGGGGTGCTCCTCGCCCCCACAAAGGCCGCCCACTGTGGCGTCTTCGCCGCGAACGACTCCGGCGCGTACGCGGTTGCCGACGAGCGGGAGTTCGTCGAGGCAATTGTGACCGCAGCACCCATCGTCGCACGCGCACTGCGCATCAGCGAGTTGGAGGCGGCGAAGCGGTGTGGGCTCGGCGTCGCCGAGCGGGCCTGAGGCCCTACTCCCAGAGCGCCTTGGTCGGGACGTCTGCGATCGAGATGTCCGGATCCGTTGACTCAGGCACCGCCACGGGCGACGGCCTTGACTGCTGGGGGGCTGGGGCGACGTACGCCACGGTGCCGGTCTCCTCGAGCACGATGACCTCGATGCCCCCGACGACGTCGGAAATGAGGTTGTAGAGCACCGCTCCGAGCGTCGTGAAGCCGGTCATGAGGACCGTCCACGCCACGGAGAGGAACACCGCCGCCCGGAAGAGCTGCTCTTCGGGCGGAATGATGTTCACGTCGCTGAGCAGACCGATCGACGAGATCGTCGTCTCGATCATCTGCGGGATGCCCGCCGTCCGGACGAGCGTCCAGAAGATCACGAG
>CAZRJG010000049.1:0-16254 GCA_964600365.1 uncultured Acidimicrobiia bacterium
CGATGCCGTGCTCGGCACTCACGCTCCCCCTGAACGGTACGAGGGCGTCGTACACGACCCGATCGGCCCGTGCCTTTGCCTCCTCCGAGAACGGAAGGGTGAGGTGGAGGTTGCCGTCGCCGAGGTGGCCGAAGACCACCAACCCGTCGGAGAGCGGCGCCCCGAGGCCGTCGGACACGGACTCGAGGTAGGACGGGATGTCGGGAACGGGGAGGCTGACGTCGTAGGCGAGCCGGGTCCCCATCGCGGCGACGAGCGCCGGGATGTCATCGCGGATCGCCCAGAGTCGGTCGCGGTCGGCTGTGCTCATCGCCACCACTGCGTCGGTGATGAGGCCGCGCTCGGCTGCCTCGGCAAGCACCCAGTGGAAGCGTTCCTCGTCGCCCTTTGCGTCGTGGCCGTGGGATTCGACGAGCGCGTAGAGGGGCGAACCGTGGGGGAGTGGCGGTGTGTGGTTGCCGGAGTCCATCGCGATGGTGCGATAGAACGAGTCCCACATTGCCTCGAAGGCCGAGACATCCCCGTGGAGCCTTTCGTCGAGGAAGTCCTTCAGCTCGCGGAGCTCCGAGAACCCGGGGATCGACATGAACGCAGTGGACCGGCTCGCAGGTGCCCGATGGAGCCGAAGGGTCGCTCGTGTCACGATGCCGAGGGTCCCCTCGGAGCCGCACAGCAACCCGGTGAGGTCGTAGCCGGTGTTGTCCTTCACGAGTGCCCGGGTGGTGTCGAGGACGCTCCCGTTGGCGAGCACCGCTTCGACCCCGAGCAGGTTGTCGCGCATCGTCCCCCACCGGAGCACGCCGTTCCCCCCGGCGTTCGTCGCCACGAGCCCGCCGATCTGTGCACTTCCGCGGGCGCCGAGGTCGATGCCGAAGAACCTCCCATGGGCGAGGGCCTCCTCCTGTACCTGCTGGAGGGTGACGCCGGCCTGGACGGTCATCGTGGCGCTGTCGACCCCCATCTGCTCGATCGCCCTGAATCGCTCCATTGAGACGATGACCTCTCCGGGAGCGGAGTTCGTGCCTCCCACCAGTCCGGTCCCCCCGCCGAGGGGTACGACGGGGGTGCCGGTGGCGTTGCACGCGTTGAGGATGGCGGCGACCTCACTGGTCGACCCGGGACGCACGAGGACCGACCCTCGGGCGTCGGTGGGCTCGAGTCCGCCCCGCGCAACGCCAGCGAGGTCGCTCCCTGTGAGCACGTTGCGGTTGCCCACTGTCGCGCGGAACGTCGCGAGGAGATCCTCCATGGTCGTCAGGGTAGGGAGTCGGCTTGGAGCACTACTTGTCAACTATTGACGAGTCAAGTAATGTCTCGGCCATGCCTGCCATCACTGTCGACAACCCGCTGGCCCTCCCCTCCGTCGCCGACCCGATGGCCGCAGCGGACCGTGGTGTCGTCTCGGTCACCACGGCTCCCCGGGGCTTCGAGGGCGAGGGCTTCCCCGTCCGGCGAGCCTTCGCCGGCGTTCCCCTCCATGCCCTCGATCCGTTCGTCCACCTCGACCAGATGGGAGAGGTGGAGTACGCCCCGGGTGAGCCCAAGGGCACCCCGTGGCACCCCCACCGTGGTTTTGAGACCGTCACCTACATGATCGACGGGATCATGGACCACCAGGACTCCCACGGCGGTGGCGGCACCATCCAGAACGGCGACACACAGTGGATGACCGCCGGCTCGGGGATCCTCCACATCGAGGCCCCCCCGGAGCACCTCGTGATGTCCGGCGGGCTCTTCCACGGCTTCCAGCTATGGGTGAACCTGCCTGCGAAGCACAAGTGGCTCGATCCCAAGTACCAGGACCTGCGCGGGGGCGACGTCACCCTCCTCACCTCCCACGATGGCGGAGCGCTGCTCCGTTTGATCGCCGGAGACCTCGACGGCCACCAGGGACCCGGCTCGACCTTCACTCCCATGGTCATGGTCCACGCCACGCTCCAACCCGGAGCGAGGATCACCCTCCCGTGGAGGGCCGACTTCAACGCCCTCGCCTACGTGCTCAACGGCAAGGCCACCTTCGGCTCCGAGCGGCGCCGGGCGGGGATGGGGCGGCTCGTGGTATTCGACGGCCCACGGATCGAGCAGCAGGCCAAGACCTCGATCACGATCACTGCCGACGAGATGCAGGAGACACGGAGCCCCGAGGTGGACGTGCTCCTGCTCGGCGGACTCCCCATTCGCGAGCCGATCGCCCGGTACGGCCCCTTCGTGATGAACACGAAGGACGAGCTCATCCAAGCGTTCGAGGACTTCGAGGCGGGCCGCCTCGGCAAGATCCCCCACACCTGATCAAAGGGGTCTTCAGCCGAATGTGACCAGCCGCTCGGTGATGAGGTCGGCCGTGGCGGCCGCGTCGACGCCGACGGCGATCGTCACCTCGGGTCGATCCCGCCACGGGTCGTACGCCGGCATCGAGTGGAGTTCCGCCGGCCACGTCTTGCCCCGACCGAGTCCCTCCATCCCCACCTTCACCCGACGGCGGACGACGTCGAACAGCGACGGGTCGATGAGCCAGGCGAGCGCGGTCGCGTCGTGGGGGCAGAGCCCGTCGTATCCGGGGATGTGCTCCTCGTGGAACCGCTGGTAGAAGGCGCTCGCTTCTCGGAGGAGGGCGTGCATCGGCGTCGTGCCGCCCGCGATCCTCGCAAGGTGCGCGCCGGAGAGGGCGACTGCATCGGTGACGTCGAGCCCGAGCATCACCAGTGGCCAGTCGGCACCGAACACCACCTCCGCCGCCTCCGGGTCGTTGTAGATGTTCGCCTCCGCCGCGGGCGTGGCATTGCCCTTCGTGTAGGCGTTCCCGCCCATCACGACGACCTCGGGCACGAGCTTGCTGATGCCCGGATCGCGCTCCAGCGCCAGGGCGAGGTTGGTGAGTGGGCCGATGGGGGCGAGCACGACCTCGCCGGGACGTTCGCGGACCGTCCGGATGATGAAGTCGGCGGCGTCCTCGTCCACCGGAGCGGTGCGTGGCTCGGGGACGCTTCTATCGCCGAGGCCATCGGGACCGTGGACGAAGGCAGCCCCTCCCCGGAACGGCATGGCGATCGGGTCGGCCGCCCCGATCGCCACCGGGATGTCGGTGCGTTCGGCGACCTCGAGGAAGTGGAGGGCGTTGCGCGTGCAGACGTCCACGGACATGTTTCCCTGCACTGTGGTGAGCGCGACCACTTCCACCTCGGGCGATGCCAGGAGCATGGCGATGGCGAGGACGTCGTCCACTCCGGGATCGGTGTCGATGAGCACGGGCCTCGTCACGGGATGGAGCGTAGGCGAGCGGGCGCGGGGTGTCTCGGATAGGCTCGCTCGATGGCTCGCATCGCCGTCGTCGGCTCCACGAATCTCGACCTCGTGGCAACCGCCGACCGACTCCCTGCGCAGGGTGAGACGGTCGTGAACGCATCCCTCGAGCGTCATCGGGGGGGCAAGGGTGCCAACCAGGCACTGGCCGCGGCGCGTTTCGGAGCCGACGTCTCCTTCGTTGCGGCCACCGGGGACGACGCGGAGGCCGACTTCGCCCTTGCGCTCCTCGACGAGGCCGGGGTGGACCTCACCGGGGTGATTCGACTCCCGGACGTCCCGACGGGCCTGGCGCTCATCATGGTGGACGCATCCGGGGAGAACCAGATCATGGTCGCTTCGGGTGCGAACGGTCGCCTTGCGCCCGAGCACGTCCGGTTCGACGGCGCCGATGCCGTCCTCGTCCAGTTCGAGATCCCGCCCGAGACCGTCGATGCGGTCGTGCTCGACGCTGCGGGGGTGGTGGTGGTGAACGCCGCACCGGCCCGAACCCTCTCGGAGCCGGTCCTTGGCCGTGCCGATGTGCTCATCGTCAACGAGAGCGAGTTCGGGGCCGTGCGCAGTGGACTCGACGGCTTCCGGGGGACCGTGGTCCGCACCCTGGGAGCCGATGGTGCCGAGGCGATCGTGGACGGAACGGTCACATTCCGGGTTCCGGCGCCCGTCGTCACCGCCGTCGACACGGTCGGTGCCGGGGATGCCTTCTGCGGCGTGTTCGCGACCGTGCTCGCCGAAGGAGCCGGGATCGAGCAGGCCATGCGATGGGGGTGCGCAGCGGGTGCGTTCGCCGCGACTCGTCACGGGGTGCAGGCGTCACTCGGCACGAGGGACGAGGTGACGGGGCTGCTCTAGTCGGATTCGGGCTGGGTGTCCCTGTTCGACCCGAGGTTCCCGGCGAGTGCCTTCAATCGATCGAGGAGGCGATGCACGAGCGGCGATTCGGGGGCGAGGAGGGCGAGGCCACCCAGGATCGGGAGGACGCCCGGGATGATCGGAAGCACGATGCCCACGATGCCCACGAGGACGAGCAAGATCCCTGCGGTGACACGGCCCCATCGCCGAAGCAACGTCATCCAGTCCATGTGCAAGGGTGCCACACCCACTGAGGTGCGCACCCTGGACAGTGTTCGAAGTGCGCGTAGCCTCGGACCGTGACTTCCTACCCATCGGAATACGAACTCGACGTCGTCATCAAGGACGGTGATGTCGTCCACATCCGTCCGATCCGCTCCGACGACAAGGCTCGGCACCGAGCCTTCATCGACCTGTTGGGCCGAGAGAGCAGGTTCTTCCGCTTCTTCCAGGTGAAGGAGGCGCTCACCGAGGAGGAGACGGAGTACTTCGTGAACGTGGACTACGAGGACCGGATGGCCCTCATCGTCCTCGACGGCGACAAGATGATTGCTGTCGGCCGGTACGACCGGAACGCCGACGACCCCCGTTCGGCACAGGTGGCGTTCGCCGTCGCCGACGAGTATCAGGGGAGGGGCATTGGCACTGCGCTCCTCCAACTCCTCACCGCCCACGCCCGCCAACACGACATCGGTCGGTTCACCGCAGACGTCCTCGCCGAGAACGTACGGATGGTTCGGGTCTTCCGCAACGCCGGATACGAGTTGAAGCGGACCCTTGACCAGGGCGTCTACGCCGTCGACTTCCCGGTCCAGTACACGGAGGGTGCGCGATCCGCAGCAGAGGACCGGGAACGTCGCGCCGTGGCCGCATCGGTGCTCCCGCTGTTCTTCCCCACCTCGATCGCCGTGGTGGGGGCCTCGACGCGGCGTGGCGCGATCGGCAACACGCTCTTCAAGAACCTCATCACCACCGGGTTCAACGGCGCCGTCTACCCGGTCAACCCGACTGCCCGCGTCGTCGAGAGCGTGCGGGCCTACCCATCGATCTTCCACATCCCGGAGCGGATCGACCTCGCGTTCATCGTCGTGCCGTCAGAGCACGTGATCGAAGCCGTCGGCCAGTGCGGCGAGGCCGGCGTGCGCGGCGTCGTGGTGATCTCTGCCGGGTTCGGCGAGGTGGGTAACACC
Source organism: uncultured Acidimicrobiia bacterium (assembly GCA_964600365.1). Classification (GTDB taxonomy): domain Bacteria; phylum Actinomycetota; class Acidimicrobiia; order Spongiisociales; family JAENVV01. Next base: position 5,343 of record CAZRJG010000049.1, read on the forward strand.
GACTTGGAGGCCGAGCTCCTCGAGGTCGTGCGCTCGCACGGGATGCGGATGGTTGGACCCAACTGCATGGGCCTCCTGAACACGTCCGAGTCCATCAACATGAACGGCACCTTCGCCCCGGTGTACCCGCCGAAGGGAAACATCGCGATGTCGTCCCAGTCGGGTGCCCTCGGCATTGCCATCCTCGAGTTCGCCCGACGCAACGCCTTGGGGATCTCGCAATTCATCTCCGTGGGCAACAAGGCCGACATCGTCGGATCGGACCTGCTCGCCCTGTGGGAGGACGATCCCCAGACCGACGTCATCCTCTTCTACCTCGAGTCCTTCGGAGGACCGAGGCGCTTCACCCGTCTGGCTCGACGGGTCGCTCGCAAGAAGCCGATCATCGCCGTGAAGAGCGGTCGCACCGGCGCCGGTTCCCGCGCGGCGTCCTCGCACACGGGAGCCCTGGCGTCTCGCGACATCGCAGTCGATGCGTTGTTCGAGGAGGCGGGGGTCATGCGGGTCGACACCCTCGAGGGGATGTTCAGCCTGGCGTCGCTCCTGGCCAACCAGCCGGTCCCCAAGGGAAGGCGGGTCGGGATCGTCACCAACGCCGGCGGCCCGGCGATCCTCGCCGCCGACGCCCTCGAGGGGCGGGGGCTCGAACTCCCGGCGCTCTCAGACCAGCTGCGTGCCCGCATCGGGGAGCACCTCCCGGCGGAGGCCTCGACCGCCAACCCGATCGACATGATCGCCGGCGCAGGACCCGACCAGTACCGGACGTCACTCGAGGGATTGCTGCACTCGGGCGAGGTCGACACCGTCATGGTGCTCTACGTGCCGACGTCGGCCGGGGGTGAGAAGGCGATTGGACAGGTGGTGCGCGAAGTCGCCGAGGCGTACCAGGGGGAGACCACCTTGATGGCGGTCTTCATGCAGGTCGCCGAGGCGTCGGAGTACCTGCGGGGTGAGTCGACGACTGTGCCCGTGTACCAGTTCCCGGAGGACGCCGCCGTCGCCCTCGAGAAGGCCGTTCGGTACGGGGAGTGGCTGCAGGCGGACCCCGGCGAGGTCCCCAAGATGGACCGCATCGAGAACGAGAAAGCGAAGCGGCTCGTCATCAAGGCCATGTCACGCCTCGGCCCCGACGGCGGTTGGCTCGAGCCCGGGGAGGTCACCGAGTTGCTGGGGCTCCACGGGATCCGGGTTCCGGACGAGGCCGTCGTGACCTCGGAGGATGCAGCGGTGGCTGCGGCCGCGGACATCGGTGGACCGGTCGTCCTGAAGGTCATCGCTGAGTCCGCGCTCCACAAGAGCGACAGTGGCGGTATCGCCCTCGACCTCGAGACCGAGGAGGAGGTGCGCGAGGCGTATCGGGTGGTTTCAACGGCGGTCGACGACGTCGATGGCGTGCTCGTGCAGGAGATGATCAAGGGTGGCCACGAGGTGCTCGTGGGCGTCACCGAGGACCCGAACTTCGGACCGCTGATCGTCTACGGCCTCGGCGGGATCATGGTCGAGATCATGCAGGACGTCACGTTCAAGCTCTGGCCGATCACCGACGTCGATGCGGTGCAGATGGTCGACGGGATTCGTGGCGCGAAGTTGCTCCGCGGATACCGCAACCTGCCGAAGGGCGACATCGAGGGGGTGCAGGACATCCTCCTGCGGGTCTCGGCAATGGTGGGGATCTGTCCCGAGATCGTCGAGATGGACCTCAACCCGGTCAAGGTGCTCGAGCCGGGGAAAGGCGTCGTGGCGGTGGATGCCCGGATCAGGGTCCGGCCCGCGAGCCCTGGCGCCGCCCTCGAGCTGGCGGATCTCCCGGCCGTGGTCAACGCCCGCCTCCGGCGGCAGGCCGACTAGCCCTCGGACGCCGGGTGCGTCGGAACCCGGCAGAGGTATAGTCGCCGCGGGTGCCGAAAGGTGGCGCCGAGGGCAAGCACGAGGACCACGACATGCAGTTCGAATCCAAGGAGATCGGCGAGGACCTCGTCGAGGTGGCGCTGACCGGCCGCCTCGACATCCAGGGTGCCGCCGAGATCGATATGCCGTTCACCTCAGTGGCGGCGACGAAGCGAGCAGGAGTGCTCGTTGACATGAGCGGCGTCGATTTCATCGCGTCGATCGGCATCCGCACCCTGCTGTCGGCTGCCAAGGCGCTCGCCGGTCGGGGCGGGAAGATGGTGCTCCACAAGCCCACCGACCTGGTTCGCTCGGTCCTCGTCACCTCGGGGATCGACAACATGGTGCCGATCATCGACGACCGCGAGGCTGCGGTGCGCACCCTCAGCGACCACCTCGGCTGAGCCACCGGGAGGGCCCGAGATGGGCGTCATCCGTTCGATCATCCTCGAGAAGGACCGCAATGAGATCGTCCGCCTCGGCACGTGGGTCGCATCGACGGCCGAGCGACTCGCGTTCGACGAGTCGCTTGCGTTCAAGATCGACCTCTGCCTCGCCGAGGCGGTCACGAACGTGATCGACTACGGATTCAAGGACGAGAAGATGCATGAGATCGTGGTCTTCGTCGAGTCGGACGGCCCGATCGTGAACGTGCTCGTCGAGGACGACGGAAAGGCCTTCAACCCGCTCAAGGCGCCGGAGGTCAGGCTCGCCCAGTCCCTCGACGACGCCCCCATCGGCGGGTTGGGAATCCACTTGTTCAGGAGCTACACGCAGGACCTCCGGTACGAGCGGAGGGGCGGCAAGAACCGCCTCACCATGGTCTTCGCCCGGGGCGCTGCCTGAATGGCCGATGCCCGCATCCACATCTTCGAGGGGCTTCCCGATGAGGAGGCCGCGCGAGCCCAAGCCCGGTTCACCGAGCGGGTCCTCGCGGATGGGGAGATCCTCCTCACCCCCGGCGAGCCCAACCACCACCTCTATGCGCTCGTGGACGGTGACCTCAGGGTCGCGCTCGACGATCCGAACTCGCCCCAGTCGTTCCCCGTGGAACTGGGGGAGAGCGTGGGCGAGATGTCGATCATCGACGGGAGCCCGGTCTCTGCCTACGTGATCGCAGAGGGCCCCGCAACGGTCCTCCAGATCGGTGAGGACGACTTCTGGGACATGACGGCTGCCCACCCGACGGTCGCCCGCAACCTGCTCGCCATCCTCACGGCCCGCATGCGGCGCCAGCACGAGTCGGCACGCACCGTGCTCGAGCAGCAGCTCCAACTCCGGCAGCTCGCCCAGGAGCTCGACCACGCGAGGCGGATCCAGGCTGGGATGCTCCCCTCGCGGGATCCCCTGCTGCCGGAGCACCTCGAACTCGACATCGCCGCGTCGATGGAAGCGGCACGCGAGGTCGGAGGCGACTTCTACGACGTCTTCGCGCTCGATGAGGAGCGCGTGGCGATCGTGATCGGCGATGTGTCCGGCAAGGGTATGCCGGCCTCCCTCTTCATGGTCGAGGCGTTGACCCGGCTGCGCGTGCACCTCACCTCTCGGACCCACGCTCCCCTCGACGACATCGTGCGGAGCATCAACGCCGAGCTCGCTGCCGAGAACGACGAGAACATGTTCACGACGCTGTTCGTCGTGGTGGTGGATGTGTCCACGGGGGAGATGCTCTATGTGAACGGTGGGCACAACCGTCCGGTGTTCGCCCACGCACGGGGATCGTTCGAGTACCTCGACGTCCACTCCGGGATGCTCGTGGGGATCTGGGACGAGTCGCCCTACGAGTTGGGGCGGATCGCGCTGGAGCCGGGCGATCGCTTCCTCCTCTACACCGATGGGGTGACCGAGGCGGAGGACGAGGATCGCAACTTGTTCAGCGACGAGCGCCTCCTCGAGGTCCTCGACGACGCCCAACCCGCCGATGCCATCGGCCTCCTGCGCGCCGTGCGTTTCGAGGTGGCGGCCTTCGTGGGAGCGGCCGTCCAGTCGGATGACATCACGATGGCGGCCTTCGTGTTCAGGGGCCCCAGGACCTAGAGGAAGGGTTCCGCCACGTGGTCGGTCGCATCGGCCGCCCGCTCGGCTCCCCGCAGGGCGGGGTTCCAGGACGAGATCGAGAACGCCCGGACCCGGCCGGTGCCGTGGATGGCCTCGACGGCCGTGCGCACCTCCTCCAGCGACGGTCCTCCGGGGGCGGGGTAGTTCACCGCAGGCATGTCGTTGGGATCCACCACATCAACATCGATGTGGACGTGGAGGTCGCCCTCGGGCAGGGCGGCGAGCACGTCCGAGACCGGCACGTGGTGGATGGCAGCGCCTGCCACGGACGTGTCCTCCCCGAGGTCGAGGTCACGCCCGTCCACCAGCCACGCCCGCTGTTCGGCGAGGGGCCGGGCCCCGGCCCCATCCACGATCGTCTGCTCACCCCGCCCGGTGACCATGGCGAGGGGCATCCCGCCGATGAACCCCGACTGGCTCGTCTCCCATGTGTGGAAGTCACCGTGGGCGTCGAAGAAGAGCAGCGAGGCGTCGACCCCGCGTCGCTGGAGCCCCGCGGTCACGCCGATGATCGAGACGCAGTCGCCCGCATAGACGACGGGTACCCCCGGGTCGGCGGCGACGCGATAGGCGAGCTCCCGGTAGAGGGTTGCCATGCGCCCCTGGGGAGTCGGCTCCTCGAGCCGCGGGCTGACGACCTCATGTGGCTCGGGAACCCGGAATCCGGGCATGGGGTCGCCCATGAAGAAGGGCACTGCGTAGATGGCCATCGCAAGAGGCTATGCGACGCCCATGGAGCGGGTCCCCCCTCCGGGGGGATCTGCATCGAGAGGTGTCGGAGCTCGACAGTGGGACGTATCGGCTCCCGCACCCGGTCCTCCTCTCCGCTCCCAGCGCATGGATGACGCTGCGCTCCCGTACCGACCCTCGGTGTTCGATCGGGTGCTCCACTGGATGGACGGGCACCCTTGCCGGAGGCTCGTGTACGTGGGCGTCTACCTCGTCACTGTGGGGCTCACGGCAACCGCGACGTTGCTCGAGGAGGGCCTCGAGACCGTGCAGCGTCGTCCCTACGTGCTGGTCAACTCCTTCTGGTCGATCATTGTCTACGCGGCCATTGCCTGCCTCGACCGTGAGGTCCTGAGCGCCTCTCGCAGATTCACGGAGCTCTTCGAAGGATCGGACGACGAGTTCGAGGAACAGGTGTTCCGGCTCACGACGATGCCGGCGTTCGGCGCCCACCTCGTGTGGCTGGTGTCTCTCGTCCCTCTTCCTCTACCTGGGTCTCACGGTCGTCGAGTTCGCAGGATTCACGAACCCGATGGCGCGCCTTGCCCAGGCCCCGACGCTCTCGTTCTCGTATGCGTCCGGGCCGCTCCTCGCCTTCCACACGCTCCGGCTCTCGGCGGGCATTGCGCGCCTGCTCCGTTCGGGAAGGGTGAACGTCTTCCACCTGAATCCCTTGTACGGGTTCTCGCGAGTGACGGCTCGGATCGGCCTCGTCTACCTCGCAGTGATGGGCCTCAACCTCGTCTCCGAACTGGTACTCGAGATCGGTTCGGGGGGATCGGAGCTCTGGATCGGCGTGTTCCTCACGTCGGCTGCCGCGGTGGCGTCGTTCGTGCTCCCCCTCCTCGGCACCCACGCCCGGATCGTGGAGGCAGAGGACGAGGCGCTCGCCGTGAACTCCGAGCACGTCGAACAGGTCCGGAGTCGCATGTATGCCGAGTTGGAGGACGGGAACACCGACGCCTTCAAGGGGCTCGACGATGCGCTCGGAGGCCTCCTCCGCATGGGGGAGACGCTGCGCGCGATTCCTTCTTGGCCGTGGAGCGCGGGCACGTTCCGGGCGTTCTTCACTGCGATCGGCGTCCCGATCCTCGTCTTCGTGATCCAGCGGATCCTCGACTCAGTGCTCTGACCCGAGGGTCGGTCAGCAGGGGGTGCTCGCAACGGCGACATCAGCCGCCCACGAGCGGGACGAAGCGCACACGGTCGAAGCGGGACTGCTGCCACCTCTCGGCACCGGAACGGCGAACGACCGTGAGGCGTTGGGAGGAGTCATCACCGAGGGGAAGGACGAGTCGCCCCCCAATTGCGAGCTGGCGTGTGAGCGGCACGGGGACGTCGCGAGATGCTGCTGCGACCTGGATGGCGTCGAACGGTGCGATCTCGGCCCATCCGTCCCGGCCATTGCCGGTTCGCACCGTCACGTTGTCGTATCCGAGGTCGGAGAGTCGCCTCCCTGCGGACTCGGCGAGTTCGGGGATGCACTCGATGGACCACACCTCGGCCACGATCCGACTCACCACGGCTGCCGCGTACCCGCTTCCGGTCCCGACGTCGAGCACGATGTCATCGGAACCGAGTTCGAGGAGCGCGGCCGTCCTCGCCACGATGAACGGCTGCGAGATGGTCTGCCCTGCATCGAGGGGAAGTGGTCGGTCGGCGTAGGCGAGTGACCTGAGGCGGTAGGGGACGAATCGTTCCCGGGGTACCTCTGCCATCGCACGGAGGACCCGTTGATCGGCGATACCGCGGCGGATGAGCTGCTGGTCGACCATGCGCTCGCGCTCGGCGAGTGCGTCCATACCGAGACGCTACGCGCCGACGAGCCTCCGCAGCGCCGCCTCGCTTGCGCGATCGGCCGGGTAGGAGGCCTCGAGGCGGAGCTCCTCGAGGGTCATGTCGTAGGCGGCGCCGAGCGTGATGATCGTGGTGATGAGTCGGACGTTTCGTCGCGGCGACTACCTGCGTGGTAGTGAGCCGAAGACCTACGTCGAGGTGGACTCCCGAGTGCCGCGCTGCCAGCTCTCGTAGAGACGCGCGTACACGCCTCCTTCGGCGACGAGCTCGGCGTGGGGGCCGTCCTGGACGAGCTTCGCCTCATCGAAGACGAGGACTCGGTCGGCGGCCTCGGCCGTGGAGAGGCGGTGGGCGATGGTCACGACCGTGCGGCCCTCGGTGAGGGTCGAGAGGGCTCGATTGATGGCGACTTCGGTGGTGGGGTCGACGGCCGACGTCGCCTCATCGAGGACGAGCAGGTCGGGATCGGCCATCGAAGCACGCACGAGTGTGACGAGCTGGCGCTCGCCGACGGAGAGGGCGTTGCCGCGCTCCCCGACGGGGGTCCGGAGGCCGAGTGGGAGGTCGTCGAGCCAGTCGACGAGTCCCATGTCGACGAATGCCTTCCGCACGTCGGCTTCCGAGGCGTCGAACCGGCCCATCCGGACGTTGTCGAGGATGGTGCCGCGAAAGAGCATGCCTTCTTGGGGGACCATGACCACCCGGTCGCGCAGGGAGCGGAACCGGATCTTCCGTGCGTCGATCCCTCCGAGGAGGACGAGGCCCTCGGTGGGATCCATGAGTCGGGTGAGGAGCTTGGCGAAGGTGGTCTTGCCGGAACCGGTCTCGCCCACGATGGCGACCCGACTCTCGGGGGCCAGGGTGACGTTCACGTCGGAGATGGCCAGGTGCCCCGTGGCCTCGGCAGCAACCTCCCCCGACTTGGGGTATCGGAAGGCCACGTCGACGAATCTCACCTCGAGCGGCTCGTGGCGGAGGTCGATGCCGTCGGTGCCCGGGTCGGCGACGTCGGGTGGGATGTCGAGGATGTCGAGGACCCGGCGCCAACCTGCGACGGCGGTCTGGGCCTCGTTGATGACCTCGCCGAGCATCTGCACGGGTTGGATGAAGAGCTGGACGAGGAAGAGGAAGGCGACCACGGTGCCCGTTGTCTCGACCCCGCGCACGGCGAGGATCGTCCCGACGACGAGCACGGCAGCGATGACGATCGATGACATCTGTTCGCCTGCCGCCGAGAACCACGCCGAGAGCCGGCCTGCCTTCACCGAATGGACCCGGTTGTCCTCGATGGCGAATCCGAGGCGTTCCCTCGTCCGGCGCTCGATCCCGTACGCCCGGATGACCGGGGCGCCCACGACCACCTCTGCGAGCACGGCGAGCATGCGCCCGACCTTCTCCCGTACCAGGAGATAGGCCTTCTGAAGGCGACGCTGGAACCAGCGCATCGTCGCGAGGATCATCGGCAGGCAGAGCACCACGACGGTCGCGAGTGGCACCGAGTACACGAACATGACGATCAGCGAGAGCAGCGCCTGGCCCCCGAACACGATGAGCATGATCCCGCCCCACTGGACGAATCGGCTCACCTGGTCGACGTCGGACGTCACCCGGGAGACGAGGACACCTCGGTTCTCGGAGGCCTGGTGCAGCATGGAGAGGTCGTGGATGTGGCGGAACGCACGGACCCGGAGCCCCGAGAGTGCCGTCTCGGTGACCTTTGCGAGTCGGAGGTGCATGAACCCGGTGCACGCGGCGGTGATCGCCACGGCGGCGAGGGCGATGAGGACGAAGGCCATGACCCGGGCCATGTCCACGTTGTCGTCGACGAGTCCGGAGTCGATCACCTGCTGGACGGCGATCGGGGTGATCATCCGGCCGGCGGTGGCCACGACCGCGAGCAGCAGGGTGACCCCGAGTCCGATGCGGAGCTCGGGGGAGAGGCTGAGCCCGCGACGTACCGTCTCGATCGCGCTCTTCTTGGTGCGTTCGGCGGCCATCAGTCCGGGCTCTCGTAGGCGTCGATGAGGCCCCGGTAGGCCGGGAGCCGGCTGTAGAGCTCGTCGTGGGTCCCACGATCGGTCACCCGGCCGTCCTGGACGAAGATCACCTCGTCGGCGAGGACGATCGAGGAACGCCGGTAGGCGACGATCACGACCGTGGTGTCGAGTTCGGCAAGGCCGTCGAGGATGGCGCCCTCCACCGAGGGGTCCACTGCGGAGGTGGCGTCGTCGAGGATGAGCAGGCGCGGCGCCCGGATGAGGGCTCGGGCAAGCGCGATGCGCTGGCGCTGGCCGCCGGAGAGCGAGGTGCCGCGCTCCCCCACGTGTGTCTCATACCCCTCCGGCAGTTCCCTGATGAATGCGTCCGCTTGGGCGAGTGTGGCTGCGGCGACGATCTCCTCCATGGGGTGGTCGCCGCCGAGTGTGATGTTGTTGGCGATGGTGTCATCGAAGAGGAAGGCCTCCTGGAAGACGATCGCCGTGTTCTCCGCGAGGGCATCTCGATCGAGTTCGGCGAGGCCGTGCCCGTCGAGGCTGACGCAGCCCGAGTTCGGATCGAAGAGCCGCACCATGAGCTGGGCGATCGTCGACTTCCCGGAGCCGGTGGGCCCGACCATGGCGACGGTCTTGCCGGGCGACACCTCGAGGCTGATCGATTCGATACCCCGCCGTTCGTCCTCGGCGTCGGCGACGGCCGCGTCGGTGAGGTCGGCCCCCTCGGAGGTCGGATAGCGGTAGCGGACCCCTTCGGCCTGGGCGCCTGCCCCGGTGCCGTTCCCGGACACCATGGTCGAGCCGTAGCCGACCGATTCCTTCTCCTGGAGGATGGACTCGATGCGGTCCATGCCCGCGACCGCCATCGGCAGTTGCCCGAGGAGCCAGGAGAACACACGCATCGGCCCGGCGACGAGCCCGAAGAGGTAGGCGAAGGTGACGAGGGTGCCTGCGGTGATGAGGCCCTGGTCGACGCGCCAGGCGCCCACCGTGAGCACGGCGAGGATGCCGAGGCTGGGGATCGACTCCACGAGCGGATCGAAGGCGGCACGGAGCCGACCGACGTCGACCATGCGGTCGCGGAGGGCGTCGGAGCGTTCCCCGAAGCGACCGACCTCTTCGTCCTCTCGGCCGAGGGTCTTCACGACGAGTGCGGCGTCGAAGGACTCGTGGGCGATCTCTGCCACCTCGGCTCGGATCCGCTGGGCGCTCGCTGCGACGATGCGCATCTTGCGTTGGAACATGTAGTTGACGATGGCGATCGCCGGGAGCATGAGCAGTCCGACGATGGCCAGGAAGGGATCGGTGAGCACGAGGAGTACCGCCGTCACGAGCACCATCACGACGACGCCGAAGGCCATCGGGAGCGGTGCTGCGATCCTGCTCGACGCCTCGACGTCCGAGTTGACGTTCGACAGCAGTTGCCCGGTGGGGTGGCGTCGGTGCCACTCGATGGGCAGGGAGAGGTAGCGATCGGTGACGGCCACGCGGTCGACCTGCTGGAGGCGGGCGTCGGCCTGGTAGGCGCCGTCTCGGCGGAGGCCGATGCCCACCGCGCGGATCATGCTCACGCCGAGGAGCGCTGCGCCTGCGCCGGCGAGCAAGGCGGTGGAGACGTCCCCCGACCGGACGGAGGGCACGAGGACCTCGTCGGTCACCCAGCCGATCACATAGGACGAGGCGATCGTCGCGATGGCGAAGAGGAGGCTTCCGAAGAAGCCGATGAAGAACTCCCGCCGGGCGCGACCGAGTTGCCGTTTGACGAGATCCCACCCACGGCCGAGGAGCTGGAGATCCGAGCCGCGAGCATGCTCGAGCACTTCGTCGGGTGAGGACATGACACCGAGGCTACGGCGCTGCAATCGATAGCGGACGTAGCGACCCGTGCGACTGGATTGTGAACTTGGTCATCATCCTGGCGAATCCCTAACCTCCGGGCCGGAAGGAGCCTCCTGCCGATGGACCTCGCCTCGTATCTACCGATCGTCGTCATGCTCGTGCTGGCGGTCGGCTTCGTCCTGATCAGCGTCCTGCTCGGACGCTGGATCTCCAATCGCGGTCCGGCGAGCGCAGAGAAGCTGGCGCCCTACGAGTGCGGCATCGTCCCCGAGGTGGAGCCCTCCCAGCGGTTCCCCGTCAAGTTCTACGTCGTCGCCATGCTCTTCGTCATCTTCGACGTGGAGATCATCTTCCTCTTCGCCTGGGCGGCGAACTTCCCAGAGTTGCAGTGGTACGGGGTGGCCACTGTCGGAGTCTTCACGCTCTTCGTCCTCGAGACGCTCGCCTACGTGTGGAAGCGGGGGGCGCTCGACTGGAACGTCCGCAAGCGGGAACGCCGATTCGCCACGACGAGCTACGAGGAGGCTGCGTAGTGGCGCACAACTCGACCCCTTCGTCGGTCATCACGACGAGGCTCGACAAGGCAGCCGAGGCGGTCCGCGGCCTCC
>CAZRJG010000050.1:0-16208 GCA_964600365.1 uncultured Acidimicrobiia bacterium
CGCCAACGCACCTTCGAGCGGTACGCCGGGTAGTCCGGGTACCTGGCGAGCAATCGCTCCTCCTCACTCGCTGCCTTCGTCCAGAAGAACGCGGTGAGGCCAGCGGTGAAGATGAGCGCAAGGGCCGATCCCACAAGGAGCGACGCCCCTGCGACGACGAGCACGACGGACCCGTAGATCGGGTGCCGGGCGTGGGCGTAGATGCCAGTCTCGACGAGCTCGCCCGACCGCATTGGCTCGGGGTACGGGGTGAGGTTGCTCCCGAGGCCCCGGAGCGCGAGCCAGGCAAGTGCCGCCCCGGCACCGAAGAGCACTGCCCCGATCCCCAAGACGATCGGGCCCTCGAAGCGGGCGCGATCGAGCACCGCAGCCACCACCCAGGCGCCGATGCCGACCACCTGGCCCACCACCCACCAGCCGCCACGGCTCCGGAACCCGTGCCGCCACCAGTTGTCGTGCCCGTGGCGTTCGAGGCCCTGGTCGAGGACCTCGGTGAGGGCCTCGGTCACTGTGGTGCCGTCGGGGAAGGTCGCATCGGGCATGACCTCGACGAGTGGCTCGAGGACGAACCGTCGTCCGGTCGCCCGCGGGTGCGGAACGGTGCATCCCTCCTCGTCGATCTCCACGTCGCCGTAGAGGATGAGGTCGAGGTCGAGTGTCCGAGCCTCCCACTGCGTGCGACGTTCCCTCCCGTGGGCACCTTCGATGGCGTGGAGCTCGGACAACAGGCGACGGGGATCGCGTTCGGTCTCGAGGACGAGCACCGCGTTGAGGTACGGGCCCTGCTCGGGACCACCGATCGGCTCCGTCTCGTACAGCGACGACACCGCCGAGATCTGCCCGAGTCGGGACAGCGCCCCCACCGCAGATCGCAGCGTCTCCCGGCGATCCCCCAGGTTCGACCCGAGCGCGATGACGGCAGTGGACATGGACGAAGGCTAGGGATCCGAGCCCGTGGCGTGGGAGGGGGGAGGAAGATCCGTCACCCCCCTCCCGTTCGCTTCGCGCACGGGTCCCGTCCCCCCTGAAGGGGGGACCTGCGTGGCGGTGGAGCTACTCGGGGCGGAGGTGGGGGAACAGCACGACTTCGCGGATGGAGGTCGTGTCGGTGAGCAGCATCACGAGGCGGTCCACCCCGATGCCGATGCCGCCCGTCGGGGGCATGCCGTGCTCGAGTGCGAGGAGGTAGTCCTCGTCGACCACGTGGGCCTCGTCGTCGCCGAGTTCACGGGCGGCGGCCTGGGCCTCGAACCGTCGACGCTGGTCATCGGGATCATTGAGCTCGGTGAAGCCGTTGGCGATCTCCCACCCTGCGATGAACAGCTCGAAGCGTTCGGTGACGCCGTCCTTGGTGCGGTGCTTCCGGGCGAGCGGCGAGGTCTCGACCGGGTGGTCGACGATGAACACGGGGCCGGTGAGGTGCGGTTCGACCAGCTCCTCGAACAGCTCGGTGAGGAGCTTGCCACTCCCCCAGCCCTCCTTCACCGCGATCCCGCGCTCCTCGGCAAGCGCAGCGAGGTGCGCCCGGTCGGTCGTGGCGGACACGTCCTCTCCCAAGGCCTCGGACACGAGGTCCGCCATGGGCTGGCGGGGCCACGGCGAGGTCAGGTCGAGGGTCTCATCGCCGAACGGAACCGTCGTCGTTCCGAGGACCTCGGCGGCGACACCAACGATCGCCCGCTCGCACATCGACATCACGTCCTCGACGTCGTACCAGGCGGCGTAGGCCTCGAGCATCGTGAACTCGGGGTTGTGGGTCTGGTCGATGCCCTCGTTCCGGAAGTTCCGGTTCACCTCGAAGACCCGATCGAGGCCGCCCACGACGAGTCGCTTGAGGTAGAGCTCCGGGGCGATCCGGAGGTACATGTCGATGTCGAGGGCGTTGTGGTGCGTGACGAACGGCCTGGCGATTGCCCCTCCCGGCTGCACCTGGAGCATGGGGGTCTCGACTTCGAGGTATCCCTCGTCCGCATACGCCCTGCGGAGGGCAGCGACGATCCGCGCCCGCGCGATCGCGATGCCCCGGGCCTCGTCGTTGACGATGAGGTCAAGGTAGCGGCGTCGGAAGCGGGTCTGCTTGTCCTGGAGCCCGTGCCACTTGTCGGGGAGCGGACGCAGGGCTTTCGCTGCCAGGTCGAAGGTCGCGACCTTGACGCTCAGCTCGCCCTTCTTGGTCGTGATGACCTCTCCGTCGGCCACCACGACATCGCCGTGATCGAGCGCGTCGAACCGTGAGAAGTCGTCGTCCGACATGGCGCCCTTCGCCACGAAGAGTTGGATGGTCCCAGTTGCGTCCTGGAGCACGGCGAAGCGAAGTTTCCCGAAGCTCCGGACGTTCATGATCCGCCCACCGACCCGGGTCATGACCCCGGTCTCCTCCCCCGGTTGGAGTCCCGCGTGGGCAGCGAGGAGGCCCGCAGCCGTATCGGAGGGAGGCGCGATCCCGACCGGGTACGGGTCGCCGCCGGCGTCGCGGATCGCACGCATCTTCTCGCGGCGAATCGCTACGAGGCGGTTGGCTTCCTCTTCGAGGGTCTCCTCGCCTCCGGCGGTTGGCTCTTCGGTCATGCAGCGGGAGGGTAGTGGGAGGGGTCGGTTGGCCGACCGGTGCGACCCGGCCATCCGGGTGGTCAGTCGGCGCTTCGTTCGGCGAGGAAGGCCGTGAGTCGGGGCAGGGCGTCCTCGTAGCCGGCATTCGCCACCGAGGGCACTTCGTTGAACGCAAGCATGGAGATCCCCCGCATGTCGAGGTCCAGGTAGAGGTCCGCGTAGCCCTCCTCCACCAATCGGTCGCGATCTGCCAGGGACGCCACGATCATCGACCGGAGGAGGAGCGCGGTGATGCCGGGGAAACGGAGCTTGCGCGCCTTGCCACGGAGGGCCTCCCAGCCCGAGACACTCAGGCCGTAGTCGTGGCGCGCCTTCGGTCCGACGGGGGGCGCCACGTCGATCGCGATGATCGTGTTCACGAGGCCGGTGTCCCGCAGCGGCACGATCGGGAGGTTGTTCCGCACTCCGCCGTCGACGAGGAGGTCACCCTCGTGGGGTACCGGTGGGATCACCCCGGGGATTGCGAGTCCGGCTCGAATCGCCTTCGTGGCCGGCCCACGGTCGTGGACCACTGCCTGGGAGGTCGTGATGTTCGTGGAGGTGCAGAGGAAGGGGAGGAAGAGGTCGGTGATGTCGGCGTCGCCGAAGTGTCGCGTGATTTCCCTCGCGATCCGGCGGCCGCCGACGAGGGAGACGAGAGGCAGCGTGTAGTCGAGGACGTTGTGGAAGCTCTCCGAGAAGATCGCCTCGAGGTCGGCGGGACCATGGCCGAGGGCAATGCCGCCGGCCAGCGTCCCGCCGATGGACGCCCCGGCGACGGCATCGATCGGGATGCCCAGCTCGTCCATCGCCCGATACACGCCGAGTGCACCGAAGCCACGGGCTCCACCGCCACCGACGACGAGCCCGACACCAGTGCCCGTTGCGAGGCGGGCCACACGGGCCACATCACGAACAGAACCCTCGCGGACGTGGAGGACCCGGGTGGCCCCGAATCGCTCGAGCAATTCGGGCGTGCCGTGGGGAAGCGTGGTCCCGGCGGGCCAGACCACGACCAGCCACTTTCCCCGGCGAGAGGCCGGTCCTGCACCCTCGAGGAACGCACGCACACGATCCGCTTCGGCGTCGTCGGCGGCGCTCGACATGACCACGAGCGCCCGGTCGGCATGGCGGAGCGCCGCGGTCGCCCATGCACCCGGCTGGTCGCCGGCCTCGAGGAGCACCCATTCGTTCGCTGCCTCGACGACGTCGAGCATGTCGGAGATCTCCGACCAGCCCGACGAACCGGGGGCTGCCTCCGACGCCCCCTCCTGGCCGAGGAGCAGGTCGACTTTCTCCGCCGTGAGGTGCGACGTCGCTCCGAGTTCCTCCATCGTGGAGCGGAGCTGCTCACTCACCGCGCCTGAGGAGACGCCGGGATGGGCAACGGCGACCGCCACCGTGTGCACGGTCTGGTCGGCAGGGCGATGGGTGGAGAGGCGTCGTGTCACAACCCTCGCCACGCCGAGGCCGAATCCGGGGAAGGTGGATCCGAGCTGCTCGAACGCCTCCCGTGAGAGGCGGGCGAGGATGGCATCGCGGTCGGCGCGCACCGTTGCGTTCCGCGGCGCATCGGAGAGGACGCCCATCTCACCGACGATCTCTCCCCTGCCGAGGCGCTGCTTCGGGGGTCCTCCCCGGGGGTCCTCGACCATGAGGCGACCGGTGACGATGAAGTACACCGAATCGGCGGGGTCACCCCGCTCGACGAGGACCTCGCCGGCCGTGAGCCGCACCGTGTCGACGAGCCGGGTCGCCTCTTCGATCAGGTCGGGGTCGGCAGAGCCGGAGATCTGGGAGACGAACTCCCGGACGCCTGCTGCGACGAGTGCATCGGTCGATCCTTCGGCTGGCCCTTCGAATCCGGTCATCTGGGGGAAGGTAGTAGGACGGGCCTTCGCCTGCGTACGATCGGGGCATGCACGACGCGATCCTCCTGACCGGCCTCACCGCGACGGGACGACACGGCGTGTTCGAGCACGAACGGAGGGAAGGGCAACGGTTCTCCGCAGACCTCGTCCTCGACGTCGACCTCTCCGTGGCCGCCCGATCGGATGACCTCCCGGACACCATCGACTACGGGGCGGTGGCCGATGCGGTCGTAGCGGTACTGGCGGGCCCGCCGTTCGACCTCATCGAGGCGGTAGCGGGCGCCATTGCCGATCGGGTCCTGGGCGGATGGCCGGCGGTGCACGCCGTCGAGGTGACGGTGCACAAGCCCGACGCACCGATCGGACACGACATCGATGACGTCGCGGTCCGGATCCGCAGGGGTCGCGACTAGCCCGTAGGGATGAGGGATCGGCCCAACGGGCCGAGGGGCCGACCGGAGATCTCTTGGATGATCGCGGTGGCCTGCACCGGGCTCTCCAGCAACCCCGACGCAACGAGGTACCCGCCGAGCAGACCGACGATCGTGTCGTCGATGAAGTCGCGGTGCACGAGCACCGTGGCATCCGACGCAGAGAGCGCACTCCCGAGGCGGTCGAAGAACTGTGACGCCGTTTCGGACTCGGTCCCGGGGGTGATGGGGAGGTGGATGGCGTCGAGGCCGGCTTCGGCGTAGTGGCCGAGTCCCTCCGTGGATCCGCACAACGAGACGATGGCGGTGAAACCCTGCTCGGAGAGCCAGGTGAGCTCCTCCTCGCGCCGGATCCTCCGGTGGTGGTCGCCGTAGCCGCCGACTCGCTCGGAAACGGCGAGGCGACCCTTGATCACCCAGGTGAATTCGCGTGGCATGAGGCCTGTGGCCATGTCAGGAGCACCTCTCGGGAGGACTGGGAGGGCGCACGATAGCGGTGGCCATGCGCAGTGCGACCTTGGTCGTTTCGGGGTCGTGGACCCGCACGGCTGCGGCCCCGTTCGCAGCCACGAAACCCGAGAGCACCGCCGTCGCCGCATCCCGTCCGGCGGGCTCCTCCACCCCGGTCAGCGTCCCGATGAACCGTTTGCGACTGTGCCCGATGAGGACCGGAAACCCGTGGGAGGCGAGCCGAGGGACCGCAGCGAGGAGGGCGAGGTTGTGGTCGAGGGTCTTGCCGAATCCGATCCCGGGGTCGATCACGATCCGATCGGGATCGACGCCCTGCTCGATCGCGGCATCTGCCCGTGAGAGGAGGAACGACTCCACCTCGGCCACCACATCGTCGTACTGCGGCTGCAGTTGCATCGTGCGCGGCGTGCCCTGCATGTGCATGAGGACCACCCCACACCGGGCCCCGGCCACGAGCTCGGCCATGCCCGGGGAAGCCAGGGCAGTCACGTCGTTGACGACCTCCGCACCGGCCTCGAGAGCGGCATTGGCGACCTCGGGCTTGGAAGTGTCCACCGACACGGGGACGCCCCGCTCCGCGAGCGCTTCGACCACCGGCACGACTCTTGCCAACTCGACCTCGACGGGGACCGGATCTGCGCCCGGTCGGGTGGACTCACCGCCGACGTCGATGAGGTCGGCCCCGGCCTCGACGAGCCGAAGCGCGTGGGCGATGGTGGCGTCCGTATCGTCTCCGACACCGTCACCGCTGAAGGAATCGGGCGTCGCGTTGACGATCCCGACGATCAGGGCCAAGTGGTCGGGAACGAGGGTTCGGGTACGGGTGACGACCCGACGGACGGAACCGTTCACTCGCTGGTGGCCGCAGCCGCCACCGTCTGTTCGGACGTCTGGGGCGGGTGCACGATCCGGCCGGAGCCGTTCTCGGCGTGGAGCCACTTGGGCACGTCGGAGAACACCTCCGACACCTCATCCCGGTCGAGGGTCTCCTTGTCGAGGAGGGCGTCAGCGATCGCATGGAGTGCGTCGAGGTGCGTCGTGAGGATCTCACGGGCTTCCTCGTGGGCTCGGCCGATGAGGCGGCGTACTTCCTCGTCGATGTGCGATGCGACCTCGTCGGAGTAGTCCTGGTGGCGGGCGTAGTCGCGGCCGAGGAAGACCTCGCCGGCGCCCTGGCCGTACTTCATGGGGCCGAGGCGGTCGGACATGCCGTACTCCATGACCATCTTCCGGGCGAGGTCGGTCGCCTTGTCGATGTCGTTGCCCGCACCGGTCGTTGGGTCGCCGAAGATGATCTCCTCGGCCGTACGGCCACCGAGCAGCATCGCGAGGCGATCGACGAGCTCACTCCTCCGCGAGTAGTTCCGGTCCTCCGCAGGGAGCGCCAGCGTGTAACCGCCGGCCCGACCACGGGGGATGATCGTGACCTTGTGGATCGGGTCTGCGTGCGGAAGGGCAAAGCCCACGAGGGCATGCCCGCCCTCGTGGTAGGCGGTGAGCCTCCGCTCGTCCTCACTCATCACCCGGCTCTTGCGCTCCGGTCCCGCGATGACCCGGTCGATGGACTCCTCGAGGTCGTCCATGCCGATGGTCTGCTTGCCTTTTCGGGCAGCGAGGAGTGCAGCTTCGTTGATGAGGTTGGCGAGGTCCGCACCCGTGAACCCCGGTGTCTGGCGGGCGAGGACGGCGAGGTCGACTCCGGGCTCCAGTGGCTTGCCCTTCGCGTGGACGCCGAGGACCTTCTCCCTGCCACCGAGGTCGGGCCGATCCACGACGATCTGTCGGTCGAACCGTCCGGGACGCAGGAGCGCGGGATCGAGGATGTCGGGGCGGTTCGTGGCGGCTACGACGATCACGCCGGAGTTCGCCTCGAACCCATCGAGCTCGACGAGCAGCTGATTGAGCGTCTGCTCACGCTCGTCGTGCCCGCCACCGAGGCCGGCACCACGGTGCCGTCCGACAGCGTCGATCTCGTCGATGAAGACGATCGCCGGAGCGGCTTCCTTCGCCTGCTCGAACAGGTCGCGCACCCGGCTTGCACCGACGCCGACGAACATCTCGACGAAGTCCGAACCGGAGATGGTGAAGAAGGGGACGCCCGCCTCGCCGGCGACGGCACGAGCGAGGAGCGTCTTGCCTGTTCCGGGGGGGCCGAAGAGGAGGACCCCCTTGGGGATCTTGGCGCCGATCGCACGGAACTTGGCGGGACTCTGGAGGAACTCCCTGATCTCGTCGAGCTCCTCGATCGCCTCGTCGAGGCCGGCGACGTCCTGGAAGGTCACCTTGGGGTGGTCCTTGCCGATCTGCTTCGCCTTCGCCTTCCCGAACTGCATGACGCGGTTCCCGCCGCCCTGCATCTGGGTGAAGATGAAGATCATGAACCCGAAGAGGAGGAGGTACGGGAGGAACCCGAGCACCACCGTCCAGAGGCCCACCTGCTCCTCGGCGGAGACCGAGAGGGGGATGCCCCGGTCGCGGGCCGATTGCGTGAGCTGCTCCTCGAGGCCCTTGGGGTAGGTCGCCCAGATGTCGGCCACCTGCTCGACCAGTGGGGTGGCATCGTCGAACTCGAAATAGCCGGTCACCGTCTCTGCCGCGGTGTTCATCGCGATCGCTTCGAGCCGGCTGTCCTCGATCGCTGCGGTGAACTGGTCGAAGGTGACTTCTTCGGGACCTGCGGCGCGCTCGAACATCGACTGGGCGGCGAACACCATCAGGAGGATGACGGCCGCATAGACGACAACTGTCCGAACGGTTCGATTCACGATGTCCCTTTCGAAGTTCCCGGGGCCTCGCATGGTATGCGGGCCGACCTTCTAGTGGGGTTGATACGGAGATGGAGGAGCGCTCAGATGCTCGACGTGTCGAGGATCCCGATGTACGGGAGGTTCCTGAGCTTGCCGTCGTAGTCGAGCCCGTACCCCACCACGAACTCCTCGCCGATCTCGAAACCAACGTACTCGACGTCGAGCGGGACGCGCTGGATCCCTCGCTTGCGGAGGAGTGCGGCGATCGTAAGGGAGGCTGGACGCCGGACCTTGAGGCTCCGGATGAGGTAGGAGAGCGTGAGGCCCGAGTCGATGATGTCCTCGATGATGAGGACGTGGCGCCCCTCGATCTCGCTGTCGAGGTCCTTGAGGATGCGCACCACCCCGGAGGTCTGCGTGGCGGCTCCGTACGAGGACACGGCCATGAAGTCGAACTCGACGGGGATGGTGATGGCCCGGGCCAGATCCGCCATCACCATGAAGGCACCCTTGAGGACGCCGACGACCATGAGGTCCTTGCCGTCGTAGTCGGCAGAGATCTGCGCACCCATGGCGGCGATGCGGGTCGCGATCTCCTCCTCGGAGATCAGTGTGCGT
Source organism: uncultured Acidimicrobiia bacterium (assembly GCA_964600365.1). Classification (GTDB taxonomy): domain Bacteria; phylum Actinomycetota; class Acidimicrobiia; order Spongiisociales; family JAENVV01. The sequence continues at coordinate 8,728 of CAZRJG010000050.1, forward strand.
TCGATCCTCACCAGCGTTCCTCCACGACGTCGACCAGAAGGTAGCGACCATCGATGCGACGCGGATCCGGTGCCCGCCGCACGAGTGGCACCCATCCCACCACGTCGCGGTCCGCCACGATCGGCCAGGCGGCACGGAGCGGGGCGGGAACGCCGGCCTCGGCGAGTGCGTCCCACACGGCCTTGTGGCCCGACCCCATGTCGATGCGATCCTCGGGAAGGGCCCCCCGGACCTCCCAGGGCCGACCGGCGTCGATGAGGGCACGGGCCGGCGAGATTGCGCCTCCCGGCCCGTCGACCACCGAGAAGGCGAATCCGCCCCACACCATGCCGTCGACGAGCGGCGCACGAGGCGGTGGGGTCGGGAGGTGGCCGATCCGCAGGCTGGTCCGGTCGCAGATCACGGTGAGGCCTCCCTCGAGTTCGGCACGCCGTCCCCCATCGACCACGCCGAGGATGCGTTCCACCTCCTCCGCCGTCGGGGGATGCGGTGGCCGGATGGCCCGCACGGCTGCCCTGACCGTGGCGACGGCACGCTGGCGGCCCACGACGCGGAGCAACGGGAGCGGGATCCGTGCCACCCCGGAGCCGGTCGCCATGGTCGTGGGGGCCACCTCCACCTCGGCGAGGTGCGCGGCCGTCCGGGCGAGTGCATCGACGACGGCCGGATTGAGGGTCGTGAGCAGGGGGAGCACCTGCGCACGGACGACGGTGCGCGCGTGGCGTGGGTCGCGGTTCTCGGGATCGTCGGTGAAGGGCAGGGCATGCTCCTCCGCGATCGCCCGCACCTCGGCCCTCCCCATTCCGAGCAGGGGGCGGACGATCGTCGTGCGTTGGCGCATGCCTCCGAGGCCTTCGGGACCCGTGCCCCGCACGAGGTTGAGGAGCACTGTCTCGGCCTGGTCGTCCTTCGTGTGCCCCGTCACCACCACCTCTCCGGGAGCCAGTTCCCCGGCGATCGCCCCCCACCTTGCCGCCCGTGCAAGGGTCTCGGAGTGGGTCGGCCCATCCACCCGCACCACGGAGAGGGGGAGGTCGAGGGCATCGGCGACCCCACGAGCAGCCGTGGCAAGGACATCGGAGCCGGGCAGCCCGTGGTGGATGTGGATGGCACGGACCGCGGTCCGACCACAGGCCCACGCTGCAACGGCGGAGTCGGCGCCCCCGCTGAGCGCCACCACCCCCGGGCGGCCGTCGAGGAGGGCTGCAGCAACCGGGTGGGGATCCATCAGGCGACCCGTTCGAGCCAACGCTCCGGGTCGGCGATCTCCTCGAGGGTCGGCACTGCATCGGGTCCGGTCCACACGGCATCAAGGGCGTCCCAGCCAGCGAGTCGTTCCACGCCTAGGACGAACCGCTCGCCGTCCTCGTACTGGCGGAACTTCATTTCGAGGCCGGTGACCCGCATGAGGAGTGCCAGCTTGGGATCCGCCCTGCGGCGCTTGAGGATCCTCGACATGCGCTCCTGGGTTGGGAGGAGCCGTTCGCCGAGTCGGTCCATGACAACGTGGCCATGCCCTTCGAGGAGGCTCATCAGTGCCTGCACCCGATCGATGAGCTCACGCTGCTCTTCCGACGCGACGACTCCGAACAACCCGCGCTCATCGATGAACGGCTCACCACCGCGGAGGGACTCCACCAACCGCCATAGGACGCGTTCCATAGCAGCCGCGTCGAGCCCCGAGGCGCCGACCAACCCATCGACGAGGTCGAGGAAGTAGCCCCGCATCCACGGCACACCCTCGAACTGCGCTCGGTGGGTGCACTCGTGGAGGATGATCCACGTGCGGAACTCGCGGGGGATGAACTGGTTGGCCCGCTCCATGTGGAGAACGTTGTCGGCCACCAGGAAGATCGTGTCGGCGTCCTCTCCGGAGGGGACCACGAGCTCGTACTGGCCGAGGACCCTGCGACCCAGGATGCCGAGCAGGGTCGCCGACTCGAGCGCGGCGACGGCCTCTGCTCCCGGGGACTGCACCCCGTGGGCCTCTTCTGCCCGCTCGAGGACGTGGGAGAGGAAGCCGAGGTTGCGCCGAACCCACTCGGGGCGGTCGATCACCGCTGCGTCCGGTGACCCGGGGCCGATGAGGCGGGTCTCCTCCGCCACGAGAGGCGCCACCTCGTCGATGAGGGCAGGGAGTCCCGCGGCGAGGGAGTCGCGGTGATAGGAGGCGCCGAGGGGATCAGACCCGGCGACGCGACCCCCGATGAGCGCCGCGAGCGACCAGGGGCCGGCAGAAGTGGTCACTCGACCGGCTGGTAGCGGCTCCGGACAACCCGGAGGAAGTACTGCACGGTCGTCCCGACGACGGCGAGCAGTGAGATCGCGATGAGCAGCGGGACCATGAACCGGTAGGTCCAGGCCGGGGTGGGTGGCTCGTCCTCGATGAAGAGGTCCTGCACGACGGCCGGATCCACGTCGGAGACGACGGTCGGGGCCTCGTCATCGACCTCCCCCCCTGCGGTCGCAACGGGTGCGAGCACGGTGATGAGGACGCCGAGCAACAGCAAGAACGGGATGAGTCGTCGCATGACGGGGCGATCGTAGCAGGACGTCGCGATCGGCCTCCCCGGTGTCCGCTGCGTCGCCAACGACTCCTACCCTGCCCTCTCGATGGCCGATCAAGCCACCTTCGAACGCGACGTGATGCCACTCGCATCCCAGCTGTACGCCCATGCGTTGCGCCTCACCCGGGCGCCCGCCGACGCCGAGGACGTGCTGCAGGAGTCGTTCCTCAAGGCGTACCGGGCCTACGACTCGTTCACCGCCGGGACCAACCTGCGGGCGTGGATGTACCGCATCGTGACGAACACCTACATCTCGAAGTACCGGCGGGACCAGCGACGTCCCGACGAAGTCGACATCGACGACGCCGGCGACTTCTTCCTCTACCGCAGGCTCAAGGCCGGCGACGACTCCGGGGCCACTGCCTCGGCCGAGGAGTCGGCACTGGAGGCCATCGTCGACGCCCGGGTGAAGGACGCCATCGGCTCGCTCCCTGAGCACTTCCAGCTCCCCATCCTTCTCGCCGACGCCGAGGGCTTCTCCTACAAGGAGATCGCAGAGATCCTCGACGTACCGATCGGCACCGTCATGTCCCGGCTGCACCGTGGAAGAAAGGCGCTCCAGAAGGAGTTGCACGAGGTGGCCGTGGAACGAGGGATCGTGGAGGCACCGCATGAGTGAGCACAGCCCATGCTCCGAAGCAGTCGAGAAGGTGTATCCGTTCATCGACGGCGAGATGACGTGGATCGCCCGGGCGAAGATCCGGTGGCACCTCCGCGCCTGTTCGAACTGCGAGGCGGCCTACGAGTTCGAGCGGCGGTTCAAGATACGCGTGCGCGACCAGCTCCATGAGGACTGCCCCGAGGATGTGCTGACACGCCTCAAGGAGTTCCTCGAGGACCAGCGGTAGGGGCTCGGAGGGGCTTGCCCCGGGCACGCAACCATGGGCACCGTCCTATCATCCCGTCGCCCATCCGCCGAAGTAGCTCAGGGGTAGAGCAGCTCACTCGTAATGAGCAGGTCAGGGGTTCGAATCCCCTCTTCGGCTCCATGACGATGGCCCCCGCTGGTGTGGGGGCCATCGTCGTTGAGCGGCAGGATCATCCCGGGGGCGGGGCCCACCTCGACCTCGCCGATCGACGAGTCCAAAGGCCATGCACCATCACCGACGCCGGGGATCACCACCGCGGGGAATCCACCGCGAATGTACTCACCCGGTCGAGAGCCCGCCGGCGCCCCCGGTCCGCGCCTCGTGGCGCAGCTCCTCCATGCGACGCATCCACTCCTCCGTCATCGAGGAGATCGCCTCCCGGCCGCTCGGATGATCGGCCGGGTCGATCGGAGCGCCCACGTGCACGACGATCGGGATGAAGCGGAACGGGGGATGGCGGTGGGACAGCGACCACTCCGAGCCGTGGACATAGACGGGAACGAGGGGCGCACCGGTCTTCCACGAGAGCCATGCCGCACCACGCCGGGCCGCCTCGTCACCGAACTCCACCACCCGACGACCTTCAGGGAAGATTCCCACGATCCCGCCCGAATGGAGGTGACCGATCGCGAGCCGGAGGGCCCGCACCGGCCGTCCCTCACTGCGCAGCGGCACCGCGCCGAACAGGTCGATCAGCCGGTCGAACAACGGGTGCATGCCCCAGAGGCTGTGCACGGCAAGGAACCGGATGGGGCGCCCGTAGGCGAACCCCACGAGCGGCGGGTCGAGAAACGAGTAATGGTTCACCGCGAGCACTGCGCTCCGCAGAGGGAGGCGGTCACGCCCTACGACGCGCATCCTGAAGCCGAGCTTGGAGAGCAGCCACGCGGCTGGCCGGACAAGCCGCCACGAGGCTGCCCAGCGTTCAGCCATCGGCGAGCTCCATCACGAGGGACGTCAAGACGAGGGAGGGCCGTTGGTTGCGCCTGAGCGCAATCACCGCGTCGAGGCACGCCTCGGCATTGCGGACGGCCTGATGCGGCGTGGTCGCGATGAGGTCGGCCATGGGCAGGTCGGCATTCCGCACGGCGCCGCCGAACTGCGAGGCAGCTGCGTCGGCGTACACGGACGCAAGGAGCTCGAGACCATTCGCAAGGAGTTCCTGGCCGGCCCTCCGCATCTCACGTTGCTGACGATCGCGGCTGGCCTTCGTCGTCGCCCCCTCCAACGCGTGCCGCTCCCGGAGGGTGTCGAGGAGCGGTGCGGTCGAATCAACGAGATCGGATGCGAGGCGACTCGCATCCCCCGGATCGGACGAGACCCGGGGCGGGACACCAATCCACGTCGTGCGAAACTCGGCGATGCGATCGCCGGAGGAGAGGAGGATGGCGAGGCCCGGGCGCCCGGCGGCGATGCGTGCAGCCTCCAGGGCGCGATCCTCCCCCACACCTCGCTCGACCAGGCCCGCACGCACCACTCCCTCGCCGACGCGGCCGAACTGGAGGACACGGCACCGAGACGCGATCGTGGGCGGGAGATCCTCCTCGGAGTCGGCGATGAGGATGAAGTGGGTGCTCTTGGACGGCTCCTCGAGCGTCTTGAGGAGGGCGTTTGCTGCGCCATCGGTCATCGACGAGGCCTCGTCGAATACGAACACCTTGCGCTCCCCCTCCACGGGGGTGAGGTTGGCGGCGAGCACCGCCGCACGCACGGCGTCGACCCCGAGGCTGGCTCCGTCAGGCTCGACCAAGGCGAAGTCCGGGTGGTTGCCGCTCTCCACCCGACGGCACGAACGGCAAGGGTCGTGGTGCCGCCACTCGTCGGGGCAGAGGAGGCCTGCAGCAAACCGACGGGCGACCGAGGCCTTCCCCACTCCTGAAGGCCCCACGAACAGGTACGACTGCGCGGGACGGCGCAACTCCGAGCCAAGGAGATGGAGGAGTCGTTCGTGCCCGATGATCTCACCGAACATCGACGCGCTCCAAGTGCTGCCCGATCGCCCTCACCAACGAAGCATGCCACACACGGTGGCGGCGATCGTCGAGGGATCACTGTCGTCGACCCGAACGACAACGAATCGCTCCGGCTCCGCCTCGATGAGGGCGGCGTACCCCTCGGCGACACGCTCTTGGAACGCGAGGCCTTCCCCCCCGATCCTGTCGGCGACGCGCTGCCGCCGGAGTCCGACCTCCGGATCGGTGTGGAGCACCACCACGACATCCGGCCACGTCCCACCGAGCCCGGCCTCGTTCACCGCGCGGACCTCCTCGATGCCCAGTCCGCGGGCATGGCCCTGATAGGCGAGGGAGGAGTAGACCGAGCGATCGCCCAGCACCCATGCACCCCTCGCAAGGGCCGGCCGGATGACCTCCTCGGCGAGCTGGGCGCGCTGGGCGGCGAAGAGCTGCGCCTCGGCCCACGGGATCATCGGTGGGCCGTGAAGGAGGAGTTCGCGGATCCCCTCCCCGAGTTCTGAGCCACCCGGCTCTCGGACCAGCACCACCTCGTCGCCCTCCGCTTCGAGAAGTCGCGCAACCCCTGCGATCACCGTCGACTTCCCCGCGCCTTCGACGCCTTCGAATGCCACATATGCACTCACGTGGCTGAACCCGTGGTGAGCGTGCGGAACGTGGCAAACGCGGAGAGGATCCCGGCGACGGAGACGACCACTCCTGACAGGGCGAGGGTGAACCGGATGCCGTTGGAGAGCTCACCGACGAGCACGCCATCGGCTGCGACTGCGACGAGGGGAGCAATCGGGAGCACCACCACCACGGCCACCCGGCCAAGGGTGAACAGCGCCCCAAAGGTCCTCCCCCGGAGGTCGTCGTCCACGGCTGCATGGATGGCGGTGAAGCCGAGCACGTATGTGCCGCCGGTTCCGAGTCCCGCAACCGCCGCTCCCGCAGCGGCCGTGCCGAGGAGGTCGGTGAACGCCACGAGGAAGACACCGAGCCCTGCGAGTGCGAGCGAGATCGCAAAACCGAACTCGATCTCCAGGGAGAGCCGCTCCAAGGCGTTGGCGAGGAACACCCCGGCGGCGACACCGAGACCCAGCGACGCGGCGACGATCCCGAAGCCCCGAGATCCGAGCCCGAGGACCTCGTGGCTGAAGGGCTCGCCGAGCACGAAGAGCGCCGCTCCCCCCAACAGCGCCCCGGTGATGCCGAACACGGGAATGCGGACGCGCGGATGCTGGGCCACGTAGCGGATCCCTTCGGCGAAATCGCCGAACGCGTCACGGAGGCTCCACCCCCGCCGCTCCCGTTCCTTGATCGTCGCCTTGACGGGAAGGTCGAGCATGAGCATGAGAACGGCCGATCCCATGAAGGTCACGGAGTCGAAGACGAACGCAGACGTCCATGCGCCGTTGGGAACGATCGTGGCAAAGACGGTCCAGATGATGCCTGCAACCGGGATCGTCCCATACGTGGCGAGCACCGAGACCGAGTTGGCGTTCATGAGCTCGTCCTCCAGGACGATCGTCGCCATCGCGGCCTCTCGCGCCGGTTGGCGGATGAGGGAGAACATCTCGATGAAGAGGGTCACGAAGAAGAGCGCGGTGAGCGAGTTGACGAAGACGAGGCCGAGGACGAGCACGCCCCGGGAGAAGTCGGCGACGTACATGACCCTCCGATTGTCGAAGCGATCGGCGACCACACCCGAGACCGCACCGAGGAGCACCGCGGGGAGGAATCGCCCGAGAAGGGGGACCGCAACACCCGAGGTCCCGCCCAGCTCATTGCCGAGGGCGAGCGTGGCGAACAGGCTCACCCAATCGCCGAGCGACGACACGAGGCCCGCGAACCACAGCCGTGCGAACTGACCCCTTCGGATGAGCTGGAGCGTCGTGCGGGGCGTCTGCATCGAGTCCATGCTCGGGTCAGCGTACCCCCGAACCGGGCGCTCTCCCCGGAGCAAGCCGATGCCCGTCGGGCTACACCCGACGAGGTGGCCGCGCCCTTGACAAGTCTCCGCCGCACGTAATATCCCTGACTTCGTGCCCAAACCACTCATCATCGTCGAGTCCCCGGCGAAGGCCCGC
>CAZRJG010000051.1:0-15765 GCA_964600365.1 uncultured Acidimicrobiia bacterium
AGCGCTACAAGGACCTGCAGGACATCATCGCCATCCTCGGTATCGACGAGCTGTCCGAAGAGGACAGGCTCATCGTTGCCCGCGCACGGCGTATCCAGCGGTTCCTCAGCCAGCCGATGTTCGTGGCCGAGCAGTTCACCGGCCAGGCCGGTGTGTACACGCCCCTCGAGGAGACGATCTCCTCGTTCAAGGCGGTGCTCGACGGCGAGCTCGACCACCTGCCCGAGCAGGCCTTCTACATGGTCGGTGGCCGTGAAGAAGCCGAGCGCAAGGCTGCGGAGATGGAGAAGGGCGCCGCCTGATGGCAAAGTCCTTCGCCGTCGATGTCGTCTCGCCGGAGCGCACGCTCTGGTCGGGTGAGGCCACCCTCGTGGTGGCCCGCACGCCCGATGGCGAGATCGGCGTGATGGCCGACCACGAGCCGGTGATGGCCGCGCTCACGACCGGTGCCGTCACGGTGGACGGCGCCGACGGCGAGCGGACGACCATCGCCGTCCACGGCGGCTTCCTCCAGATCCTCGACAACCAGGTGACGCTGCTCACCGACCGTGCCGAGGTGATCGAGGGAGATGCCGAGGCCGCACGGACGGCAGCCGCCTCGCTTGCTGAGGGCGCCGACGAGTAGCGACCTCGTACGACCTTGACGGAACGGGCGCCCCTCGGGGCGCCCGTTCTCCATACTCGGCGAGGTGTCGTTCCTGTCTCGTGTGGCCGTGCGCCGTGGGCGGGTTCACCGCCGCGGGGACCGGTCGGGATCGGTGGGGGCCCGCTCGGTGTCGCCATGGAAGGAGCCGAACCCGCTCCGCGATGGTGTCCGCGCAGCGTGGTCGGGGACGATCTCGAGCAGTTCGACCGGGTCGGCGAGGTCCTCGACCTCCACGACCCGCCGCCTTCCCAACCTGATCCCGGGGCCCAGGTAGTCGTGGACGAGTCGAGCAGTCGTCCCCGTGACCACGGAGGAGCCCCCGTCGATGAGCTTCATGAGCCGCTCGAGTCGGTTGAGCGCAGAGCCGTAGTACTCGTCGTCGCGTTCGTCGGCCACACCGGTGTCGATGGCGATGCGCACGAGGAGCTCCTCATCGTGCGGCCACCTCGTCTCCCGCAACGCCGCCTGTACGTCGACGGCGGCCTCGACCGCGCTGATCGGCGAAGCGAACGCGACGGCGAACCCGTCACCGAGGACGCCGAAGACGTAGCCCCGGTGGTGCTCGAAGCCGGTCCGGAGGAGGCCGTCGTGCACCGCAAGGGACGCCCGCATCTGGTGTGGGTGGCGTTCCCACATCCGGGTCGACCCTTCGATGTCCGTGAACAAGAACGTCACGACGCCGGTCGGGGGCGAGCCCATGAAGCCCCAGCTCCTCTGGTCGTCTGAGCCTAGGCCGAATCCGCGCAGGCCGACCGGGATTCCCGTGGGCGTCTCGAGGTGCCCGCGCCCTGTTCGCTGCGGCATCGCCGTGGTCGGCCTCCACCGGCACGCGAACACGGCAGGCCGTCCGTTGGGAAGGGCGCGCTCGGGAGGCGTCGGGGCCGGGTTCCGGGTCCCGCCGTGCGGACGCCCCGGGCCCGAGGGAATAGGCTGCATCTGGTGTGTGAGCTTGTCGAGGAAACACCGTCCCGGGACGAACTGCTCGCCCTGTACGACGCCAACGGATGGGGCGCCTACACCGTCGACCCCGAAGGGCTGCACCGCGGGGTCGCCAACTCGGGGTTCGTGGTGGCGGCCAGGGACGAAGGGGCACTCGTCGGCCTTGCCCGCGTGGTGTCGGACGACCACGCGATCATGTACCTCCAGGACCTCCTCGTGCATCCCAGCCACCAGCGACGGGGGATCGGGCGTCGCCTCCTCGAACGATGCCTGGAGCGATTCGCCCATTGCCGCCAGAAGGTGCTCCTCGCCGACGACGACGAACGCCTGGTCGGGTTCTACGAGGCGCTCGGCTTCGTCCCGTCCACCGACGTCCCGCACCTGACCGCGTTCGTCAGGATCGAGGTGGCGTGATGGGTGTCGTGGACACGCTCCGCTCGGTGGTGCGCCTCCGCCGATTCGAGTGGAACGCCACCAAGCGGCGCCTGGCCCGGGCCGCGAACCTCGATGATCTCCGCGCGCTCGCCGAGCGTCGGCTCCCCGATGGGGTGTTCGCCTACATCGACGGTGCGGCCGAGGACGAGGTCACCGCCGAGCGGAACAAGGCGGCGTACCGAGCCCACGAGTTCGTTCCCCGGGTCCTCCGCGACGTCTCGTCGGTGGACCTCTCGACCACGATCCTCGGTCGTCGGGTGGCCGCGCCGATCGTCCTCGCCCCGACCGGCTTCACGCGCATCGCCGACGCACAGGGGGAGTTGGCCGTGGCCCGTGCCGCCCAGCGAGCCGGTCTGCCGTACGCGCTCTCCACGCTCTCCACCCGCTCGATCGAGGAGGTCGCCGGTGTCGGCGGGCCCGACCTGTGGTTCCAGGTGTACGTCTGGAAGGACCGGGACCTCGTGGCCGACATGCTTCGGCGCGCCCGGGAGCGGCGCTACACCACGATCATCATCACCGTCGACACGGCGGTCCTGGGGCGTCGGGAGCGGGACGTGCGCAAGGGTTTCGAGCTGCCTCCGAAGATCGGTCTCGACACGATCATCGACGGCATCCTGCACCCGTCGTGGACCTGGGACTTCCTCCGGGCCGAGCCCATCCGCTTCGCCAACGTCGCGGGCAGCCTCGAGGTGGACGGAACGACGGCGATCACCCTCGCCGACTACGTGGCCGACCAGTTCGATCCCGCCTTGTCGTGGGACGAACTCGCGTGGTTCCGGGAACGGTGGGACGGGGACATCGTCCTCAAGGGCGTCCAGTCGGTGGAGGACGCGCGGATCGCCGTCGAGCACGGCGTCGACGGCATCGCCCTCTCCAACCATGGTGGTCGGCAGCTGGATGGGGCCCCACCGCCCTTCGAACTGGTCGGCCCGGTGCGGGACGTGATCGGTGATGCCGCCGAGGTGTACTGCGACGGGGGTGTCCGCCGTGGGTCGGACATCGTCAAGGCCCTCGCCATGGGAGCCGACGCAGCGTGGATCGGACGGGCCTACCTCTACGGGCTCGGCGCGGGAGGCGAGGAAGGCGTCGACCACGCCCTGGGACTGCTCACCGCCGGGATGGCGCGCACGATGGCCCTGGCCGGGCGTCCGACGCTGCGTGACCTGGATCGGACGATGCTGCGTCGTCGAGCCGATTGACCCGGTCTACAGCTCGACGATGCCCCGAGGGGTCGAGAGGATTGCCGAGAACCCGGCTTCGCCCGGCTCGATGGCGACGTCGATCCCGATGGCGTCGTGGATGGAGCGCAGGCGCTCGGGGCACGGGTCGAACACCGTGAAGGAGTGCAACGAGACGCCGCCGGGCAACATCCCCGAGGGGTGTGGGCTCTCTCCCCAGTCGATCAGGAAGGGGATCGTCGGCTCGAAGGTCTCCTCGGGTGGCACCGCCAGGGTCCACGCCAGGCGCGCGCCGTCGGGGAGGACGCGGGCCATCGGCTGCGGCTCGCCGGGCTCGTATCCGAGCGCCCGGACCCGCTCGACCGTGCCCGGGAGGTCGGGGACCCGGACGACGAACCCGGCGAGGCCCGGGGTCGTGCACCCCGCGACCAGCTCCAGGCGAGGGGTGATGCCCTGTGCGGGATCGGGTCCCATGAGCTCGAAGTACACGTCGTCCCCGAGGGAGACCTGGAAGTTGGCCGTGCCCAGGCCCTCGTGGGAACCGCCGCGCACGAGTCGGCATCCCCACGTCTCGGAGAGCGCCTCGCTCGATGCGACGAGGTCGTTCGTCACGTAGACGAGGTGGTCGAGGGCAGCGTTCATGCGTTGATCCGGTCGGCGAACGCCTCGACCTGTTGGGGCATCCCGTTCCGGACGGATGCCTGCACGGCACCGAACGCGAGCCGGACGAGCATCGACCTCGGCTCCATGGAGATCGTCACCGTGATCTGCGTGCCGTCCTCGGCCGACGCGAGCCGGGTGGTGATGGTGCCCTGCAGGTCGCGGGTCGAGATGTCGAGCACGAACGACTCCGGGGCGTGACTCTCGCGCACCACCGCCTCCCCGGGGTGGTCGCGGCCGGCCGCATGGGCGGTGAACGAGAAGCTCTGCAGGAGCTGCCCGTCGTGCACCACGTTCCGCACCTCCCGGACGCCCCCGAGGCCCTCCCAGGTCGCACCGCGCTGGAGGGCGGCCCACGTCGTCGCCGGGTCCGCCGAGGTCACCGCGGTGTGGGAGAACGCACTCATGGCCGAGGAGCGTACCGGTTTGGCCTCTCCTCGGGGTCTGGGAGAATGGTCGCATGGAACAGAGCAAGAGACTCGGCGTGGCGCGAGCCCTCGTCGATGGTGCATGGGTGGAGGGCGACGTCGAGGTGACCGGGGAGGTCGTGACGGGTGTCGGGCTCCCCGGGTCGGGGACGCGCATGGCGGTACCCGGCTTCATCGACGTGCAGGTGAACGGATTCGCCGGCGTCGACTTCTCGGACGTGGACGTGCCGGCGATCGAGCGCGCCGCACGGGCGATGGCCGCCACGGGGGTGACCGCGTACCAGCCGACGTTCATCACCCTCCCCGAGGCGACCGTCGTCGAGGCCCTCTCCGTGTACGCGGAGCACGCCGCCTCGGTGGAAGCGCCCGCGGCACGGGTGCTCGGGGTGCACCTCGAGGGGCCGTTCCTCTCCCCGCATCGCCACGGGGCCCACGACGAGCGGAACCTCCGAGCGCCCGACACTGCGATGGTGGAGCGGTTCCTCGCGGCCGGACCGGTCGCACACATGACGCTTGCCCCGGAACTCGACGGTGCGCTCGAGGTGATCCGCCTCCTCGCCGACCGGGGCGTCGTCGCCGCCATCGGGCACTCGAACGCCACCGCCGAGGAGGCGACGGCGGGTGAGGAGGCCGGGGCGACATCGGTCACCCACCTGTACAACGCGCAGCGACCCTGGTCGCACCGCGACCCGGGCATCACCGGGGCCGCCCTCGCCAGCGACCGACTACACCTCAGCATCATCCCCGATGGCATCCACCTCGCCCCGGAGGCGGTGCACATCGCCCATCGGTGCGCGCCGGGACGCCTCGTCGTCATCACCGACGCGATCGCCGCCGCCGGGGAGCCCGACGGCGAGCACCTCCTCGGAGGGCTCACCGTCACGCTCGCGGACGGTGCGTGCCGACTGGAGGACGGGACACTCGCCGGGAGCGTCCTCCGCATGGACGAGGGGCTCCGGAACCTCGTCTCCTACGGGATCGACCTCCTGGACGCGCTCGACGCCGTCGCGGGGGCACCGAGCCGGCTGGTGGGGCGCCCCGAACTCGGGACGCTCGCGCCGGGGACCCCCGCCGACCTCGTCGTGCTGGACGACGCCCTCGAGGTCCAGCGCACGATGTGCGCGGGGAGGGAGACCTTCGCGGCCTGAGTGCTACATTGTCTAGACAACCTCTGGCGGAGGTGCCCCATGGTCGACATCCTCAGTCCTGACGTGGCGATCGTCGGGTCCGGTGCCAACGGCGCCTCGGCGGCCATCGCTGCGGCACGTGGCGGGGCAGACGTGCTCGTCATCGAGAAGCTCCCGTTCCTCGGCGGGAACTCGACCGCCGTCCTCGACACCTTCTACGGCTTCTTCACCCCGGGGAGCACGGCCAAGAAGGTGGTGGGGGGGATCGGTGACGACGTGATCGCCGGCCTCCGCCGACTCGGGCCGGTGGTGGAGCGTCCCAATACGTACGGTGCGGGGACCGGGGTCACCTACCTCGCCGAGCACCTCAAGGTGGTGTGGGAGGCGTTGGTTGTCGAGGCCGGGGCGCGGGTCCTCCTCCACTCGGTCCTCCATGGGGTCGAGGTGGAGGACGGCCGGGTGGTCGCGCTGCGGGTCGCGACGAAGGCCGGTCCCCTGGAGGTGCGCCCGAAGGTCGTGGTGGACGCGAGCGGCGACGGGGACGTCATCCACCACGCCGGGTACTCCTATGAGCTCGCGGGGTCGATCGATCCCGCACAGACGCTCACAACCACCTTCAGGATGGTGAACGTCGACATGGACGCCCGCCGGACAATCACCAAGGACGACCTGCACCGGCTCATGGGTGAGGCGGCCGCCGACGGGTACGACCTCCCCCGACGGGAGGGGAGCGACCACATCACGCCGGTCCTCGGGATGGTCGCCACCGTCATGACCAGGCTCGACCACGTGGTCCGAGACGGCGCCACGGTGCGCAATGCGAGCGACCCGTGGGTGCTCTCCGAGGCCGAGATGGCGGGACGTCGGCAGGCGTTGGAGTACGTGCGGTTCCTCGTGGATCGGGTGCCGGGGTACGCCGACGCCTCGCTCGCGGCGTTCTCGACCCAGGTCGGCGTCAGGGAGACGCGCCGGGTCCACGGCGACTACCGCCTCACCCGGTCGGACGTGCTCACCGCCCGCCAGTTCGAGGACCAGGTGGGGCTGTGCGGTGCCCCCATCGAGGACCACCATGGCGGGGAGGGGACGGGGACCACGTGGGAGTACCTCCCCGATGGCGGCACCGTCGGCATCCCCCTGCGCACCCTCATCCCGGCCGACGGCACCAACCTCCTCACCGGCGGTCGCTGCTTCAGCGCCACCCACGACGCCCAGGCGTCGGTGCGCTCCATGGCCCAGTGCATGGCGATGGGCCAGGCGGCGGGGACGACCGCGGCGCTCGCCGCCCGGGGGGACGGACTGGTGCGCGCGGTCCCGTTCGGCGCCATCGCCGACCGCCTGCGGTCCGACGGCGCGATCCTCGAGTCGCCATGACCGGATTCGTACGGACGGTGCTCGGCGACATCGACCCCGCCGACCTGGGTCGCGTGTACGCCCATGAGCACCTGATCATTGACACTCCGCTCGTCGAGGACCGGTGGCCGCACATCCACCTCCCGTCGGTCGACGACGCCGTGGCCGAGGCCGAGGCGTGCCGCCTCGCCGGCGTGGGGACGATGGTCGACGCCATGCCGGCTGCCTCGGGGCGCCACGTCGAGCGACTCGCCGAGGTGAGTCGCAGGAGCGGGGTGCACGTGGTGGCCGCCACCGGGCTGCACACGCCCAAGTACTACACCGGCCAGGCGTGGACGACCGAGGAGCCCCCCGCCGAGCTGGCACGCCTCTTCATCGCCGACGTCGAGGAGGGCATCGACCGCTACGACTACATGGGGCCGATCGTCCGTCGCACCGGGCACCGCGCCGGCATCCTGAAGGTGGCGACCGCCCAGGAGGGCCTCACCGAGCGTGACCGCCGCGTCTTCGAGGCGGCAGCACTCGCCCACGCCGCCACCGGCGTCCCCATCCTCACCCACTGCGAGGAGGGTCGGGGGGCGCACGCGCACCTCGACGCGTTCGATCGCCTGGGGGTCCCGGCCGAGCGGATCGTGCTCTCCCACACGGACAAGGTCGACGACCCCGCGTACCACCGCTCCCTGCTCGAGCGCGGCGCGTACCTGGAGTACGACCAGGGGGTGCGCACGTGGGATGCCCCGGGGTCGCCGACGGTGCGCCTCGTCGTGGCGATGGTGGAGGAGGGGTTCGGCACTCGCCTCATGCTCGCCACCGACGGAGCCCGTCGTTCGCTCTGGTCCCGCCACGGCGGGGTGCCCGGGCTGGCGTGGCTGGCGGCCGAGATGCCCGGCCACCTCATGGCCCGCGGCCTCACCGCCGACGCGGTGGAACGCCTGTTCACGGAGAACCCGGCTCGCTTCCTCGCGTTCTAGAGGAGTGAAGCCGCCGACTCGTCGACGATGAGGTGTGCGTTGTCGTGTGACCGGAGAAGCGACGCAGGGTGCTCCTCGGTGACGGGCCCCAGGTAGGTGCGTCGCACCGCCTCTGCCTTCCCCTCACCCGCGACGAGGAGCCAGATCTCCCTCGACGCCATGAGCGTCGCCATTCCCATGGTCATGCCCCAGGTGGGTGGCGGCGTTCCCTCGAGCCGTGCGTCGAGTGCGTCGATCGTGGACCGGGTGAGGTCGACCGCCCTCGTGCGCGACGTGCGAGCGCTTCCGGGCTCGTTGAGGCCGATGTGCCCGTTGTGCCCGAGGCCGAGGAGGCTCAGGTCGAGCCCGTCCCCGCCGACCAGCTCCTCGTAGCGGGCGCACTCCGCGTCCCGATCGTCGGCGTCGACGTCGAGGAAGTGGTGTGCCCCCGCGCGCTCCCCCAGGGGGGTGAGCAGGTGATGGCGGAGGAAGGCATCGCACCGCACGAGGTGCCCCTCCGGGAGCCCCCCGAACTCGTCGAGGATGAAGACGGTGGCGGCGCGGAGATCCAGTCCGCGGGCCACGGCCTCCCGGTAGACGGGTTCGGGGGTGCCACCCGTGGGGAGGCATATGTGAGCCGCTGGATGGTCACGGAGAAAGCCCATCCAGCGGCTCGCTACCTCCACCGCCCACGTGGCGTCGGGGAGGATGGTGAGGTGCATCAGCCCTGCACCACCTCATCGAAGAAGGCACCGGTGTCCTTGTGGCGGAGGATGTACTTCACCCGCTCGTCGGGGAGGATCTCCTTCTTGATGACGGTGTGTCCTTCGTACAGCTCCGGGGTGCGGGTGATCGGCGGGGTGGTGCCGTGGCGCCACTCGAGTTCCACCGGCTCCCACATCCTCGACTCGGAGGAGCGGAAGACGGCGTCCATGACGGCGTTCACCACGTAGCCGTCGTAGAAGGTCTCGCGGGGGTCCCGGCCCTCGTCCATGGCATCGAACATGTCCACGAACATGTCCACGTAGCCGAGCTCGGAGACCTCGTCGCCGACGGGGAAGAGCCAACCCTTGTCGGACTCGGACTTCTCTGCGACGTAGCCACCCTCGCCGCCGCCGGTCCACATCTCGAAGCCCGTGCGGAGGAAGTGGTTCAGCCAGATCGTGCCGTCGGTCCCGGCGACCTCGTCGCGCAGGTCCATCCCACCGCGGAACGTCCAGCTCACCTCGAACTGCCCGACGGCGCCGGACTCGAATCGGATGAGCGCGATGGCGTTGTCCTCGGCGTCGATGGGATGGACGAGCGTGTCCGACCAGGCCATCACCTCGACTGGGCGGTTTCCCTTGCCGACGAAGCTGCGGATGATCTCGATGCAGTGGCAGCCGAGGTCGATGACGGCACCGCCGCCGGCCTTCTCCGCGTCCCAGAACCATGCGCTGTGGGGCCCGGGGTGGGTCTCCCGGGACCTGACCCAGGTGACGTCCCCGATGGCGCCGTTGGCGACCGATCGAGTCGCCTTCAGGGCCTTCGGCGTGTAGCAGAGGTCCTCGAGGTAGCCGGCGAAGACGCCCGCCTCCTCCACGATGTCCAGGATGCGCTTCGCTTCCTCGGCGCTGCGGGCGAGTGGCTTCGTGCAGAGCACGGCCTTGCCGGCGGCGGCTGCGAGGCGGATCGCCTCCTCGTGGAGGTGGTTGGGGAGCGCGACGACGACGACGTCGGTCTCGGGGTCGTTGATGGCCGCCTCGATGTCGGTGCTCGTGCGGGAGATCCCCCATCGCTCGGCGAACGCGTCGGCTCGCTCCTGCGTGCGCGAGTAGACGACGCCGACTCGATCGGCGCGGCGCTGCCCGTGCAGGGTCATGGTGTAGAAGTCACCGATGAGCCCGGTACCGAGCATGGTCACGGAATGGTTGGTCATGTCGTTGGTCCTCTCCTCAGACGACGTATGGTGCGAGCACGTTGCGTGCGAGCAGGAATCCGGCCTTGATGAGCTCGTCGGTGGCCTCGAACTGCCGGTCCTCGTGCTCGATGCAGATCACCCCGTCGTAGCCGACGCGGTACAGCGCACTCATGACCTCCGCCCAGTCGACATCACCGAGACCGGGAAGGCGCGGGACCTGCCATCCCATTCCCAGGGAGAGGATGCCGTGGTCGTACAGGCCATCCTCGTCGATCTCGAGGTCCTTGGCATGCACGTGGTAGATGCGGTCCCCGAACTCGTTGATGGCTCGTTCGATGTCGATCATCTGCCAGATGAGGTGCGAGGGGTCGAGGTTGAGGCCGACGGTCTCGCCGAACTCCTCGAACATCGTCCGCCACATCGCCGGCGAGTACGCGAGGTTGTGCCCCGACGGCCACTCGTCGTATGAGAAGATCATCGGGCAGTTCTCGATGGCGATCTTCACGCCGAGCTCGCTGGCGTGGTCGACGATCGGGTGCCAGACCTGCTTCGCCGCCTCCCAGTTCGCGGCCTGCGTCTTGGAGCCATCGGCGCCGATGAACGTGTTCACCACCGGGACGCCCATCTTCGCGGCGGCCGTGATCACCTTCATGAGGTGGTCGACGACTGCGGTACGGTGGTCGGCGTCGGGGTGGAGCGGGTTGGGGTAGTAGCCGAGCCCCGACATCTCGATGCCCCGGGAGGCGAGGTCGCCGACGATGTCCTCTGCCTCTCCGTCGCCCAGTCCGTCGACGTCGATGTGGCAGATGCCGCCGTACCGGCGCGTGGCGCCCTCGTCGTTCGGCCAGCAGCAGACCTCGAGCATCTCGAAGCCGTTGGCGGCCGACCAGTCGGCGACCTCGCCGAGCGGCGCGGTCGGGAACGGCGCGGTGAGCAGTCCCATCCTCATGAGTGTTCCTCTCTGTCGACTCGTGTCCACGACCCTGTCGTGGCACTCCTTGCGATTGCGTCGGTGACGAGGAGGACGTCGTGGCCGTCCTCGAACGTCGGGTAGGTGGGGGAGGCGCTCGGCCCGCCCGAGACGACGTCGGCGTATACCTCCCCGAAGAGTGCGCGGAAGGTGTCGGGGTAGCCCTCGACGTGTCCCCCGGGGTAGCCGATGAGTCTGGCCGCCTCTGGGGAGGCGAGGGAGGGGTCCCGGTGGTACACCTCGTTGGGGCGGCCGCGGTGCCCGATCCACAGTCGGTCCGGATCCTCGGAGTGCCACGAGACAGCGCTCTCGCTCCCATCGACCTCGAACGAGACGGAGTTCTTGTGCCCTGCCGACACCTGGGAGATGGAGAGGACACCACGGAGGCCGTCCTCGTATCGGAGGAGGATGCCCGCGGCGTCGTCCGAGCCCATCGTCTCCTCCATGAGGTCGTCCCCGGCTCCTGCCGACGTGAACGTCTCGACGGGACCCGACGGGTGGCGGCGAACCGGGACGAAGGTGTGCAGGTCGGCGAGGACCTCCACGATGCGCTTCCCCGAGACGAACTGGGTGAGGTCGAGCCAGTGGGACCCGATGTCCGCGACCGCACGGAGTTCGCCGCCCTCTTCGGGGATCAGTCGCCAGTTCCAGTCCGACTCGTGGAGCAGCCAGTCCTGGTGGTAGGAGCCGGTGACGAACGTGGGGGAGCCGAGCGCACCGTCCTGGACGCGGGCGCGTGCCTCGTGGCAGTTGGGGTAGAAGCGGATGTTGAAGCACACGGCATTCACGACCCCGGCCTCCTTCGCGCGTGCGACGAGGTCGGCGCTGTCCTCGGAGGTGATGGCGAGTGGCTTCTCGCAGACGACGTGTTTCCCGGCGTCGAGCAGGGTTCGGGCCTGGTCTGCGTGGACGTGGTTCGGGGTGGCGATGTGCACGACGTCGATGGCGGGATCGGACGCCACCGCCTCGACCGACTCGTACACGTGCGGGAGATTGGCGCGGTCGGCCTTGGCGCGTGCGCGTTCGGGGGTGGAGCCGACGACGCCGACCACGTCGACGCCGAGGCGGCGGAGCGCCTCGACGTGGGCGACGCCGATGAAGCCGACCCCGATCACTGCTGCCTTCACGTCACGGAGATGCATGGGGGAGTTCCTCTCTGTTCGTCGGGGCGGTGGCCCGGGCGAGATGCGTGATCACGCCGAGGCCGCCAGCGTGTCGAGGTGGTGGTTCACCCTGGATGGGTCGAGGACGTGCTCGATGATGAGCGCGGCCGCTCCTACGGTCCCGGCGCGGTCGCCGAGCGTGGCCGTCGTGAGGGTGAGGTCGTGCGTTGCGAGGGCGGTGGACCGTTGGTACACGACCTCCCTGATGCCGGCGAGGAGTTGGCGCCCCGCATCGGCCAGGTCCCCCCCGATCATGATGACCGCCGGGTTGAGGAGGTTGACGGTGAAGGTCAGCGCCTCGCCGATGAGGCGCCCCGCTTGGCGGACGAGGCCGATGGCCTCGGGGTTGCCCTCTCGCACGAGTCGGACCACGTCGCGGCTGTGCGCGGCGCGGATGCCGAGTTCCCGCAGGGCGGCTGCGATCGCTGCTCCCCCCGCGGCGGCCTCGAGGCAGCCGGAGTTCCCACACCGGCACGTGACCGAGGCGGGTCCCACCTGGACGTGGCCGAGGTCGCCGGCGGCACCGTGGTGCCCCCTGTGGAGGTGCCCGTTCGTCATGATGCCGGCGCCGATGCCGGTGCCCACCTTCACGAACACGAAGTCGTCGGCCGGCAGGTCCATGACCCAGTGTTCGCCGAGGGCCATGATGTTCACGTCGTTGTCGACGAGTGTCGGGACCCCGAACTCATTCTCGAACCGCTCCCGGATGGGGTAGTCGTGCCAGCCCGGCATGATCGGGGGGTGGATCGCCCGTCCGGCTTCGAAGTCGACTGGTCCGGGGACGCCGATCCCGATTCCCAGCACGTCGTGTGACTCCCGGTCGAGCTCCCGGAGGAACCCGGAGACGTGCTCCGTTGCCCAGTCGAGGACCTGGTGTGGGCCGAGGTCGATGTCGATGTCGTCGGTGTGTTCGATGAGGGCGACTCCTCGGAGGTCGCAGGCGGCGAGTCGTGAATGGGTCGCGCCGAGGTCGGCGACGAGCACGATCCCCGCATCGGCGTTGAGGTCGAGGAGGGCAGGACGTCGCCCGCCGGTGGAGGGGGCCTCGCCGAGCTCGATGAGGTACCCGGCGTCGAGGAGCGTCTCGACCCGGTGGGCGATCGTCGATCGGGCGAGCCCCGTGGTGTGGGCGAGTTCGGCTCGGGTGGCGCCGGCCTGGTCGCGCACGAGGCCCAGCAGGTGTCCCGGCGAACCGAACGGGGGGGGTGGTGCCGGGAAGGGTGCGCTCACGAGGGCATCATCCCACCGTACCTTTGTCCCAGTCAAGCGCAGAAGTATGAGGAATCGTGGATCAAGTGTCGTCGGGGTGGTCACGATCCGGGTCCGGTCGGGCCAAGGCCCGCGCAATCCTGCGACCGTGTTCGTCGTACGCCGCGTCGAAGAGCTCAGCCGACCGCGTCGGCCCCACGTGCACGGGTCCCGTGATCACGGGTGGCAGCGTTCCCGAGGCGTGGAGGCGTTCGGCCGTCAGGACCTTCAGGAGGTTCACCACCGCGGTGTTCGCGATAGTCGAACCGGGGCCCACCATCGACTCCGGGCCGCCGACGTCCACGAGGGCATCCCCGGGGGGCGTGCCGAGGTCGATGACGATCTCGGCGACGTCCCTGAGTAGTGGCCCGGGTGCGGCGGAGGCATCCGCGGCGGGCAGCGAGGTGACGGCCACGACTGTGAGGCCGAGCGCCTGTGCGCCGACCGCCATCTCGATCGGGACGGTGGTCGAACCGCTCGTGCTGAAGATGATCATCAGGCCACCGGGCTTGAAGGTGAAGCTGCGGAGGATCTGGGCGGCGAGTCCGGGCGTGCGCTCGATGAACATTGCCTGACGCTGCCCGTTCGCGCCCACGACCTGCGTGTGGAAGGTCATCGAGAGCTCGGCCATGGGGTGGAATCCCGGGTAGGAGCCGTACCTGGGGAACATCTCCTCGAGTGGGATCCGTGAGTGCCCGGTCCCGAAGAGGTGCACCAGGCCGCCGTCGCCGATGATCTCGGCACAACGGTCGGCGACCGCCTCGAGTGTTGCCATCTGGGTCCGCTCGATGTGGTCGAGGATGGATCGTGCCCCCGTGAGCCATTGCGCGCCGGGCGAGGGTGTGGTCATGCGCTACCGTCCTACACACTGTCTGTCTAGATGTCTAGACATGAGGGTAGGATTTCCCGGAGGTTGGCCGCAAGGAGGTGACGGGCCCGTGGCATCGATCCCGAGGTACCTCGAGATCGCCGAGTTCCTTCGCGCGCAGGTCGCCGCCGCGGAGCCCGGCGCGCGCGTCTCCTCGGAGGCGGAGCTCTGCGATCGGTTCTCGGTGAGTCGTATGACCGTGCGGCAGGCCATGCAGGTGCTGGAGGCCGAAGGCCTCCTCGAGCGGCGGCAGGGACACGGGTCGTTCGCCCGGGCGAGGAGGCTCGAGCGCGATCTCGGCTCAGCGCTCTCGTTCACGGAGAGCATGCGACGACGTGGTGCCGTGGCATCGTCGCAGGTGCTCCGCAGCAGCACGGCGGAGGCAACCGACGACGAGGCCGCGGCGCTCGCCGGGGCCGTGGGCGGCGAGGTGATCGTGCTCGAGCGGCTTCGCCTCGCCGACGGCACCCCCATGGCGATCGAGCGTGTCGTCATGCCGCCTGATCTCGCCTCGGTGTTGAACCACGACCTCGAGCGGGGCTCGCTCCACGCCGCCTTCGAGCGACTCGGCAGGGTGCCGACGGAGGCGCTCGCACACGTCGGGGCGCGCCTGGCATCAAAGCGGGAGCGTGTGCTCCTCAACCTCGACCCGCCCGGCGTGATCCTCAGTGAGACGAGGACCATCGCCGACCAGTTCGGCGTGCCGCTCGAGTTCACGTCGACCTTCTACGCGGCCGACCGGTATGCGTTCACGGCCGTGGTCGGCAGGGAGGATTCGTGATGTCCCAGCACCTCGGCCTCGACCTCGGCGGGACGAACATCAAGGTGGCGGTCGTCGAGGAGCACTCCGGCGAGATGTCGACGGTCGGCAGCTTCAGCCGTGAGACCCCTGCACGAGGGACGGCGGGCGACGTCGCCGACGCCCTCATCGCCTCGGCGAAGGAGGCCACGGAGCGGTGGCCTGCGATCGGTACCCTCGGCGTGGGCGTCCCGGGTCTGTTCGACGCGACGAACGGGCACACCCTGCTGTTGCCGAACACGACCGGGGATTGGGATGGGTTCCCGCTCGCCGACCGCCTCTGCGAGGGGACTGGGATGGGCGTGGTGATGCTCAACGACGCCCGGGCCTTCACCCTCGCCGAAGGAACCCTCGGTGCCGGGCGGGGAGCCCGTGTGCTCGTGGGAATGACCCTCGGCACCGGGATCGGTGGCGGGATCATGATCGATGGACGGTTGCACCTCGGCGCGTTCGGGACTGCCGGCGAGATTGGCCACCAGACGGTGGAGCCGGACGGTCCGCCCTGTGGCTGCGGGAACCGGGGATGCGTCGAGGCGCTGACCCGTTCGGCCGTCGTGTGCGCGGCGGCCGAACGCGAGACCATGGAGTCGGTCTTCGAGGGTGTGGCCGAAGGGGATTCCCTCTGCGTGTCGGCGGTGGAGGACGCAGCGCGCTACCTGGGGATCGGACTCGCCAACGTCGTGACCGTCCTCGGCCCCGACCGCATCGTGGTCGGGGGCGGGGTGGCCGCCGCCGGCGAACTCATCCTGGGTCCGATCCGGGATGAGCTTCGATCCCGGACGAGGCTCGTGCCGACCGACGCCCTCCAAGTGGTCGCCGCCAGCCTCGGGCCGTTCGCCGGGGCCCACGGTGCAGCGATCGCCGGTGCGACTCAGGCGCCGGTTCGCTCTCGGTAGTCGTCGAGGATCGCTGCCGTCGCGGTCGCCCCGATGCGGGTCGCGCCCACCTCGCGGACCGCGAGGAGCGCGTCGAGGGTGCGGACGCCACCGGCCGCCTTCACCTGGACCGCCTCTGAGACGCTGGAACGCATGAGGACGAGGTCGGCGATCGTGGTGCCCGACGGGGCGAACCCGGTGGAGGTCTTCACGAAGTGGGCGCCCGCGG
>CAZRJG010000052.1:0-15649 GCA_964600365.1 uncultured Acidimicrobiia bacterium
GCTCGTACGCCTCCTCGACGAGGTTGGGGAGGATGCTCTGGTGGGTCTGCTCGGCATCCCATGGGCATTCCTTGCGCAGGCGACGCATCACCTGCACGGCGCCATGCAGCCCGTTCGGGCCCGGATCGAGGAAGAGCGAGACACGAATCCCCGCGAGGTCCGGGGTGAGTTCCGACAGCGGCACCTCCTCCACCGTCTGGTTCGGCGTCCCCAACTCACTCAGCACCGTGATCGGCTCGTCGTCGGGGAGGAGCGCCCTGAGGCGATCGAGGACGTCGGCAGCGATGATCGGAAGGGAGACGTGACCGATGAGCGTTGGGAGGTGGAGTTCCAGGGGATTCGGGAGGTCTTGGCCGTCGAGGAGCTGGAAGCCACTGAAGAGGGGGTCGAGGCCGACGGCGACGAGCGCGGCGTCGACGAAGGACTCGGCGGGGAGCACCTCGACGGCGATGTCGTGGGCGGCAGCGAGGCGTCGGATGAGCGGGACGGTTCGCTCGCCGATGAGCGGACTCCCGGGGACCCCGTAGACCACCTCCCGGTCGGCGGCGAGGCGGATCACCCGGCGGGCCACCTCCTCGTACACCGCGTCGAAGGTCGCTGCACCCTCGTACACGTCGTCGAATCCCTCGACGATCCTGATCTCGGCGAGTTCCTTCGCCGCGGGGTGGTCGTTCGTGCGGAGGACGACCGTCGCCTCCGGATCGCGGAGGAGGTCGTACGCCCGTCCCGACACGCGGTCGAGGGTGCCCGGGCCGAGCCCGACGATGGTGATCATGCCGGGAGCGTAGGTCAACCGGCGTCGGCCGGGATCACGATCCAGGAGCCTCCCGGGGCCTGGGCCCAGGAGCCGAAGCGGTCCTCGATCTCCACGATGGCCTGGCCGGGAAGGGCGGCCGCCCACTCCTCGAATGCCGTTCGGCCGAGCTCGTCCCGCAGGTCGGCCTCGATGATGTCCCGGATGTCGGCCACGAGATCGGCCCTGAGTTCCTCGAGTGTCGGCGCAGTGCGCTCCTCGACGAGGAGGACGTGCCAACCGAACTCGGTCTCCACCGGGCCGTACGGCACCCCGACCTCGGCCTCGACGATGGCGATGGCGAACTCGTCGACGTAGTCGGAGGCGGGCGCGCAGCCGAGGTCGCCGCCATTCGGGCCCGTGGGACCGATCGAATAGACGCTCGCGAGCGCCCCGAAGGTGGCTCCCTCGGACCGCGTCAACTCGAGGACGACGCCGGCCGCTTCCTCGTTCTCGAGGAGGATGTGGCGCACACATGCCTCGGCGCGCCGCGCCTGCTCGGCGAGCAATCCCTCTTCGAGGGCTGCGTCGATCTCGACCTCGGTGACCTCCGCGGCCTCGGCGAAGACGGCAACCGCCTTCTCGGAGCGAACCTGCTGTCCGATCGTGAGCGCAACGATCTCCTCGGTCGTGGAACGCTCCACGAGGAACGACTCCCACTCCACGGGGGCGCCCGTGTCGGGATCGGGCTGTGAATCGACGAGCGAGCGGAACTCCTCGATGCCCTGCTCGATCTCCCCATCGGTCGCCTCCACCCCGAGCTCCTCGAGTCCATCGAGGAGGATGCGGTCGAGGATGACGTTCTGCAGGTCGTGGTGGAAGAGGGGGTCGTCGGTTCCCTCCCCGTCGGGGCGAAGCGCCTCCACCTCTGCGAGGGTGATCGGCTCGCCATCCACCGTTGCGACGACGGTGTCACCGCCGCCGCAGGCGACGACCACGAGTACCACGAGCAGAAGCCCACGACACACGGCGGCGCTCCGGCCGAGGACCGACATGGTGGAAGCGATCAGCTCTCGGGGGTCGGCGGGACCACCGTGAAGGCACCGGTGCCGGTGTCCTCCCAGGCCCCGTACTCGGCATCGATGGTGACCTCGGCGCTGTTGATCTGCTCGAGGAACCAGTCGGTCACCGCACCGGACGACTGGCTGGAGCGCACCGAATCGGCGAGCTCATCACGAATGTCATCGAGCGCGGGAACGGTGCGATCCGTCACGAGGATGATGTGCCATCCGAACTGGCTCTGGACCGGGCCGTACGGCACGTTCAGTTCGGCGAGCAGCGTGGCCGCACCGAACTCGGAGACGTAGGACGCCGGGGAGGTGCATCCGAGGTCGCCGCCGTTCGGGCCACTCGGACCCGTGGACCACTCCCGGGCGAGGGCGGCGAAGTCGGCCCCCTCGGCGAGCGTGAGCTCGTACACCTCGTTGGCGGTCTCCTCGTCCTCGAGGAGGATGTGCGCCGAGCAGACCTCCGAACGGGACTGCTCCTCGATGTTGAACTGGGCCTCGATCTCCTCCTCGGAGACCTCGATGGTGTCGGCGAAGTAGGCGATGAGCTGCTCATTGAGGAGCTGCTGCTCAACGGCGAGGTCAACGATGGGGTCGGAGAGGTTCTGCTGCGCCTTGAACTCCTCCCACGTGATCGCCTCACCGGTCTCGGGGTTCGGCGCGGTGATCTGGGCGATGATGTCGTCGATCTCGGCCGTGAGCTCCTCGTCGGTCACGTCGATGCCGAGCTCCACGGCGCCGGTGCGGACGATGTCGTTCACGATGATGAGCTGGAGGTCCTGGGCGAACTGGTCCGTGCTCACGCTGTCGGTGTCGGGACGGAGCTCACGCACGTCGTCGAGGGTGACGTCGGTGCCGTTGACGGTCGCGATGACAGACGCACCGGCATCCGCACAAGCGGTGAGGACCAGCGTCGCGATGGCGAGGAGGGCGAGGAGTCGGCGCACGGGGATATCTCCGGGATCAAATGGGGTGACCGGCAGGGTAGAACCACGCGCGACGTACGGAGCGCACACAGGGCCCTACATGGGTTCCCGGGTGCACCTCAGGCCGGGCCCTTGTCCTCCGGCCACATCTCACGGAGGAAGTCGTACAGCCACTCGTCCACGCCGGTCTTGGGGGCGGGGAGGAAGGCCACCCCCTCCCTCGCCTTGAGCACGGCACGGCGCTTCGTGAGGCGCTGGAGCCGGACCTCCTGGGCCTCCGACAACGCGATCGGGCCGATGCGGACCTCGTTGCGCAGCTGCACCAGCTCGGTGAGACCGACCCGGATCGCCTCCACACGCAGGCGGGCCATCCGGATGAGGGCGTCGGCCTCGGGAGGGAGCTCACCGAACCGGTCGGCCCACTCGGCGACCACGTCGTCGACCTCGTCGTGGGACACGGCCGACGCGAGGCGGCGGTAGGCCTCGAGTCGAGCGGGCTGGTCCTCGATCCACGACGTCGGCAGGTGGGCATCGACCGGGAGGTCGATCCGCACCTCTGCCGGTGTCGACGACTCCCTGGTGGTCCCTGCAAGCTCCCCCACGGCCTCGCTCACCAGTTGGACATAGAGGTCGAAGCCGACCGCGGCGATGTGACCCGACTGCACCTCTCCGAGCATCGAGCCCGCCCCGCGGATCTCGAGGTCCCGACGAGCCAGGTCGAACCCCGAGCCGAGCTGGGTCGCCTCACCGATCGCCTGCAATCGCCGGAAGGCATCCTCCGAGAGGGACGCCTCCTCAGGATGGAAGAGGTACGCATACGCACGCTGGGTGCCGCGGCCGACCCGGCCACGCAGCTGGTACAGCTGGGCGAGCCCCAGGAGGTCGGCGCGCTCGACGATGAGCGTGTTCACCTGGGGGAGGTCGAGGCCCGACTCGATGATCGTCGTGGCGACGAGCACGTCGTACTCGCCGCTCCAGAAATCGATCATCACCTGCTCGAGCTGCCCCTCGCTCATCTGCCCGTGCGCGATGCCGTATCGGGCATCGGGAACGAGCTGTTCTAGCCGCGCGACGGCCCGCTCGATGGACTGCACCCTGTTGTGGACGTAGAAGACCTGTCCCTCGCGGAGCATCTCACGACGGATCGCCGCCGACACCGACCGGTCGTCGAAGGGGCCGACGTACGTGAGGATCGGGTGCCGGTCGCCAGGGGCCGTGCGGATGTGGCTCACCTCGCGCACCCCGGTGAGCGCCATCTCGAGCGTGCGGGGGATCGGCGTGGCCGTGAGCGTGAGGACGTCGACGCCCACCTTCATCTGCTTGATACGGTCCTTGGCCGACACGCCGAACCGCTGCTCCTCGTCGACCACGAGCAGTCCGAGGTCGTCGAACTCGATGCCTTCGGAGAGGAGGCGATGGGTGCCGATCACCACGTCGATCTCACCCGAGGCAAGGCCATCCACGACCTCCTTCTGCTCCTTCTGGGTGAGGAACCGGCTCAGCATCTCCACCCGCATCGGGTACTCGGCGAACCGGTCGCGGAATGTCTGGTGGTGCTGCTGGGCGAGCAGGGTGGTCGGGCAGAGCACCGCTGCCTGCTTGCCCTCCATCACCGCCTTGAACACCCCCCGCACGGCAACCTCGGTCTTGCCGAACCCGACGTCCCCGAACACGAGCCGGTCCATGGGGCCCTCGGCCTCCATGTCTCCCTTCACCGCCTGGATCGCCGACAACTGGTCGGGCGTCTCCTCGAAGGGGAACGACGCCTCCATCTCGCGCTGCCAGGGGGTGTCGGGCCCGAAGGCGTGACCGGAGGCCCGAGCACGACGCCGGTGGAGCGAGATGACCTGCTCGGCGACCGCCGCGACCTCCTTGCGCACCTTCGTCTTCGTCCGATCCCAGTCGGCGCCACCCATGCGGCTGAGCCGCGGCGACTCACCGCCTGTGTACTTCTGGACCGCTGCGAGTTGGTCGGTTGGGACGTACAACTTGTCCCCGCCGTGGAACTCGACGATGAGGTAATCGCGCTCGACGCCGGCGACCGTCTGGGTGATGAGGCCCTCGAACCGGCCGATGCCATGGCGATGGTGCACGAGGTGGTCGCCCGGCGTGAGGTCCCGGAATCCCTCGCGGGTGTCGATCGCCGTGGACGGCACCGCACGCCGGTGGGATCGACGACGCCCGGCGATCTCTTCCTCGCCCAGGACCGCAACGCCGATCTCGGGACTCACGAACCCGTGGTGGATCCCTCGATCGACCACACCCGACTGGCGAGCATGGATGCCGTCGCGCCGTTCGAGGGCGAGTCCCTCCTCGGCGAGGATCCGCACCACGCGGTCGGCCGCTGCCGCACCGTCCATCGCCACAACGACCTGGGTCCCTGCCTCACGCAGGCGGGCGATCGCGCCGACGATCGACTCTGCGTCTCCGGGCGTGGCATCGAAGCCGCGCGCCACGAGCACCGGGTCGTTGGGAGAGGCGGGCAGCGGAGGCGAATGGAGCACGGGCCGATCCCCGAGCGCAGCCTCGAGGTCGAGGTAGAGGGGCGGGTGGTCACCGGCCGGCGGGGCACCGCTCCCCCACGTCGGGGCGAGCGCTTCGGCGAGGTCGTCCTCCTCGGCCCGGAGCGAACGGCCACGGTCCCAGGAGCGCACCGGGTCGAACAGGACCACGGGGCCGCCGGCCTCATGGAGCGCGCACAACGGCGGCACGAGCCACGGCATCCATGACTCCATGCCCGGGAACGAGATGCTCTCGGCGAACAGGTCCCACGTGCTCTGGGCCCACGGCTCCGTCGAGCGGAGCACCGCGGCGGCCTCGGCCACCGCGTCGTCGATGCGGAACTCCCTGGCGGGGAAGAGTCGCAGCTCGTCCATGGGCTCTTCGGATCGTTGTGAGGAGATCCCGAACGTGCGGATCGATTCGACCTCGTCCCCCCAGAAGTCGAGCCGGAGAGGGGCCCGGCGCCCGGCGGGGAACACGTCGATGATCCCGCCACGCACGGCGAATTCGCCGCGGTTCTCCACCCGCGACACCCGCTCGTAGCCGAACCCGGCGATGCGGCGCACAAGGGGGTCGAAGGGAACCGAGGTGCCCGTCATCACCATGATCGGCTCCACCGGGGAGGGCGAGACGACCTGGATCGCCGCCCGCACCGAGGCAACCACGACGGCACCCGCGGGGCCGCTCCGGAGGACGTGGCGGGCGTGGGCACGCTGGGCCATCGTCGACTCGTTCGGCGACACATGTTCGAAGGGCAGCGTCTCCCAGGCGGGGAGCTCGATCGCTGCGTCGGTGAAGAGCCGGAGGTCGTCCACCAGTTCCTCGGCGTCCCGTTCGCCCGGGACGAGCGCGAGCAGCGGACGCCCGGCGCGGCGCGCCATCCCGGCGAGCACGAAAGCCCGGAGCGCCGGGGGGATCACGTGCCGTCCGTCGAACGGGGGAAGGAGCTCCCGCGTCCAACGGTCACCGAGGGCGAAGAGGGGGGCGGCCATGGGGAGGAGGAGGGTAGGAGACCGGCCACACCTTGCAGGTCCCCCCTTCAGGGGGGATCTGCGACAACGCCCTCGGCACACTCCCCGCGCGTAGCCTTTCGGAGTGCTTCGCATCGACGGCCTGCACAAGCGGTTTGGCGAGGTGGTCGCGCTCAACGGGTGCTCTGTCGAGGTGGCGCCCGGGACGATGCTCGGGCTCCTCGGCCCCAATGGGGCGGGGAAGACCACCGCGATGCGGGCGATCTTCGGGCTCGTCAGGGTCGATTCGGGGACGGTAACCTGGGACGGCGAGCCGGTGGGCATCCGCCAGCGCCGCAAGTTTGGGTTCATGCCAGAGGAGCGCGGGCTCTACCCCAAGATGACGGTGCGTTGGCAGCTCACCCATCTCGGGAAGCTCCACGGGATGTCCCACACCGAGGCATCGAAGGCCACCGACGAGTGGCTCGAAGTCGTCGGCCTCGCCGATCGACGCGACGCCAAGGCCTCCGAACTCTCCCACGGCAACCAGCAACGGATCCAACTCGGCGCTGCCCTGCTCCACCGCCCGGACCTCGTCGTCCTCGACGAGCCGTTCTCGGGCCTCGATCCCATCGCATCGGAGGCACTCGCCGACCTCCTCCTCGAGAGGGCGCGGGCGGGCACGGCGGTGATCTTCTCAAGCCACCAACTCGACGTCGTCGAGGACCTCTGCGAGGACGTCGCCATCATCAACCGAGGTCGCGTCGTCCTCGAGGGACGGGTGACCGAGCTCCGGGCCGCCTCGTCCCGCCGGTACGTCGACGTGACCTCTCCGTCGGGTGACGACGCCTGGGTGGCGAGCCTCCCCGGAGCGAGGGTCGTCCATCGATCGAACGGGCGGATCCGCGTCGCGCTCGACGACCCCATGGACATCGCCGAGATCGCCCGCTCGGCGGGCACGGACGCCACGCAGTTCATCGTGGAGCCACCGCCGCTGTCGGAGGTCTTCCGGGAGGTGGCGAACCGTGCGTGATTGGCTCGTCCTCCGCCAGCTCATGTGGCGCGAGATCTACGCCCGCCGCAAGGCGTACGCCGCCATCACCGGGATCCTCGTACTCGTCGTCGCGGGCGCGTCGACATTCGCGTCCACGAGGACCGAGGAACCCGACGATTTCACGCTCGTCCACTCAATCGAACTCTCGGAGGACTTCGAGCAGGTCCTGCTCACCTTCCTCGCCCCCGGTACGAAGCTCACGCTCGAACGCCTTGCCGACCGCGAAGCGGTCGATGTCGCGCTCGAGGCCGACGAGGCACAGGTGGGGATCGTCGGACCGCTCGAAGCCCGGTGGGGGCCGAGTTCGCCCATTGGGCTCGAGAACGCCGTCATCACCGCCCTCCAGAACGTGCACATACGCTCCGAGGCAGAACGCCTCGGGCTCTCGCCCGAAGAGCTCTCCGGGATGCTCGCGGGCGTCTCGGCATCGGACGTCCTCGGTGACGACTCGGAAGCATCCGAGATCATGTCCGTGCTCAGCGTCATCCTTTCCTTCGTGGCGATCATCGCCTACGGCCAGTGGGTGGCCTACGGCGTGATGGAGGAGAAGAACAACCGGATCATCGAGATCATCCTCGGGGCGAGTCGACCCCAGCAGATCCTCTGGGCGAAGATCCTCTCGATCGGCTCACTCGGCCTCAGCCAGTTCATCCTCGTCGTGGCACTGGGGTTGGGCATCACGCTCGGGCTCGGCGAGTTCGAGCTCCCCACAGTCACCGTGGCGTTCGGGATCTGGCTCATCGTCTGGTTCGTGCTCGGCTTCGGCTTCTACGCGGCGATCTTCGCCGCCGCCGGTTCACTCGCCGAGAACAGCGCCGACGCCTCGAACAGCATCGGGCCCATCGCCATGATCCCCGGCCTTGGGTACGCATTCGGGCTGACGATGCTCACCGGGGCAACCCCGAGCGTCGCCCTCCAGGTCATGTCATGGCTCCCCCCGTGGGCACCTCTCCTCGTCCCGGCCATGCTCGCCCGAGGATGGATGACGCCGTTGCAGGGGATCGCCTCAGCGCTCCTCGTCGCTGTGGCCATCTGGTTCGTGGTCCACCTTGCGGCCCGGATCTACGCGGGCGGTGTGAGCCAGTCGACCCGCTCGCTGGGATGGCGGGAGGCGTTCAGGGCCGGGAGCGACCTGCTCCGCTAGGGCTTGTCACCCGTCGGGTTCGAATAGTGCCCGATGGCATGCGCAGTGAGGCGATCGGGGGCCCCATCGACCCACACGTCCACCTGCCCATAGATCCGAGCCGCGCCGACCCGGACGATCCGCGAGCGAGCAAGGAGATCGCCTCCCACGGCGGGACGGAGGAAGGTGATCGTCATGTCGCTCGTCACTGCCATCGGCTCGACGCCGATCTTGGTGAACACGCCGAACCACAGGGCAAGGTCGCTGATCGCGAACTGGGTCGGACCGGGGATATATCCGCCGGGCCGCACCTCCCCCTCGTCCAATGGCCACCTGACGAGCGCCTCGCCATCGCCGAGCGCCTCGCACCGGAAGCCCTGCCGCGCCGTGGAGGGGAACTCGTTGCGGAGGAACTCGTTCAGGTCGTCGGGCGTCACCTGAGGTGCCCCTCCTCCCGCGCCCAATCGACGAACCGACCGAGCGTCTCCTCTGCGTCGGTGTACTCGAGGCCGAGCTCGATGGTGGCGCGCCGACCGTCGTATCGATGCCCGAACGCGATCGTCTCGAGCGCCTCGGCACAGATCGGAGCCGGGAGGCGACGCACTCGTTCGACCCGGCGTGCGACCTTGGCGGCCGCCCTCACCACGGAGGCGGGGAGGATCGCCGTCGATGGCTTCTCTCCCACCACACGGCCGAGGAGCTCGAGGGCACGGCGACTGGAGACCGTGAATCCGTTCAGCACATACCGCTCCCCGGCCACGCCGCGCTCGGCGGCGAGGAGATGGCCCCGGGCGCAGTCGTCGATGTCCACGATCGAGATCGACACATCCGGCAAGGCCGGCAACGTCCCCCCGACCGCCCTGAGGAGCAACTCGCCGGTGCCCGTCGCACGACCGGGCCCCTGCACCGAGGACGGGTTCACGCACACGACCTCAACGGACCCCGGCCACGAGAATGCTGCCTCCTCCTGGAGTACCTTCGTCCGCTCGTACTGCGAGTGGAACGAGCCCCGGTGCTCGGTGAGCTCGTTCGCCACCTCACCCCTCCGCTCGCCGAGCGTGACGGCAGACGACGTGACGACCACGCGACGAACCCCGGCCAGCTCTGCCGCAGCGAGCGCATGCCGCGTCCCCTCGACGTTCACGCGCTCCATCTCGGAGGGGTCTGCCACACACAACTCGTTCACACCGGCCACGTGGAACAGCACCTCGGCACCCTCACAGAGGCGCACCACTCCCCCATCGAACAGGGACCCCGGCACCGGCGTGCCACCCATCGCTGCCACCCGTTCGGAGAACCCCGGACTTCGGCTGAGGACCCGCACCTCGTCGCCCCGGTCGAGGAGGTGGCGGAGCACGGCGCCCCCCACGACGCCGGAGCCCCCGGTGATCGCAACGACGCTCATACCCGAGCCGCAGCCCTCCGCACATGGTGGAAGAACGCCCGGAGGTACCCCCAGCCGCTCAGCACCGTGATCGCCACGGCCAACCACAGGACCCACTCATCGATGAAGAGGCCAGCCACCGGCTCGCCGAGCCGGAGGAAGGCGAAGAAGATCGCGACGAACTGGGCGCTCGCCTTCACCTTGCCCCACACCGACGGTGGGACCACGGTCCCCTCCACGGCCGTGAGGCTCCTGAGTGCCATCACCACGAACTCACGCATGACGATCACGAGGGCCGCCCACACCGACACCCGTTCGATCGCGATGAGGACGAGGAGCGAGCCCGTCACGAGCAGTTTGTCCGCAGTGGAATCGAGGAAGGCCCCGAGGATGGACGTGACCTGCCACCTCCGGGCGAGGTACCCGTCGAAGAAGTCGGTCGCTGCGGCAACGGCGAAGACCCCGGCGGTCAGGCCGGACGGCGCATCGGCGAGGGCAAGAGCCACCACGACCGGCGCAAGGGCGATCCGCAGCGAAGCCAACACGTTCGGGATCCGGTGCACGGGGGCATGGTAGGTGCTCGCCCCCCGCCCTCCCGACCGTCTCCGGGGCGTTCGTAGACTTGGGTCGCCATGACATGGACACGCACCGACCACCGCTCCCGTCTCGATGACGAGCCACCCTTTGACGTGGCGGTGATCGGCGGCGGGGTGGTCGGCGCCGGTGCGGCGCTCGACGCCGCGTCCCGCGGGCTCCGCACGGTGATCGTCGAACTGGAGGACTACGCCTGGGGCACGTCGAGTCGATCGACGAAGATGTTCCACGGCGGGATCCGGTACCTCCCGCAGTTCCAGTTCGGCCTCGTCGCCGAAGGCCTCATCGAGCAGAAGACCCTGCAACGCACGGCCTCCTACCTCTACCGACCGCTCGAGTTCCTCACGCCGATGATCGAGGGCACGCGCGTGGCCGACCTCCCTGCCTGGGCATCGCACCCGGCGTTCGCCCCGATGGCATTCCGCCTCGGCCTCGTCGCCTACGACACGCTTGGACTCCGGGGGTTCGGCAAGCACCGTCACCTCTCGGCGGAGGAGTTCGCCGCAGCGCTCCCCCTCCTCCGCACCGAGGGACTCGAGGGCGGCTTCGGCTACCTCGACGCCCAGACCGACGACTCCCGCCTCACCATCCAGGTGTTGAAGACCGCCGTGCGAGAGTTCGATGCGACCGCCATCAACCACGCCTCCGTCACCTCCTCCGAACGGGTCGATGGGGACTGGGTGCTCGGCGTGCACGACCACCTCTCCGACGAGGACCTCACCGTGCGGGCCCGTACCGTGGTCGCGGCCACCGGCCCGAAGGCACCGCCGGTCGACGAGCACATGCCCCTCCGCCTCAGCTCAGGCGTCCACCTCGTCGTCGACGCCAAGGGGGAGTTCCCCTCGGACAAGGGGGTCCTGCTCCCCGAGACCGAGGATGGCCGCGTGATGTACGTGATCCCGTGGGTGGGCAAGCTCCTCGTCGGAACCACCGACGTCCAGTTCGAGGGCGATCCAATGGAGCCGGTGCCATCCGATGAGGAAGTCGACTACCTCATCAGGCACTACCACCGCTACTTCGACGCCCCCTCGACCGAGGTGCTCAGCGCCTGGGTCGGGTACCGCGCACTCAAGGACGAGGGAGGGAGCACCGCAGAGGTGTCCCGCGAGTCCGTGATCGCCGAGGTCCGACCCGGGTTCGTCCAGGTCGCCGGCGGGAAACTCACCACGTACCGGCGCATCGCCGCGAAGGCCGTGGACGAGCTCGAGGAGAGCTTCGGCTCACTCCCTACCTCGCGCACCGGGAAGATCCCGCTCTCGGGGTCGGGCGAACGACCCGACGGGGTACCCGACAGCCTCTTCCACGGCTACGGGATCGAGGCGAGTCGCGTGCTCGCGCTCGACTCGGCCCCGCTCTCCGACGGCGTCACGCCGAAGGGAGTCGTGCGATACGCGGTCGAGGAGGAAGGCGCGGTCACCATTGCCGACATCGCGCTTCGCCGAAGCCACCTGTCCTGGTTCGTGAAGGACCACGGCCGTGCCGACGCCGAGGTGATCGCCCACGAGCTCGCAGCAGCGCATGGTTGGGGCGAGGAGCGAGTCACCGCCGAGCTACTGCGGTTCGAGGACGACCTCGCGAGGGAAGGCCTCTAGGGCGTCAGTCGTCATCCTTCTTCGATCGAAAGAGGCGCAGGCTGCCGAACCCGCCGATGATGGCGAGGTAGAACCCGACGTCGTGCCAACCGCGGACGTTGTCCACCTCGTAGATGCCGATGTCCTCGTTGGCCAAGGACACGCAAGCCGAAGGCAGGTCCCCCCTGCAGGGGGGGACGGGACCCGTGAACGAAACGAACGGGAGGGGGGTGAAAGATGTTCCTCCCCCCTCCCACGGCCCTACGGGCCATGGGGCCCATCCCCCCCGATGGGGGGATCCGCAGCACGCCACCAGATCGACCAACGGGGCAACAAAGGCAAGTCCCCCCGATGGGGGGATCCGCTGACAGGGCATGAGAACAGGTCCCCCCATTGGGGGGACCTGAACAAGGAGAGTCGCTACCGGATGACGAGGTCGGGGTGCGTCCGCACCCGGGGACGCGCCGCTTCGACGGCCTCTGCGAGCCGGTCGAACGCCTGGGCGACCTCGCCGTCGGGATCGATCGCCCGGATCGGCGTGCCGCCGTCGGCGCCCTCGCGCATGGCGGGGAGGAGCGGGACCTTGCCGAGGAAGGGCACCCCGAGGTTCTCGGCAAGTGCCTCGCCGCCACCCGACCCGAAGATCTCGTAGCGCTTCTCGTCATCGCCGGTGAACCACGACATGTTCTCGACGACGCCCATGAGCTCCTGGTCCACCTCGTCGGCCATGAGCCCCGCCCGCCGAGCCACCTTCTGGGCGGTCGGCTGAGGGGTCGTCACGAGCAGCATCTGGGCCCGGGGGAGGAACTGCGAGAGGGAGATCGCCACGTCACCGGTCCCGGGGGGCGTGTCGATGAGGAGGAAATCGGGGGCGTCCCAGAACACGTCGTTGAGGAACTGCTCCATGGCCTTGTGGAGCATCGGTCCCCGCCAGATGACGGCCTTGTCGTCCCCGACGAAGTAGTCCATCGACATGACCTTCACGCCGTAGGCCTCGGGTGGGATGATCGAGTGGTGGATGAGCACCGGCGCCGGGCCGGCTCCGAGCATGCCCGGGATGGAGAAACCCCAGACATCGGCGTCCATCACGCCCACCGAATGCCCCTTCGCGGCGAGGGCCACGGCGAGGTTGGTCGTCACGGAGGACTTGCCCACCCCGCCCTTTCCCGAGGAGATGGAGATCACACGGGTACGCGAGCCGGGGGCGACCACGCCAGGGACCTTCGACGTGATCGCCGTCATCGCCTCTGCCTGCTCCTCGTCGGTCATCTCCCGCACGTCGACCTTCACGGAGCGGACCCCACCCACCTCGGCGAGCGCCTCCTGGATCGACTCCTGCATGTGCTGGTCGGACGGATGGCCCACAAAGGGGACCCTGAGCGAGACCGTTGCCGCTCCGAGGCGGCCCTTCTCCACGGACTCGACCATCCCCAACTCGCCGATCGTGCGACGGAGGAGTGGGTACTCGACGGACGCGAGCGCGTCCTCGATCGTCTGAGCGTCGGCCATGGAAGGGTCTCCCGAGAGGATTGGGGGGTGCGCGGAATATAGTGACGAGCCCGGGAAAGGCTCGATGGACACCTCCGCGTTCGACCAGCAGATCGCCGACCTCACGTCGTCCCTCGGGGACCCGACGCGTCGCGGCATCTACATCACGATCCGGGAGTCGGACGAGCCGCTCACGGCGTCGCAGATCTCGGAGCTGTTCGACATCCACCCGAACGTGGCAAGGCACCATCTCGACCGCCTCGCCGGGGACGGCTACCTCACCATCTCGACCCAGCGCCCGAAGGACGGGAAGGGACCCGGAGCGGGCCGCCCCGCGAAGTGCTACTCGGCGTCGAACAAGCAGATCGACCTTCGCTTCCCCACCCGCCGGTCCAACCTCCTCTTCGAACTACTCCTGCGCATGATCGGGGAGATCGCTGACCCCGCGGAGGCGGCGAAGAAGGCGACCGAGGTCGGCCGAGCCTACGGGAGGGAGCTCGCCGGCCAGCTCGGCTCCTCCGCCGAGGAGGGCTACGTCGAGGCGGTGACAGCACTCGCCCGGGCAATGGGCTCCGTCGGGTTCGACATGAACGAGGACCCCGACGCCGAACGCCAGCTCCTCACGCGGGGCTGCCCCTTCGGCGACATG
Organism: uncultured Acidimicrobiia bacterium; assembly: GCA_964600365.1. Classification (GTDB taxonomy): domain Bacteria; phylum Actinomycetota; class Acidimicrobiia; order Spongiisociales; family JAENVV01. The sequence goes on from CAZRJG010000052.1 coordinate 14,042, forward strand.
GCGCTCAGCCACCCCGCCGTCATCTGCTCGCTCGACCAAGGGATCATCACCGGCATCCTCGAGGTCCTCGAACCGAGCATGCGCCCCGAGGTGATCCCCCACGGCCACCCCGAAGCGTGCGTGACAAAGGTCGAGTTCACGGGGACGCGCAGGCGGACGTAGCCCCGCCAGCCTCCCGCGGGCGTGAAAGAACGACCGTTCTTTCGCCCCCGCATCGATCGGCCATTCACCACGGTCCCACCACCGGGGGAATCGCCGCGATCGTTCTACCCTTGGTCGCTGAGAACGATTGAAGTCCCCGGAGGTCCTCATGCCCGACCAGGTCCGCACCCCGCTGGGTGATCGCACCATCCACCGCCTCTCCGACCACGCAGATCCCGGGACCCTCGCCCGCATCCCGTACTCGATCCGGGTGCTCCTCGAATCGGTGATCCGCAACCAGGACAACCTCGCCTTCCTGCCCGAGCACATCTCCGCCCTCGCCGCCTACGACGCGCGGCACGTTGGCGAGACGGAGACTCCCTTCATGCCCGGGCGCGTTGTCCTCCAGGACTTCACGGGTGTCCCCGCCGTGGTCGACCTCGCCGCGATGCGTTCGGCGATCGTCCGCATGACCGGCGATGTGGCGTCTGCCCAGAAGATCAACCCCCTCGTCCCGAGCGACCTCGTGATCGACCACTCCGTGCAGGTGGACGCCTTCGGCTCGGACCTCGCGATGAAGATCAACTCGCGGCTCGAGTTCCAGCGGAACCAGGAGCGCTACGAGTTCCTGAAGTGGGGCCAGCAGGCCTTCGACAACTTCAGCGTCGTGCCCCCGGCCACCGGCATCGTCCACCAGGTGAACCTCGAGTACCTCGGCAAGGTCGTGTGGGACGACGGCTCCACGCTCTACCCGGATTCCCTCGTCGGCACCGACTCCCACACGACGATGATCAACGGCCTCGGCGTGGTCGGGTGGGGCGTTGGCGGCATCGAGGCCGAGGCAGTCATGGTCGGCCAGCCGATCTACATGCTCATCCCCGAGGTGGTCGGCTTCAGGCTCACCGGGGCGCTGCCCAGCGGGGCCACGGCCACCGACCTCGTGCTCCGCGTCACCGAACTCCTCCGCGCCCACGGCGTGGTCGGGAAGTTCGTCGAGTTCCATGGACCCGGCCTCGCCGACATGCCACTGGCCAATCGGGCGACCATCGCCAACATGGCCCCCGAGTACGGCGCCACGATCGGGTTCTTCCCCGTCGACGAGCAGACCACCCGCTACCTCCGCCAGACAGGCCGGCCCGAGGAACTCGTCGAGGCCGTGGAGTGGTACTACAACGAGCAGGGGCTGTGGCTCGACACGTCGACGCAGCCCGTCTACTCCTCCGAACTCGAACTCGACCTCTCCACCATCGTCCCGGCACTTGCCGGCCCGAAACGCCCGCAGGACCGCATCGACCTCACCGCCATGCAGGACACTTGGAAGGAGGCCCTTGCCACGACGTTCGGGCACGAGGAGCCAACCTCCAGCGCGGTCACCTACGAGGGGGAGTCCTTCGACCTCGAGGACGGTGATGTCGTCATCGCCGCCATCACCTCGTGCACGAACACCTCCAACCCATCGGTCATGAT
>CAZRJG010000053.1:0-15373 GCA_964600365.1 uncultured Acidimicrobiia bacterium
ACGTCACCGAGCTCGATCCGGCCGATCGGGTGCGCCTTGGCATCAGCCAGGTGATGGAGGGCCGCCGCGTGTTCGGCGAGCTCACCGTCGATGAGAACCTCCAGGCCGGTGCCTACACGGTTCGCGATCGGAAGGCGACTCAGGAGGCGTACGACCAGGTCATGGAGCTCTTCCCCCGACTCAAGGATCGGAGGAAGGCGACCGCGGGGTACCTCTCGGGCGGCGAGCAGCAGATGCTCGCCATTGGGCGTGCGCTCATGCAGTCGCCCAAGCTCCTCATCCTCGACGAGCCTTCCCTCGGGCTCGCCCCGCTGCTCGTGCAGCAGGTGCGCGACATCATCGTGGACGTGAACAAGCGATCCGGGGTGAGCATCCTGCTCATCGAGCAGAACGCCAACATGGCCCTCTCGATCTCCGACTACGGCTACATCATGGAGACCGGGAAGATCGTCATGGACGGTGACCCCCAGAAGCTCCTGAAGGACGAAGACGTCCAGGAGTTCTACCTCGGGCTCCACGGTGAGGGCGGGGAGCGCAAGAGCTTCGCCGACGTGAAGCACTACAAGCGCCGCAAGCGGTGGCTGTCATGAGGCAGAGCCGGGTCCTCTTCGGGGGCAAGTACGACACCCGTCCCGCGGGCAGGGTCGTCGAGGTCGACGACATCCATCTCTCGTTCGGTGGTGTGAAGGCCATCCAAGGCGTCTCGTTCCACGTCGGTGAGGGCGAACTCTTCTCGATCATTGGCCCGAACGGCGCCGGCAAGACCTCGATCTTCAACTGCCTCTCGGGGGTGTACAAGCCCCAGGAGGGCTTCATCACCTGGCGGGGCGAGCAACTCCTCGGTCGGCGCCCGGACACCATTGCCCGCCTCGGGATGGCGCGCACCTTCCAGAACATCGAGCTGTTCGAGCACATGACCGTCGTGGACAACCTCATGACAGGTCGCCACATTCGCATGAAGCGGGGATGGTGGAACGGGATGTTCTACGTCGGCTTGACCAAGCGCGAAGAGCTCGCCAACCGGGCGGTCGTTGAGGACATCATCGACTTCCTCGAGATCGAGGAGTGGCGCAAGTACCCCGTCGCCCTTCTCCCGTACGGCATCCAGAAGCGCGTCGAGCTCGGGCGTGCCCTCGCCATGGAGCCCGAGCTCCTCCTCCTCGATGAGCCCGTCGCCGGCATGAACCTCGAGGAGACCGAGGACATGGCCCGGTTCATTCTCGACATCCGCCGCGAGCTCGGCATAGCGATGATCCTCGTCGAGCACGACATGGGGCTCGTGATGGACATCGCCGATCGGATCATGGTGCTCGACTTCGGCCAGAAGATCGCCGAGGGCAGCCCGGACGAGGTGTCGAGCAACCCCGACGTCATCAAGGCCTACCTCGGCGAGGACTTCGAAGGCGGCGAGGGAACGGCGGACTGATCGCTGCTCGACTCGTCCACTACGTGGCGACCGTCCATACCATTCCCCCATGCAGCGCGTCCCCTCTTGGTCGATCTTCCTCATTGGCCTCGCCACGCTCCTGACCGGTGCGGGCATGGCCGCCTCGGTGGTCGACGTGCCCTACTACGCCTACGAGCCGGGGCCCGTGTACGAGCTCGACCAGTTCGTCGAGGCTGCGGGGGCCGAAGATGTCAATGGGGAGTTCCTCATGCTCACCGTCGCCCTCCCCGAGGTGACGGCCCTCGAGTTCCTGGTCGCCTGGTTCGATCCCGCCGTGGACCTAGTCGAGCGTGAGCGGGTGCGCCCCGTGGGCGTGTCCGTCGAGGAGTACCGCCAGCGGAACCTCCAATCGATGCTGGAGTCGAAGAACACGGCCATCTTCGTTGCGCTCGACTACCTCGGGTATGAGGTCTCCCTCGCCGGTGATGGGGTGCTCGTTGCGGGGATCATCGAGGGCACTGGATCAGAGGGCGTGCTCGAAGTGGGCGACGTCGTCACCTCGATCGAAGGCGTGCCCGTGTTCGTGAACACGGACGCCACCACCGAGATCGGTAAGCATGACATCGGCGAGTTGCTCGACCTCGTCGTGCTCAGGGACGGTGAGGAGCTCGACCTCAGCATCGAGTTGTCGGAGCACACCCAGGACGAGGGGAGGCCGATGGTGGGCTTCCTCGCCACCACCTACAACTGGCGGTACGAGTCGGAGGTCGAGGTGGACATCGACTCGCAGAACATCGGCGGTCCCTCGGCGGGCCTCATGTACGCGCTCACGATCATCGACCTCCTCAGCCCCGAGGACCTGCTCGACGGCACGATCGTGGCCGGCACCGGCACGATCGACCCCGATGGGAACGTGGGGGCGATCGGTGGCATCCGCCAGAAGCTCGTCGCCGCAGAGCGCGAAGGTGCCCAGTACGCGCTGGTCCCCGAGGGCAACTGGGAGGCTGCCCAGACGGCACCGATCGACGAGCTCCAGCTCGTCAAGGTAGCCACCCTCGACGACGCCCTCGAGTTCCTCGCGACACTCGGCTGACGTCGGGCCAACCGCCCCCTTCCCCCGGCCGCCATCGTCGGGTTCGTGTGGTTGGCGTTGGCGTTGGCGTCGGCGTCGGTACCCTGCCCCGCATGGCTGATCCTGACCACCCGGTGGCGCGGTTCTCGTCGTCGCTCATGGGGTACGACCGTACGCAGGTGGACACCTGGGTACGGGAGCAGGAACGCATGATCGGAGACCTGGAGCAAGAGGCCGCCCGGCTTCGGAATGCCCTCGGGGATACGGCGGTGCAGCCGGTCCCGGAATACCAGCGCGTTGGTGAGGAGATCGCCTCCCTGCTCGCCGAGGCCGATCGGGTCGCCACGGAGATGCGTGAACGGGCCGCTGCCGACGCGGCGCGCTGGCGCGACGACGCCGAGGCCGACGCAACGGCGACGCGCGCCGAGGCAGCGGCGGACGCCGAAGCGCTTCGCGGGGATGCGTGGACCGCTGCCCAAGGCCTCCTCGAGGATGCGACCGCTATCTCGTCGAACACGATCGCCGACGCCCAGGACACCGCCCGCGGCATACGGGCGGAGGCGGAACGGGAGGCCCATCGCCTGGTCGCCGGAGCCCGCCGGGAGTCCGACGAGCAGATCCGCGTGGCGAAGATGGAAGCCGAACGACTCGTCTCCGATGCGATGGCCGAACGTGACCAGATCGTCGAGTCGGCCCGCCAGACCGCAGAGCAGGCGCAGGAGCGTGCCCGAGCCCTCGAGGTGCGACGCGACGAGCTGCTCAAGGAGCTCGAGTCCGTGCGCGGCACCGTCCAGCGGCTCGAATCGGAGATCGACGAGAAGCGCCAGATGCTCGAACCCGAGCCGGAACCCGACCCGACCCCCCCGACACCCGATTGGGGCGGTGGCATCCGGGTGATCCTGCCCTCCGATGACGACGCATCGGAGGTCGGTGGTGACGACCTCGGGGAGCCCGTCGACGCCCTCGCAATGGTGGAAGAGGTGCGGCGCATCCATCACCCCGAGCCGGGCAAGGGGCACGTGCGAGTGGTCGAGCCAGAGGTCGGGGAGGCGGACCCCGAACCGGCGCCTGAGCCTGAGCCGACTTCTGATCTCGAGCCGGCTGACGTCGGCTCCGACCCGGTGGACGTCGGGCCCGATCCGGAGCCGACGGAGGAGCCGACCGAGGAGGTCGTCGAGGAGGCTGTTGCACCGACTGCGGATGCCTCCCCGGACGAGTTGTCGGCGCTGTTCTCTGCGCTCCGCGGGAAAGGGTCCGAGGATTCCCGATTGGACGACGAACCCGGCCCAACGGATGAGGTGGAGGAAGAGACCGCTCTCGACCCCGATCCGGTAGAGGAACCAGAGGTTCCGGCGGAGCCCGTTGGCCAGACCCTCCCCGAGTATGAGCCGCTCCTTGCTGCCCGCACCTCGGCGCTGCTCTCGATCGTGAACGGCGCGCTGCGCGGGGTGAAACGGGAACTCGCCGATGCGCAGAATCGCGCCTTGGAGGCGTTGCGACTCGAGGGCGAGTGGGCACCGTCACAGGCGCGCCTCGCCGAACAGTTCTCCGAGCGCCTCGCGGAGGTGCGCGTGGCGGCCTACGCCGCTGGATGGCGGGCAGGTGGCGCCGCAGGCGAGCCGCAAGGCGAGCCGGACCCGGTTTCGGCGTTCGCGGGCGACCTCGCCGGCTCCTTGCTCCGCGCACTGGAAAAGGGTTCGGACACTGCGGCGAAATCCACGGAGTTGTCCCGGACCTTCCGCGCATGGCGCACCGACTCCGCCGAGCGTCACCTCCGCGCCGAGGCGACCGGGGCCCATGCCGAGGGCATGGCGGCGTCCATCCGGGCGCAAGGCCTCACGCCGGTGCTCGTCGCCGCGACGCGCGGGTGCAGCCAATGCCGTGCTGCTGCCGGGCCGGTCGGCGGTGCGCTCCCTCCGCTCCACTCCGACTGCAGTTGCGTGGTCGGGGCCTGATCTTCTCTCGCCTCCGCACTGTCCCGAGGGCACCCATACACTGAGTCGCCATGCGTGCGATGCCTTCTCAGCCGTCCGCGACGATCCCTGCCGGTTCTGGTCGGCTCCGATTCGTCGTCTTCCTCCTCGTAGGGCTCTTCGTCGCCCTCCGCCTCGTTGCGGGGGCGTGGGCGGAGTGGTCGTGGTTCGACTCCGTCGGATTCACGCAGGTGTGGTGGACCCTCATTGGGAACTCCGCCTTCCTCGTGGTGGTCACCGCCCTGGTGGCGATCGCCCTGCTCTGGGGCAACATCGCCCTCGCCGCAAGGCTCTCACCGGGAATCGTCATGGTCCCCGACGAAGACGGGCAACGACCGCTCGCCGTGTGGATGCAGCCGCGGGTTCGCCGCCTCTTCGTGCTCATGGCGGTCGTGTTCGGCGTTCTCAACGGCTTTGGTGCCACCGCATGGACGGAGCACTTCCTTTACTTCCGGAACGCGCAGGACTTCGGAACGATCGATCCGGTCTTCAACCTCGACGTGGGCTTCTACATCTTCCGACTGCCGTTCATCCAGGACATCCTCGGGTGGTCCTTCCAGATCCTCGTCCTCACGTTCCTCGTCTCCGCCGCCGTCCACTACCTCAGCGGTGGGTTCCGGGTCGGGCCGGGCTCGGAGTTCGAGGTTGACCAGCGGGCGAAGAACCACCTGTCGGTCATCCTCGCCGTCCTCATGGTCACGCGGGCCATTGACTACTGGGTCGACACGTACGGACTGCTCATCGAGGACCGGGCAGGGGAGGTCGTGTTCGGCGCGGGCGCCACCGACATCGACATCCGGATCCCGGCCTATCGACTCCTGGCCCTCATCGCGATCTTCACCGCCGTGATCCTCATCGTGAACCTGTGGCGGAAGGGCTGGGCGCTCCCCGTCGTCTCGGTAGCCCTGTGGGTTGGCATTGCCATCGTCGCTGGCTCCATCGTCCCCTCGCTCTACCAGCGCTTCCGCGTGAACCCGAACGAGCAGGTCCAGGAACAGGAGTACGTCGAACGACAGATCGAGTTCACCAGGGATGCCTTCGGGATAGCCGATGTCGAAGTGCGATCGTTCGACGGCACCCCGGCACTCGACGCCGCCGACATCGAGGCGAATCGCCCCACCATCGACAACATCCGCGTCTGGGATCCACGCATCCTCCGGGTGACGTTCCAGCAGCAGCAGGCGATCCGCACCTACTACGACATCGCCGACGTCGATGTCGACCGGTACACGATCGACGGTGAGACGAAGCAGGTCATGCTGGCTGCCCGTGAGGTCGATGCCGAGGGGCTGCCGTCGCAGGGGTGGATCATCGAGCACCTCCAGTACACCCATGGGTACGGCGCCGTCGTCTCTGCGGCGAATGAGGTCGACCAGGGTCGGCCCTCCTACCTCGTCGATGACGTCCCGCCGGTCTCCACCGACGCGGTCGTCGATCTCGATGAGGACGGGAGCCGGGTGTACTTCGGTGACTCGTACGACCCCGACTCATTCCTCATCGTCGGCACGCTCCAAGACGAGGTCGACTACCCGATCGGAACCGAGGGCCAGTCCTTCCAGCCCCACAACTACGACAGCGACGGAGGCGTCCAGGTCGGTGGGATCTTCACCCGGACCCTGCTCGCGCTCAGGTACAGCGATGTGAACATCCTCATCTCGCCGCAGATCGAGCCCGACTCGAAGATCCTCATGAAGCGAAACATCCGCCAGCGGGTGTCCGAGGTCGTGCCGTTCCTGCGCCTCGATTCGGATCCCTACCTGGCGATCGTCGATGGACGGCTCATCTGGATCATCGACCTCTACTCAGAGAGCGACTCGTACCCCTACTCGCGCAGTGCGATCATCGACCGGCTCCCGTTCCAGACGGCGCTGGCGGCGAACCTCCCGAACCGGTTCAACTACATCCGCAATGCCGCCAAGGCCACCGTGGATGCCGAGAGCGGCGTCGTGAACGTGTACGTCGTCGACGACGAGGACCCGATCCTGCGGGCGCAGCAGCAGATCTTCCCCGACGTCTTCTCGTCGATGGAGGAGATGCCCGAAGGGGTGCGGGGCCACATCCGCTACCCCGAAGACCTCTTCCGGGTCCAGTCCGACATGTACTCGGAGTTCCACGTCACCGACCCGCAGGCCTTCTACCTCTCCGACGACGCGTGGGCGATCCCACCGGATCCGTCTGAGATCAACGTGCAGGGCCAGGTCACCCAGGTGTTGCGCGGTGACGTCTTCAACCCCACCGGCGCCGATCCGATGGTGCCGTACTACATCCTCATGGAGCTCCCCCAGGAGACCGAGGAGTCGTACCTCATCATGCAGCCGTTCAACCCGGCGGAGCGGCCCGTGATGTCCGCGTTCCTCGTGGCGAAGTCGGACCCGGACGAGTACGGCGAGCTCATCGTCTTCCGGCTCCCCCGCGGTGCGTCCGTCTCCGGCCCGGACCAGGTGGCAACGCTCATCCAGCAGGATCCCGATGTCTCGGCCCAGATCACCCTCTGGAGTCAGCAGGGCTCGCGGGTGGACCGAGGGAACCTGCTCGTGATCCCCGTCGAGGAGTCGCTCCTCTACGTGCAGCCGCTCTACCTCTCCGGCGAGCAGGCACCGTTCCCCGAGATGGAGCGGGTGGTGGTCGTGTATGGGGAGACGATCGTCATGGAACAGACCCTCGAAGAGGCGCTCGTCGAGCTCTTCGGCGACCTCCTCTCCTCGGGGAGCGACGTCGGGGAACCGGGCGAGGACGGCGCTCCGTCAGAACCGACGGGGCCCTCCGATGAGGTCCTCGGTGATCTCGCCGACGTGGTGGCGCTCTTCGAGGAGGCCGACGCAGCGCTCGAAGCCGGCGACCTCGGCGCGTACCAGGCGAAGGTCGAGGAGGCCCGGGCGTTGCTTGAGCAGCTCCTCGCCGAGCAGCCCTAGACGCCAGTCGGATGCGGGTCGGCGCCGGCGGTGTGCGCCGGCACCTCACCTGCAGGATCCAGGACGGGATCCCAGATGCGCCACGAGGCCCGCACCTCGTCGTCGCGGACGAACAGGGTCGGATCACCCTCCACGACGTCCCGGACCAGCGTTGCGTAGGCGTCGGTGAACGGGCCGTACTGGTCGGCGAAGTCGAACCCGAGCTTCTGGTCATGGACATCGACCCGCTCGCCCGGCACCTTCACGCTGAACCTGAGCCGGAAGCCCTCGTCGGGCTGGAGGCGGATGGAGAGCACGTTCCCGTGGCCGAGGCACTCGCCCTCGGCGTCGTGGAACAGGCACACGGGTGAGTGTCGGAAGAAGACGTCGATGCGGGTCTCCCGCTCGGGCATCCGCTTCCCTGATCGAAGAACGAACGGCACCCCCTCCCAACGCCACGAGGCGACCTGGATCTCGGCGCGGGCGTACGTCGGGGTGCGGGAGTCGTTGGCGACCCCGGCGAGGTCCTTGTACCCCTCGTACTGGGCGTACGACACGTCGTCGTGGTCGAGCGTGCGCACCGACGACAGCACCTTCACCTTCTCGGAGCGAATGGACTCCGGGGCGAAGTCGGGGGGAGGCTCCATTGCGACGAGGGCGAGGATCTGGGTGAGGTGGTTCTGGAGCATGTCGCGGACGACACCGGACCGGTCGTAGTACTCGGCCCGGCCGTCGACGCCCTTGGCTTCCGCCACCGTAATCTCGACCCTGCCGATGCGATCCCGATTCCACGCCGTTTCGAAGAGTGGGTTGGCGAAGCGGAACGTGAGGAGGTTCTGCACCGCCTCCTTGCCGAGGAAGTGGTCGATGCGATACACCTGCTCCTCGGCGAAGCACCTGTGGACGACCTCGCCCAACTCGGCAGCCGTGCTCCCGTCCACTCCGAACGGTTTCTCGATCACGAGCCGCACCCATCCCCCGGACGAGTGGAGTCCGACGTCGCCCATGGCCGTGATGGTCGGGGCGAACGCAGCCGGTGGGAGCGCGAGGTAGAGCACTCGGTTCCCCGCAGTGGCCCCATCGGCCTCGAGGTCCCGGACCCGCGCGATGAGTCCTGCGAAGTCGTCTCCGTCCGCGCCGAGCGAGTGGTAGTGGCACTGGTCGATCCAGGAGGCGTCGGCGTACCCCTGCTCGGAGAGGCGGTCCGTTGCCCAGCGTCGGTACTCGGCATCGGTCGAGGGGCCGCGCCCAACGGCCAGGATCCGTGCCCTTGCGCCGCCCACCGTGATGACCTCGTGGAGGGCCGGGAGGAGCTTCCGGGCGGCGAGGTCCCCGGTGCCGCCGAAGATGATGAAGAGATGTGGATCGAGCGGGGCGGTCACGTGGCGATGGTGGCAGGATCCCGTCGGAACAGGGCCGCCTCGTGGGGGCCGTCGAGTTCCTCGGCGAACCGGCGCCCGTCCCACACCGCGTGGGCGATCGTCCCAGGGGCGTCGGCGTCCCCGACGGTCCGCGCCGAGGTGAGGCCATGGTCCTCCCACGCCGCCCTCCGGGCGAACAGCTCGGTCGCGACCTCTTGCTGGGGCGTGCGGCTCGTCACGAGCACGAGTGCGTCGGCGGGGATCGTGGTGGAGTCCCCGGTGACGACGTCGTCGATCGTCACGAGCCCCTCGGTGGTGCCCGATACGACGCTGAAGGGATGCAGGCCGACTCCGCGCTCGCGGAGTCGACGGTGGACGCGACGCTGTTCCATGGTGTTGACCGTCCACGGGGAGACCTCGGCCGCGGACATGATGAGGTCCACGGTGCACCCGAGGTCCACCAAGCGCTCGGCGAGGACACCGCCGAGGTAGAAGTGGTCGTCGTCGAAGAGGACCACGTGGCCCGTGGGGGTCGTCCCGGCGAAGAGGTCGTCCGGGGTGAAGACGGGGATCGATCCGAGGTCCAGGGGTTGGCGGTGGTGGATGCCGATCCCATCCCGGCGCCAGGTAGCGCCAGAGGCGACCGCGATGTGGTCGAACCGGTGGGAGAGCGCCTCGTCGGCGTCCATCTCGCTCTCGAGGTACCACTCGACGTTGGGGAGTCGGTCGATCTGCTCCACGCGATGGTCCACCACCCGGCGCCACGTGGCGAGGCCCGGGAGTCGGGACTCGAGGAGGGCCCGGCCTCCGAGGTGCCGGGAGCGGTCGACGAGCACCACTTCGCATCCCCGCTTGCCAGCGCTCATCGCCGCCTCCAGGCCGGCGGGGCCGGCGCCGATGACCAGCACCTTGGCCCGATGGGGCCGCAGCACCTCTGGGTGCCATCCGCGACGCCACTCCTCGCCCATTGTGGGGTTCTGGGTGCACCGGATCGGCGACATCGTCCAGTCACCCGAGACGCAGATGTTGCATCCGATGCATTCCCTGATCGCGGACTCGTCTTCCTCGGCGACCTTGCGGGGGAGGAATGGGTCGGCGATCGAGGGTCGGGCGGCGCCGACGAAGTCGAGGATGCCTTGGCGGACCATGCGGCGCATGGTGTCGGGCGAGGTGAACCGACCGACGCCGACGACCGGCTTCGTGGTGTGATCCTTGAGGCCGGCGACGTACTCCTCCTGGCCGCCCTCGGGGCCGAATCGCGAGGTCACCGAATCGTCGAACCACGCTCCGAGCATGAAGTCCCACACGTCCGGCAGTTCGCCGAGCAGGTCGAGGAGCTCCTCCATGTGCTCCCTCGTGGTGCCGCCCTCGCCGTACAGCTCGTCGACGGTGATCCGGCAGGCGACCGCAGCTGCGCCGTCAACCTCATCCAGCGTGTCCTCGAGGACCTCGCGCAGGAGCCGGGCCCGGTTTGCCAGCGAGCCCCCGTACCCGTCGGTGCGGTGGTTGTACCGGGGGGAGAGGAAGTGCTGGAGCGTGCTGAGTGAGTGCCCGGCGTAGACGTAGATGATGTCGTAGCCGGCCTCGAGTGCACGGCGCGTCGCCGTGCGATGCCACGAACGGAGGTCTGCGATGTCGTCGAGGTCCATCCCCCGAGCCTGGATCGGGGCAACTCGCGTGAGCGCCTGGGGTGAGGGCCCCATCGGGGCGACGCGGGAGCGGAGGTTGGGTACGGCCATTCCGTTGTGGACGAGCTCGATTGCTGCGAGGGCGCCATGGGCATGGATGGCATCGGTGACGCGCCGGTGGCCGGGGAGGTCAGCGTCGTCCCAGATGCGGCCCTCCACGTAGGGGGTCGTCTCCGACGACGGGTGGATCTCCACCTCTTCGGTCGAGACCACCGCCCAGCCCCCCTCGGCCTTCATGCCGCGCATCGCGGCGAGCATCGAGGGATCGCGGTAGCCCATGCCGTTGCAGTGGGGGACCTGCCAGAAGCGATTGCGGGCCACGAGGGGGCCTATGCGGACTGGATCGAGGAGGAGGTCCGACGTCATCCCCCGACGCTACGCGGTGCGAGGGATCCGGTTGGTCGCCCCGGGGTCGGCGCCGCGGGCTCTATCCTCGGCCGGTGCCAGCACCACCTGCCCCCGGGGACCGGAGCCTGTTCGGGTTCGCCCCCGTGCCCATGTGGCACGAGGACCTCAGCGGGGCCGTCACGGCGCTCGATGCGATCGGCGCCGCCTCGGAGGATGACATCCGTGCGGCGCTCGGGGACCCGGCCACGTTCGAGCGCGTGGTGGGTGGTGTTCGGATCCTCGACGTGAACGACCGCCTGCTCGCCACCCTCGGGGGGACGCGGGAGTTCCATGTGCGGGGCATCGATGAGCGGTTCGCGACCCCCGAGTGGGTCGCCGCATTCGTTGATGCGCTCGTCGGCGTGTGGAGGGGCGACCACGCCGGTCGATCGGACATCGCGATCAGGAACATGGACGGGGATCGCCTCACCGGCATCCTCGAGTGGTTCGCACCGCCGGGACCGGCAGAGGTCCCCGACTGGTCGAACGTGGTGATCACCTTCACCGACACGACCGAACGCGATCAGCTCGCCCGGGTCGTCCGGATGGTGTCGGAGGCCGAGCGGGCCCTTGTCATGTCGGCCACCGAGGAGGAGATGCTGGCGGAGGTGTGCCGTGTGGCGGTGGAGGAGGGCGGCTATGTGATGGCGTGGGCGGGGTTCGCCGAGGACGAGGCGCCCCATCGCATCGTCCCCGTCGCCGGGTCCGGGTATCGCGAGGTCTCGTTGGATGAGGTGGACGTCCGGTGGGATCACTCCGACCTCGGTGGTGGGCCGTCCGGTGAGGCGGTGCGCTCCGGCCGGCCCGTGGTGGTGGCCGACGTCGCATCCGATCCCTCGTTCGCGCCGTGGCGTGAGCGAGCCGGTGCCGTTGGGGTGGCCGCGACGGCGTCGTTCCCGCTCCTCGGGGAGGGCCTACGTGGTGTCCTCACCGTCCACTCGGGTCGCGTCGGGGGGTTCTCGTCGGCCGACGTGGAGTTGCTCTCCCGGTTCGCCGCGATCCTCTCCACGGGCATCGTCTCCCTCCGGCGCCAGGCCGTGATCGAGGCGAGCCGTGCGGCCCTCGAGGGCATCGTCGAGGAGAAGGACCGGTTCCTCGCGACGGTTGCGCACGAGCTGCGGACGCCCCTCGCGTCGGTGCTCGGGTTCGCCGAGATGCTCGTAGGTGAGGGTTCGGTCCCCACCTCCGACGTGCGCGAGTTCGCGGGGCGCATCGCTGGATCGGCCGAGGAGTTGGCCGGTGTCGTGGAGGACATGCTCGTGGCCGCCCACGACGGGTCGGACGCGATCACGGTGGTTCCCGAGGCCGTCGACCTCGTCGGGGAGGTGACCTCGGTGCTCGACCGTACGGGCGGCCGGCGGGCCACCGTGCGGGGGGAGGCAGGCGTCCACGCATTCGCCGATCCCCGACGAGTGCGCCAGGTGCTCCGCAACCTGCTCAGCAACGCGGAGCGGTACGGCGGAGCGCGGGTGGAGGTCCGGATCGGGGAGGATGAGCACGGTCCGTGGATCGTGGTCGCCGACGATGGGCCCCAACTCGACGAGTCCATCGAGGAGCGGATGTTCGAGGCGTACGTGGGCACGGGCGGAGCGACCCCCGGGCCCATGGGGTTGGGGCTCTTCATCAGCCGCCGGTTGGCGACGGCGATGGGAGGCGCCCTCGAGTTCGGGCGGCGCGACGACTGGAACTGCTTCCGGTTGTCGCTCCCCTCGATGACTCGTCCCGGTGCCTGACTCGTGCTCGCTCCCCACGGGGGCGATGCGCATCACCCTGGCCGCGGCGCAGGGCTGGATCGATGGGGCGATGCCACCAATCGGGGGTGCGGCCGCCTCGCGGTGAACGACGGCCGGTTCGTTCGTGGGCCGAGGGCCTGGGGTTCGTCGGGAAGGACGACGAGTCCCCCAAGCCCAACGGCCTGTGCCTCCCCGCACGCCTCTGCGGGGAGTGCGCGCGCAACGATGCAGTGACCCAAGGGGTGGAGTGGGCCCGCAGTCGGTCGGGGACCGTGGTGGGTGATCGCGGACGGGACGGGTGCCATCAGGGTCAGTCCTCTGGGACTGGGGGTGCCTGTGCTGTGGCGGTCCCAAGGGCTCGGACCTTGTGATCGCGTTCACAAGTGTATCACGGTGTCGTTGACGGTGCCGGGTGTCCGTCGTGGCGGACGGTGGCTCGAGGCGTCGGCGTCAGGGGAGGGTACGGGCGACCCGGGCTGCGTCGGCGAGCGCGACCTGGCCCCCGGCCACCCGCCGGGCGAGGTCGAGGACCTCGGCGTTCGAAGAGGCGAGCACGTCGGACGTGAGCAGGTCCCCCGCCGCTGAGGCGAGTTGCCGGACCGCGCGACGATCCACGGCGTCGGCACGCGCCGCGTCGTCGAGCAGGGCACCGTGGGCGTCGACGGCGGATCGCAGCTCCGGGATCCCCGTCCCGTCGAGGGCGATCGTGGTGATGATCGGCTGCGTCCACTCCCGGTCGTTCCCGAGTGCGTGGTGAAGCGCGAGTGCCGCCTTCCCGGCGAGTGGCGAGTCGCCCTTGTTCACCACGAACACGTCGGCAATCTCGAGGATGCCGGCCTTGATCGCCTGGACCTCGTCGCCGAGTCCAGGGGCGGTGACGACGACAACGGTGTGGGCGAGGTGCATCACCTCCGTCTCGGACTGGCCGGATCCCACGGTCTCGACGATGACGACGTCGAACCCCACTGCGTCGAGGAGGTCGACGACCTGTGCGGTGCTCCGCGAGAGCCCGCCGAGGTGACCGCGGGCGGCGAGCGACCGGACGAAGACGCCCTCGTCGAGTGCGTGCTCGACCATCCGAATGCGGTCCCCGAGGATGGAGCCCCCGGCGAGGGGGCTCGACGGATCGACGGCGACCACCGCCACGCGGCGGCCGTCGGCACGGAACGAGCGCACCAGGGCGCTCGTGAGCGTCGACTTCCCGCTCCCCGGTGCGCCGGTGACGCCGACGACGTGGGCCCTCCCGGCCCTGTCGGCGACCGCCCTGAGGATCTCCGTTGCCCCGGGGCCCGCGTCCTCGATGGCCGTGATGGCCCGCCCGAGGGCGCGACGATCCCCGTCGAGGGCCTGCTCGGCGAGGGAGGTGCCGTCCATGCCGTCAGCGGCGGCGTGAAGGCTTGAGGAACCGGTTGAGGACGAAGCTGACAAGGGCCATCACGATGGCGCCGAAGAACGATGCCCAGAAACCGCTCGAGGCGAAGCCGAGGTCGAGGACGGTCGGCCCCGCGAGCCAGGCAACGAACCAGAAGGTGAGTGCGTTCACCACGAGGGCGAAGAGCCCGAGCGTGAGGATGATGAGCGGGAGGGAGAAGAACTTCACCACCGGTCGGATGACTGCATTCACGCCTCCGAAGATGAGGGCGATGAGGACGAACTGCACCCACGTGCCGTCGAAGGCGAGTCCGTCGATGAGCCAGATCGTGACCCAGAGCGCAGCGGCGATCACGGCCACCTTGATGATGAACTTCTGCATCGGGACCTCCTGTTGGGCTGCATCGTAGGGATGAGGACGGAATCAGGGCTTCCGGTATGCGGGATGCGACCCGTATACTTCCCTCTCAACACGACGCGGGGTGGAGCAGTCTGGTAGCTCGTCGGGCTCATAACCCGAAGGTCGCGGGTTCAAATCCCGCCCCCGCTACGAAGGAAACGGCGCCTACGGGCGCCGTTTCTTGTGTCCGGGGGTCTTCGGAGTCTTGTTCCGGTATCTGCCGTGTCAAACCTGTGTCAAACCCCGGTCAGGTCAACGCCAGTCATCTCGGTGCGTGACCGCTAGGGGTGGGTCCCATTGCGACATCCGAGAGCATCAGCGAACACCGAGACCCACGCAACAAGCGTTGTGGTGTCCTGAACTGTCACTTCGAACCCTACGTCCTGGCAGGAGAAGAAGACGGCTTCCCCGCTGGCGCGGTCCAGGTGGCTAAGGCCCAGCCCGTCCAGCTTGTAGTCGCTGATTCTGACGAAGTCTCCGAGCGGGCTCGAGGCGCCAGTGAAAGCACTGACTTGGACGTAGGGGAAAGCCGTCGACTCGTGATAGACGCTGGCGGAAGACTCGGTCGGGTGTTCGCCGAACTGTGCCTCTAGGCCGAGTTCGTTGAAGACCGAAATGGCAGCTGTGCCCAGCTCTGCCCCAGAGCGATCACCGAGATCAACTGGGCCAACCTCAGATGGCCATGACGGGACCGTTTGCTACCCTGCCAGGGTAGCGTGGCTCGACGGAGCAACAGGGTTTGGGCGAGAGGTGGAGGTGGCCACGGGTTCAGACCCGTCCACAGCATGATCACCTAGGAAGGCACTGGTCTCAGTTGTCGGCGCTCCGCTGGTCGGGAGTTCGGTCGTCCCGGCCAGTGAAGCGCACGCGGTCACAACGATCGCAATGAGGCCTGTGGCAGCGCGAGCTCTCTTCACGCGGGACTAATGCTCGTGGAACTCAAGCTCATGCTCCATGGTCGCTAGGTCGATGCTCCCGACTGTCGCTGCGAGCCAGGTGCTGAACTGACTATCCGCCTGAATGGTTGACATGATGTCCTTGTAGCGATTGAGTTGCGGGGGCTGATGCACGTTTGGGTGACAGGTGGTTTGGGTTAGGCCGCGTTGGCGG
>CAZRJG010000054.1:0-15267 GCA_964600365.1 uncultured Acidimicrobiia bacterium
TTGTGGAGGTGCGGGGAGTCGAACCCCGGTCCGATCGATCTTCCATCGTGGCATCTCCGAGCGCAGTCACTGGATGATTTCGCACGACCGGACTCCAGTGACGAGCTGCCCGGCGTGCTAGTCGGAATCAATCTTTCGCCGTCGGTCCCGACCCCCGACGGCGGCATCCTGCATTGCGACGCCTGACACCGGCGAGGCAGGTTCCCCCCGGGCAGACGAGCTGCGTTTAGTTAGGCAGCCAGGGCGAAGTTGTCTTCGGCACCTATAGGTGTTTCCAGTTTTGATAACGCGGTTCCGGGAACCGCGGCTCGCTTCCACGACTTCGACATCCACCGTCGAAACCGTTTCACCCCCGATTGACTTGTCAACACCCTCACTCTACAGGTGAACCCCTCCAACCGCCCCGACGAGGGAGTACGAGTCCCGGCGGTAGCCTCTCCCCCGATGGACTCCGACTACCTCGAGAAGACGTTCGCCCCCGAGCCCGAGGACGACGATGCGATCCCCGCCGCGGCGCCTATGGGGCGCTCCGGACGGGCTACCGCCCTCATGGTCGTCGTAGGCCTCCTCTTTGTCACCCAGGTCCTCTTCGGGGTCTTCCTGCTCACACGCACGACCGAGACCGATAGCCGACTGGCCAGCATCGAACAGGCCGTGGACGGCATCGACGCACGCGTCGACCGCCTCGACTCGGTGGCCGGGAGCCTCGGTGGGCGCCTCGACGGTCTGGAGGCGTCCGGCGCTTCGGCGGCCCCCATCGACGGAACGAGCGCAGGGCTCCCCCCCATCCCCGACCCCGGAAACACCGACACCGCCGTCGGCCTCACCGTGCCGGCATTCACTGCCCTCGATCGCACCTCGGGTGGGGAACTCACGGTCGGACCGTCGGACACGTCGAAGATCATCCTCGTATGGGCACATTGGTGCCCATACTGCCAACAGGAACTCCCCATCATGCAGGACCTCCTCTCCTCCGGCGACCTCGACGAGTTCCCATCGGTCGAGTTCGTCTCCCTCACAACCTTCATCGACCCCAGCCGACCCAACCCCCTCGATGAGTACCTCGAGGAGATGCGGTTCGGGTTCCCGGTTCTCATGGACCCCGACGACTCCCTCGCCACGACCCTCGGCGTACGAGCAGTGCCCGCATGGGTGGTACTCGACGCGCAGGGCACGGTCCTCGGACGCTTCACCGGTGCGATCCCGCGGGAACAGGTGCTCGGCGTCTTCGCCGAGGTGGAACGCCTCAGCGGCGAGGGCTGACCAAACGGAATCCCCCCTCCCCACCAACCCCGAAAACCGTCACACCCGGTCGGCATACTCGAACACATGTTCGATACCGAGACCGAAGCGACGCTCGACTCCCTCGAGTTCGAGCTCCTCGCCTACGAGCGCACCATCGCCCGCTGCCGTGCCCAGCAGCTCGACCTCATCCGCAGGCTCGACGCCGCCCAGGTCGCCACTGCCGACGGATGCCGCACGATGGCCGAGTGGGTCGCGGCCAGGCTCGACCTCGACTCCGCCCACGCCCTCGACCTCGTGCGCACCGCGAGGGCCACCGAGGCCGACGACCAGCTCGCCGGCCTCCTCGCCGACGGCAACACCTCCTACGACCGCGTGAGCGCCACCGCTCGCCTCAGGGAGTCCGGGACCCACCCACACACCGTGCACGCGTCACTCGGCTGGAATCTCGCTGCGGTCCGACGGGCGGCTGCGGCGCACCGCGAACACACCATCCACGACGAGGTGGCCGCCCACGAGGCCCGCCACCTCGTCATGCAGCCCTCCCTCGACGAATCCGCGTGGCGCCTTCGGGGCCTGCTCCCCGGACTGGACGGCAGGATCGTCTCCAGGGCGCTGCTCGAGGGGGCCGATGCCCTCCCAGTCGACCCCGACCTGCCCCGGGAGTCGAGGGCGGCGCGCACCGCCGATGCCCTCACCTCCCTTTGCCTCGGCGCCGCGCACACCGATCGGGGAGGTGCCACCGACGAGAAAGGACCGATGGTCACGCTCCACGTCGATGCCCACCGGCTCGCCGAGACCCGTGGTCGGGCAGGAGCGGTTGTCGAGGAAGGGCCTCGCGTGGGACGCAACGTCCTCGAACAGGCGCTCTGTGAAGGGAGCGTCGAGCTCCACGCCACCGAACTCGCCGGGGAGGCCCTCTCCCTCGGTCGCACCACCCGCGTCGTCCGTCCCCGGCTTCGCCGGTACGTCCTCGGCCGTGACGGCGGGTGCACCGCCGCCGGATGCACCAGCGTGCATCGACTCCAGGCCCATCACATCGTCCCGTGGTCTGAGGGGGGCCGCACCGACGTAGACAACCTCACCACACTCTGCTGGTTCCATCACCACGTAGTCGTGCACGGGCGGGGATTCTCCATCGATCCGGAGTCCCCGCCGGGGATGCGCCGCTTCGTCCGCAAGGAGACCCGGGACCCCCCGTAGGTCACTGCCCTTTCTCGGATCGGTCAAGCCCCCTTGCCTCCCTCCTTGGGCATCCATCACACGGACACACACCGGGGCCACCCGGGGCTTCGCCGCGCCCCAGCACGATGGTCACCCGAAGCGGGCGGGTGATCCACGGGGCCCCACCCACGCGTACCATCAGCCCATGCCTCTCGGCTTCGGACTACTCAGCGCACAGCGGCGACCCCACGACCCCGACTGGCGAACGGCGTACGAGGAAACCCTCGCACTGACGAGGGACGCAGAGCGCCTCGGCTTCTCATCGGTGTGGACCACCGAGCACCACTTCGTCGATGACGGATGCATGCCCTCCCTCCTCGTGGTCGGTGCCGCCATGGCTGCGGTCACCAGCACCATCGAGATCGGCACGGGCGTGCTCCTCGCACCACTCCACGACCCGCTCCGTCTCGCCGAGGACGCTGCAACGGTGCAACTGATCAGCGACGGACGTCTCACCCTCGGGCTCGGCCTCGGCTGGAGCCCGATCGAGTTCGAGGCGTTCGGGGCCGACCTCCACACCCGGGGACGCGCCATGGACGAGATCCTCTCCATCCTCCCTCACGCGTGGTCGGGTGAGCCGTTCCGACATGCCGGGGAGGTGTACGACCTCCCGCTCTTGGGCGTCCGGCCCGCACCGCACCGCACCATCCCGATCGTGATGGGTGGTGCCGCCGAGGCGGCGGTGCGGCGAGCGGCCCGCTCCGCCGACGGCTTCTTCGGCAACCGACCTGCCGAGCGCTTCGTGCAACAGGTCGAGTGGGCGCTCGACGAACTCGAGAAGGTCGGCCGCGACCCGGCGAGTTTCCGCTTCGTCCACTACTCGGCCCTCTTCCCCGCCGACACCGTCGAGTCGGGACACCGCAGTGCCGAGGTGCACCTCCGGAACATGGAGTGGAAGTACGGCGACATGGCCGACTCGGCGGCCCGCACTGGCTCCATCCGCATGGCGCCCCCGCTCACCGCCTCCGAGCTCGACGCCCGACGGCACACCGGCGCGCACGTGGGGCCGTCGGAGCACATCGTCGAGGAGCTCCTCGCCCTCCGCGAGCGAGTCGGCGTCCCGGTCGACTTCGTTGCCCGCTCCTACTTCCACACCCTCGAATACCCCGAGCAACTCGAACTCATGGAGCGGATCGCCGAGGAGATCGCGCCCCACGTCTAGAGGGGATGAGCAGCGCGCAAACATCATCGGCGTGCCTCTGAGACCGGAACGGCAGGCCACCGACGCGGAAGGGTCCCGGCCAAGGCCGGGGCCCTTCGTCGCCTTGGCGAACGGTGGGCTATGCGACCTGGCAGGTCATGTCGACGGCACAGCACATCGGGGACTTGATCTTGCCGTGACCGTCGGGACAGCGGGAGATCTGCACGACGGAACCGTCGTCCTTCGTGACCGAGTCGTTCACGAGCTCGGCGCCGCAGTGGGCGCACGTCATGTTGACGCTCATGCCGCAGTTGCCGCAGGTGTAGGTAGCCATTCGGAAGCTCCTCATAAGGGTTGGTTTCGCGAGCGATGAGCGTAGCCCTTGTCGCAAGACAGCCGAGGGTGTCAGCGTCGGGCGCGCATCGCCCGGTCGATCTCACGCTGCTGGGTGCGTTCCTTCAGGGTCTGGCGCTTGTCGTAGCGCTGCTTTCCCCGACCGATGGCGAATTCGAGCTTCGCCTTCCCCTTGGAGAAGTAGAGCCGAAGCGGGACGAGCGTGACACCCTTCTCGTCCACCTGCTTGCGGAGCCGTTCGATCTCCCGCTTGTGGAGCAGGAGCTTGCGGTCGGCCTCCGGCTCGTGCCCGCCATCACGGGCGAAGGCGTATGGACCGATGTAGCAGCCACTGAGGAACGCCTCGCCCCTGCGCACGAACACGTACGAGTCCTTGAGGTCGGCGTGTCCTTCCCTGAGGCTCTTGACCTCCGACCCCTTGAGCACGAGGCCGGCCTCGAACCGGTCGCCCAGCGCATAGTCGTGACGGGCCCGACGGTTCTGGGCGACGAGCTTCTCCCCCGGCGTCACCGGGGCGGACTTCTTCTTGGCCATCAGCCGAGGTACTTCATTGGATCCACGGGCACCCCATCCTCGCGGGCCTCGAAGTGGAGGTGCGCCCCCGTGGAGTAGCCGGACGAGCCGACGTCACCGATCCTGTCCCCAAGCGCCACTTCCGTGCCCGCGCTCACCCGGAGGCGGGCCTGATGGGCATACAGGGTCGTGAGACCGCCCCCGTGGTCGATGATGATCGTGTTGCCATAGCCCCCATACCAGCCTGAGAAGATCACCCGACCCCGGTTCGCAGCGTAGATGGGTGTCCCGGAGCCCGCCCCGAAATCCATCCCGGTGTGCAACTTCCGTTTCCCCGATATCGGGTGGGTGCGGTACCCAAACGGTGAGGTGAGATAACCATCGACCGGGTATGCGAGCGCACCGGGGCGCTGACCCGGGTAGGTCTGGAGCGCGATGATCTCCCGTTCGAGGCGTTTCGAGTCCTCCTCGAGGCCGTTGATCTCCCCCTCCATGAGGTCGATATCGGCCTTCACCTCCTCGAGGAGGGCCGTGAACTCTGCAGCTTCCTCCGTGGCGCTGGAGACGGCCTGTTCCACGAGCCTGCGCTCGGTCTCGGCGAGCGCCCGGTCTCCCTCGAGCTCGGCGATGACATCCTGCTGGGCGAGTTGCTGCTCCTCGAGCAGGCCCCGCTGGATCTCTTCCTGCACCCGCAATGCCTCGAGGTCGCGGACGAGCGCCTCGGCGTCGGAGACCGCCGATCCTGCGTACTCCCATCCGATCGCCGCCGTCGCCACGGTGTCCATCTCCATGAGGACGCCCGAGAGCCCGAACGACTGGTTCATGTACATCTCCGCGGCACGGGAACGGACCTCGTCGGCCTGCTCGACGATGGAGAGTCGGGTCTCAGCGAGGTCGCGGGCCACCGACTCGAGGATCGACTCGATTCGCTGGAGCTCGAACTCACCCGCCGCAACCCGTGCCTCCGCGGCGTCGAGGCGGCCGCTGGCGGTCACGAGGTCCTCGTTGAGCGATGCAAGGGCCGCTTCGGCTTCCCGGAGCCGGGCCGCAACCTCCGATTCCCTCGCCTTGCCGTCGGCGATGAGCGAGTTGAGCTCCTTGATCTCGGCCTCGACCTGCTCCAGTTCCTCCTGGGGTGTGGAGGCGTGGGAGCCCTGGGCGACGAGAAGTGCGCCCAGGACGAGCACCACGGCGAGCGTCCGCCGCGACACGGTCAGACCCTCAGGTAGCGACGGAGGCCGAGCGCGCTGCCGATCAGCCCCGCCAGGGAACCGAAGAGCATGAAGGCCACCGCCCATCGCAGGAAGAAGCCCTCGGGCAGGTTGAGCTGGACGATGTTGATGTCGATCCCACTCAGCGCCTGCTGGCCGATCCACACCGACAACACGGCGAGGCCGGCCCCGACGAGGCCCTCGAGCATGCCTTCGAGGAGGAATGGGACGCGGATGAACCAGTTCGAGGCGCCCACGAGACGCATCACTGCCACTTCTTCGCGACGGGCATAGATCGCCAAGCGGATCGTGTTCGCGATGAGCACCACCGCAGCAGACCCCTGCACCACGGCGAGGCCGACGGCGAGGCGGTTGAGGACGGCATTGAGGTCCGAGAGGCGTTCGATGACCTCACCCGGGCTCACGATCTTGCGCACCGCCGGTTGGCCGTCGAGGCGGAACTCGATGTCTCGGTAGCGCTCGATCTCACTCAACTTGATCCGGAGCGACGCAGGGACGATCGACTGGTCGGAGATGTCAAGGAGCGACGGCGAGTCGGCGAAGATCGTCTGGAACTCCTCCCAGGCCTCAGCCTTGTCCACGTAGCGGACACTCTCCACCTCCTCCCACGAGAGGATCTGGCCTTGGAGAGCCTGGTGATCGGCGTTGCTGATCCCGTCCTCGATGTCCTTGAGGAAGACCACGACGTGCTCGCCCTCCTGCCAAAGGAGCGTGTTCACGCGGACGATCTCGTTGAGCATGAGCGCACCAAAGGCAAGCGCCAGTGAGATGAAGATGGCGAGGATCGCGCCTGCCACCACGAGGATGTTGCGACGCATGTTCTGGAACGCGTCGCGCAGGAGGTAGGCGATCCGGCTCATGCGTCGGTCACCCCCTCGAACGGGTCCGCACCCTCTTCGACGGCGGCCTGCGGCTGCGAGAGCTCCGTCTTCGGCTGGACCATCGTGTCCTCATACCGGCCCGAGAGGATGTCCTGGGACACCCGCCCTCCATCGAGCGCAATGACCCTTCGACGCATTGCATCGACGATCGCATGGTCGTGGGTGGCCATGAGGATGGTCGTGCCCGTTCGGTTGATCCGGTCGAGCAACTTCATGATCCCCACCGAGGTCTTGGGATCGAGGTTCCCGGTCGGCTCGTCGGCGAGGAGGATCGGCGGGCGATTCACGAACGCCCGTGCGACCGATACGCGCTGTTGCTCACCGCCGGACAACTGGCGGGGGTACCGGTCTTCCTTCCCCGACAGGCCAACGAGGTCGATCACCTGCGCAACCTGGGACCGCACGACCGCCCTGGGGTGGCCGAGAACCTCGAGCGCAAACGCGATGTTCTCGGCCACGGTCTTGTTCGGCAGCAGCTTGAAGTCCTGGAACACCGTGCCGACGGAACGGCGAAGGTCGGGAATGCGCCACCGGGGCATCTTCGTGATGTCCTTGCCGGCCACCCAGATGGTGCCGCGGGTGGTCTCCTCCTCACGGAGCAGGAGGCGGATCAGGGTCGACTTGCCCGAGCCCGACGCCCCCACGAGGAACACGAACTGGCCCTTCGGGATGTCGAGGCTGACATCGCGAAGTGCGACGGCGCCACCGTCGTAGACCTTCGTGACGTTCTCGACGCGAATCATGGAAACCTCAGGGAAAACAAGGGTGGGACCGTTGTCGCCACCTCACCGTGCCAACCGTGGAGAAGGGTACCGGCAGGACGATCTAACTCGAGGCAACTACCGACTGGCACTCCCCCGCCGCTCGAAACCGTCTCCCAGGGCGAACCCGGCGACCGAACTACTCCCCGTGCTCCTTCTGTTCCCTCCGCCACCGAAGGAATGCTTCGACGAGTGGGGTGAAGTCACCGTCGAGGACCGACTGGATGTTCCCGATCTCGACGCCCGTTCGGAGGTCCTTCACGAGCTGGAAGGGCTGCATGGTGTAGGAACGGATCTGGCGACCCCACGCTGCTTCGTGCTGGTCGCCCCTGAGCGCGGCGAGCTGCTCCGCCTGCTCGAGGCGACGGAGCTCGGCGAGCTTGGCGTGGAGCATCACCATCGCTCGCGCCCGGTTCTGGATCTGCGAACGCTCCGCCTGGCAGGAGACGACCACCCCCGTCGGGATGTGGGTGATGCGCACCGCAGAATCGGTCGTGTTCACGTGCTGGCCACCGGCTCCTTGGGCACGGAAGGTGTCGATCCGGAGCTCGTCGGGGGAGATCTCGATCTCGTCGTCGACCTCGACCTCGGGGATCACCTCCACCCCCGCGAACGAGGTGTGGCGGCGGCTCTGCGCGTCGAACGGGCTGATCCGCACGAGGCGATGTACGCCCTTCTCGCTCGCCATCGTCCCAAAGGCGTTGTCGCCCCGCACCGTGAAGGACGCAGACTTGAGACCGGCCTGGTCCCCCTCCGTGACTTCCTCGATGCGCACCTGGAAACCCTGTTGGTCGGCGAACCGGGTGTAGGCCCGCAGCAGGATCTCGACCCAATCCTGGGCGTCGACGCCACCGGCCCCCGCATGGATGGTGACGATCGCCGGGTGGTTGTCGTACTCGTCGTAGAAGAGCGACTCGAGCTCGAGCGTCTGCAACTTCTTGTCGACAGCCCGGAGTTCCTCGAGGATCCCCGACCCCTCGACCTCACCATCATCCTCGGCAACCAGTTCGAAGAGCGTCTCGGCATCCTCGATCCCCTGCTCGAGGCCATCGATGAGCTCGATGAGCCGCTCGTACCGGGCGAGCGTGCTCGTGACACGCCGCGCCTCGTCCTGGTCGGCCCACAGGTCCGGATCGGCGGCGCGCTCGCTCAGCTCGGCGAGCTCGGTTTCCTTGCCGGCGAGGTCAAAGGAACCCCCTGGCCTCATCGAGCCGGCTGCGAAGCTCGGCGATCTTGTCCTTGGGGTCGAACTCACTCATCGGCCCGGAAGCGTAGCGATGGCCGTTCCGCTCCCCGCCTAGTCGAGGAGATCGAGGTAGGCCGACGGTTGGATGTCCACCCGCTCGGCCGGGAGCTGCTCGACGATTCGTCGCTGGTCGACCCTCGTCGGCTCCGCCTCCGCGAGTTCCTCCCCGTCGGTTCCCCGTACCAACAGGCAGTCGACGGGGCCGGAGCGGTCCTCTGCGAAGCGGTGGACGATGGCAAGCGAACCGTCGTCGAGTCGCAGAACGGACCCCACCGGGTGGAGTCCAAGCACGAGATGCAGGAGGTCGACCATCGTGGGATCGAACTCCGATCCTGCCCCCCTGCGCAGGATGAGTTGGGCCCGGGCGGGGGTCTCCGCCCGACGGTACGGACGGCGCGTCGTGATGGCGTCGTAGACGTCGGCGACAGCGACGAGACGCGAAGCCGGGTGCGGAGCCGGGCCCCCGGGGATCTGCGGATACCCGGTCCCCCCGACCCGCATGTGGTGCTCGAACGCGATGACCGAGGCAAGGTGGTGCGATGGGCCTCCTGCGCGGAGGATGGCCCTCGCACCCTCCTCCGGGTGGGATCGCACAACGGCCATCTGCTCGGACGTCAACTCGGTCGGTGAGGAGAGGATCGACTCATCGACCTTCGCCTTCCCGATGTCGTGGAGGAGCGCACCCAACGAGATGTCGTCGACGAGGGACTCGTCGACACGACCCTCCCGCGCCATCGCTGTTGCGAGGAGCGAGACGTTCACCGAGTGGTAGAAGGTGTACCGGTCGTGGCTCTTCAGCGTAGAGAGGAGGAACGCGGCCGCGGGATCCACCGATGCCACGTCCATGAGGCCTTGGGTCGCCCACTCCGCCGACGTGAGGTCCACGAGGACCCCTTCTCGCACGGAGGAAAGCGCCCCACGAAGCGCATCCATCGCGTTCACATACTTCGCCCTGAACACCGCCGCGGGCGCCTCGTCCTCATCCCCCGGCTCGTACGGGGACTGGTTGAGCACGACGCACCCCGAGTGGGGTTCCGGTCCCCGATGCGCAATGAACTCGGTGAGCTGCAGGAGGCCGGTGCGTTCCACGGGCTTGGAGATGCCGATCGAATCGATGTCGAGCCCCTGGAGCATCCGGATGAAGTCGACGAACTCGAGGGACTCGTGGGACTGGAGCACCCGGTCGATGTAGATGCGGCCGTCGAAGAGCGAGAGCGCGGTATCGCCGCCGGACGAACGAGTGAGGACCTCCGCGCTCTGCTCAAGGCGCCCGATCGCCTCGTCGACGAGCGTATGCCCACCCTCGTACAACCGGACGAGGGCAACGGCGTTCCGCAGCGCCAGGAGGAACGGACGGATGCTCATGTGGACGTAGCCCGCTCGATGAGGCGTCGGAGGTTTCGCCCGTCGGCGGTGAGGAAGGCCTTCCAGTCGGCCGTCAGGTCGTGGAGATAGCGCTTCCCGGCTCCGGTCCTGCTGAGGGCGGCCACAACGACGGCCTGCTCCTCCGATGATGCGGACTCCAACAAACGTCCGAGTCGGGCGACCGAGTCCTCGGTCCCACGCTCCGACAGGAGGGTCAGCGCCGCCCTGCGCACCTGTGGAGCCGGGTCGGCGAGGAGGTCCCCGAGGCGGTCCGCCGTGAGGTGGGGGCCGATGAGTTCCAAGGTCCTGAGGCGCACCGTGGAGCGGGAATCCTCCAACAGCGGCACCAGACGAGGATCGTCGCCGACGTCGGCGCCAGCCTTCCGGAGGACCGTGAGCATCTGAGGCAGGGCCCGATTGAGCGTCGGGAGGGCCGAGAGGATCGGCTCGGGATCGCCGCCGAGCCATTCGACGAGGCGTTCGGCGAGGTCCGTTCGTTGCTGCTGGTCCGTCTCCCGGTCGAGCGCGTGGACGAGCGCAGCCGGGTTCGCCGGGCCAAGTTCCTCGAGCATCCACTGGGCAACCTCGTCGCCGCGACCAGCCGCTGCGGCGACGCCGCCGATCGCAGCGCCTGCGATCTCGGCGAGCGCCGACTCCCAGAGACCCACGTCCCTGTCGGCGAGCGCCGCCCCCTCACGCAGCCATCCCCCCGCCTCCGACACCTGGCCCCGCTCAAGCGCCGACAGGACCATTCGACGCCAGATCTGGGCCGGATCAACCAGCGCATCGGCGTCGGCAGCCAGGTGGAACAGGGCCCGGAGGGTCGCCTGCGCCCAGAGCGCCGCATCCTCGCGGGGCGGCATCTCGAGGCGGGCGAACTCGGAGGCCGAGAGGTCGGCCAGGACCGACCCGAGCTCAGGCACGACCCGCCCGGTGAAATCCAGCACCGACCCCGGGTCGTCGAGGATCACCCTGAGGTCCTCGGTCCTGGGGTCGGAGCGACCTGCGAGGCGGCCGAACAGGACATGGATCGCCTCCTGGGAGATCGTGGTCGAGAGGAGCGCCACCTCCGAGAGGGCGAGCTGGGAGAGCATGAGGTCGAGCACGGAGTCGCCGCCGATGTTGCGAAGCCGCAGGACCACCTCGCTCTGGGTGTCGGCCTCGAGGCGCACGAAGGCCTCGAGGAATGCCACGGCGGACACGGGCGTCTGCCCGACGGTCTCGACCAGCTCCTCGGCGAAACCCCCCGGGTTCCCCGACACCGAGCCGGACGTGTAGCGATCGGTGATCTCCGAGACATCGGTGCCACCCACGACGCCGTCGCCTGCGTGGATGACGAGTTGCGAGTGCGGGACTGCGTCGATACCCCTGATCCCCTTTGCCCGCACCGCTCCGGGCAGGCCACCGAGCGACTCGAGCGACTCGGCCGGGGCGAGGAGCAGTTCGAGGAACTGCCCCAGTCCTTCGGGGGTGAAGCCCGGATGGACGCGCACCACGGCCACTCCGTGGGCGAAGACGGCGTCGGAGAACCGCTGGAGGGACGCACCGAGCTTGGGGATCGGCTCGCCATTGCAGTGGAGTGCCCCGGGCAGCGGTTCGAAGTCGATCAGCCGATCGGTCTGGGCGAGCTCCTCGGCGACGCGACGAAAGGCATCCTGCTTGGCAGGTTCGGGGTAGAGGCCAGCGCCCACCCATGCGGCGCCGAGAAGGCGCGCCGCCTCTGCTCGTTCGAGGTGCCGCGAGGTCATCGACTGACCAGCCTACGATCTCCGATCACGCAACGCGGTCGCAGAGTCGCTCACTCGAGGAAGTCGATCACGACCGAGGGCTGCACCTCCGCCGACTCCGGAGGCAACTCATCGAGGATGTGCTCGACAGCAACCCGTACTGGTTGGGGATGCTCGAGGAACTCGCCTCGGCGCCCTCGGAGGATCATGCAATGTACGGGCTCCCCCTCGAGCGCGGGTGCCGTCACCACCGCCACTTCTCCAGCAGACAACCGAAGCACCGCCCCGACCGGATAGGGCGACAGGAGCGTGTGGAGGAGGTCCACCATCTGCGGATCGAAGTGTTCGCCGGCGCCACGGCGCAGCGCCAATTGCGCCCTCGTCGGCGTCTCGGCCCTCCGGTAGGACCTTCGGGTCGTCAGCGCGTCGTACGCGTCTGCCACGGACACGAGTCGGGAGGCGGGATGGGGCACTGGTGCCCCTGTGTACGTGGGGTATCCGCTCCTCGAGAATCCGGCGTGATGCTCGAAGGCCACTGCAGCAGCCAGGTATTGCGATGGCCCTGCCGCGCCGATGATGGCAAGGGCGCCCTCCTGGGGATGGAGCCGGATCTCCTCCCACTCGTTCTCATCGAGGCGACCCGGCTTGTTGAGCACACCGTCGTCCACCTTCGCCTTACCGATGTCGTGGAGGAGGGCACCGAGGGCGAGGCCTTCCACGTCCGAGCGCGACAGGCCGGCAGCAGTGGCGAGAGCGATCGACAGGACGGCCACGTTCACCGAGTGATAGAAGGTGTACTGGTCGTGCCGCTTCAGGGTCGCAAGCAGCACGGCAGCGGCAGGGTCATCCACCGAGGTCTCGAGGAGACCCTGGACCGACCACGTCGCCAACGTGAGGTCGAGTTGCTCGCCGCTCTGCACGGCGTAGATCGCCGACCTCAGAGCGTCCATCGCTGAGAGGTAGCGAGCTCGGAAGGATTCCGCTCGAGATGCGGCCGTGTCCTCCGGCCTGAAGTGGCTCTCGTTGAACCGAACGGATCCCCCGACCGGGGGATCTCCCAGCCCCGCGAGGAAGAGCACCAGGTCCTGAAGGTCCGCCCTGCGCACGGGAGGATCGAATCCGATCGACTCGACGCCATGCGACTCCATCGAGCGTATGAAGTGAACGAACTCGAGCGACTCGTGAGAGCGCAGGCGTCGCCTGAAGAACAGCCGATCGTCGAAGATACTGATGAGGGCCGGCTCATCGTCCTCCTCCACGAGCTCGAGCGTGGCCTCCTCCAATGTGTCGATGGCCTCAGCCACCAACCTGTGATCCATGCCGTACAGCAGGAGGGTGCCCACGCAGTGGTTCAGCGCCTGGAGCAGCCTGCGCAGGTTCATCGGATCACCTTCTCCGCGAGATGCTTGAACTCCCTGCCCTCCGCGGTGAGCAGACCGCGGATACCTGATCCCTTGGAACGCAGGAGATGCCTGCCCTGCGCCGTCTGCGCGACCAGCGAGGCAAGCAACACCTTCTCCGACGGCGGAGCGGTCCGGATCGCCTCCGCGAGAAGGGGGAGTGCTGTCTCCTTGTCGGGGTGCGCTGCGACCAGGCGAAAGGCGAGGCTTCGCGTCGACGCTGAGTTGTCCTGCAAGAAGCCGGTGAGCTGCGTCACGGAGAGGGTCTTTCCACACAACTCGAGCGCAAGCCTGCGCACGTCGTCGCGGGCGTCGTCGAGTAAGGCGCGGATGCGGGCGTCGTCCCCCACGTCGATCTCCCAGGTGGCAAGCTCGGCGAGCACGAGTGCCACAGAACTGCTGAGCGTGGGAAGGGCCTTGAGCAACGGCTCTGGATCCCCGCCCAACCACCCGGCCAGATGCTTCCGAATCCAGTCGGCACCCGAGCCCGCGAATACCTCATCGAGGGCGGCCACGAGCCCGTCCGGTGCGAGCGGGGCCAAGGCAGCGACCAGCCGCCTCGCGGCGGCGTTGTCGGCATTCACGCCGCGGAGCGCAGCCGACAGTGATCTCGCTGCGACGTTCCGCAACTCCTTCTCGTGGAGGTGGGGATCGGATTCGGCGACCAGTCGCCCGACGTCGAGCCAGCCGACCGCTTCGGAGAAGGCACCCCGCTCAGTCGCTGCGGAAACCAGCCGGGACCACGCCCTCGAGGCCCGCTCCCGGCGATCCGGGCGTCGTTCGACGAGGAAGATCCCCCGCAGTGTCTCCTGGGCTGCGGGCGCCCAAGAAGATCGCCCAGGCATCTCAATGGACCCGTCGAACCCGGTCACCCGGAGCTCCTGGAGTCGCGCCTGAATCCGTTCGGCGACTTCTCCACGGAAGGTGAGCAGCGACTCCGGGTCGAGGATGGCCGCCTCTGCCTCAGCGCGGCGGTCACCCGACGAGTACGCCAC
Source organism: uncultured Acidimicrobiia bacterium (assembly GCA_964600365.1). Lineage (GTDB taxonomy): Bacteria > Actinomycetota > Acidimicrobiia > Spongiisociales > JAENVV01. The sequence goes on from CAZRJG010000054.1 coordinate 14,082, forward strand.
ATACTCGTTCAGCAGGCCGGCGGTCACTGGGGTCAGGGTGGCGCGAAGCCGCGCAAGTTCGTGCCCGGCGAGTTGTCCGAGGAAGAGTTCCTGGAGCTCGCGCCCCGACTCGCCCATGATCCGGTTGACGATCGCGTCCTGCGTGTGCAGGGGAAGTCGCATGAAGGCCTCGAGATAGGGAGGAATCGCCTCCTGGCGAGCTTCGACGACGTCGGCGAACGCCTCGACAAAACTGGCTGAACCCTCGCTCGGGAGCGCTTCACCGAACCGGTCCACGAGTTCGGACAGGTCCGGGACCGCAGCCCCTGAGGATTCGGGAGCTGGGACGAGGGCGCCCTGCAGGGAGACCTCGACGCCCCGGATATCTCGAGCATGGAGCGCTCCGGCAAGGCCGCCGAAGCCCTCGAGGGCTGCAGGCTCCACTGCGACAAGCTGGAGGAATGACGCAAGGTCCCGGGCATCGAGTCCGGGGTGGATCCGTATCGAGGCGATCTCGTGCGAGAACGCTGCCTTCGCGAACCTGCCCAGGGCGCCCCCTGGATCCTCGAACGGCTCGTCGTCGCACACGAGGCCATTCGGGAGCGGGGCGATCTCGACCGCCGACTCGAGCGACCCAAGCCGCTGAGCCACGTTCCGGAACGCGTCCTGCGAAGCGGGATCGGGGTAGAGACCCGATCCCACCCAAGCCACTCCGAGAAGGCGGACGACCTCAGAAGGCGTCACGGGTACCTGCAGGTCACACCCGAATGGTACGGAGGGAGCAGCACCCCCCGGGGTCAAACGCTCAGCCTGCGGCCCCGTGGCACTTCTTGTACTTCTTGCCCGAACCGCACGGACAGGGGTCGTTCCGGCCGACCTTCTCCCCTGTACGGACCGGCTGGGGACGCTGGGGCGCGGACTCGCCGGCGGCAGCGGCGACCAATTGGCGCTGGACGGGTTCCTGGGCGGTCGCCGGCTGGACGAGTCGGGCGTGATAGACGTAGCGGACCGAATCGCGCGCCACGCTGTCCATGAGGTCCGCGAAGAAGTCATACGCCTCGTTCTGGTACTCCACGAGCGGATCACGGTTGCCCATGGCGCGGAGGTTGATCCCCGCCCGCAGGTAGTCCATCTCCGCGAGGTGCTCACGCCACTTGTTGTCGATGACCATGAGCACCGAACGGCGCTCGATCGCCGACAGGATCTC
>CAZRJG010000055.1:0-15091 GCA_964600365.1 uncultured Acidimicrobiia bacterium
AAACCTAAAAATTTGGGCGCCATGGAAGTGACCTCGGTAGCCGACTTCTTTCTGCGGGTGCGTCTCCCAGGCGTGGATTGCCTTGTGGACGAGCCGCTCCTCACGGTCTTGGATCACCTGTGGCCCGACGGCCTCCTTGAGTTGGAAGACGAGGCCAGCACGGATCGACTCGACGATCGCCGGCGTGCCCCCCTCTTCGCGGTGCTCGATGTCGTCGAGGTAGTGGTGGCTGTCGGGGTTCACGTACCAGACGGTTCCCCCGCCAGGAACGTCGGGGACTCGATTGGAGAAGAGTTCCTTGCGTGCGACGAGCAGGCCGGGCGTGCCGGGACCGCCGATGAGCTTGTGCGGGGAGACGAAGACGGCGTCCTTGTAGTCGAGGTTGCCGCCGGCGGGGCTGCGCATCTCGATCCCCACATAGGGAGCCGCCGCGGCGAAATCCCAGAACGAGAGTGCCCCGTGCCGATGCAGGACGGTCGAGATGGCCGACGTGTCCGAGAGGATCCCCGTTACGTTCGACGCCGCCGAGAACGAGCCGATCCGAAGCGGGCGATCCGCGTACTCCTCGAGACGGGCCTCCAACTCCTCGAGGTCTATGTGCCCGTCCCGGTCCTCGTGGATCGTCACGACGTCGGCGATCGACTCGCGCCAGGGAAGTTCGTTGGAGTGGTGCTCGAAGGGGCCTATGAACACCACGGGCCGCTCGTCGGCGGGGATGCTCGCCCCGAACCCGTATCGGTCCTCCATCTCGGACGGGACCCGGAGTCCGAGGACCCCGACGAGCCGATCGATCGCCCCCGTGCTCCCGCTGCCGGTGAACAGGACGGCGTGGTCGTCGTCCGCGCCGAAACATCGACGGATGACCTCGCGCGCCTCCTCGCGGAACCGTGAGGTCTGCAGGCCGGTCCCCGACGACTCGGTGTGCGTGTTCGCATAGAGGGGGAGCACCGCATCACGGATGTAGTCCTCGATGAACGAGAGGGCGCGGCCCGACGCGGTGTAGTCGGCGTAGATGACCGGCGTGGGCCCGAACGGGCCCTGCACGATCTCACGCGACCCGATGACTGATCGCCGGATCGTCTCAATGAGCGAGGACATGTGGGAAGGGTAGAGGGGGAGTGCTCCGCGGCGCTCGACGCACGAGCGATGATCCTCGCGCACGGGGACCTGCTGTCGGGCCACCTGCCCCGACCTACACCACCCCCATCGGTAGCCTTCTGCGAATGGTGCGCAAGGTGGGTGCCGCGGCGATCGCCGTGGCGGTCCTCGTGGCGACGTTCTCGATCGCCCCTCCGGCTCGTTCGATCACGAAAGCCGAAGTCGACGCCGCCTGTGCTGCGTCCCGTGAGGCCTACCAGGACTACCTCGCAGCCAAGGATCGCGCCGACGTGGTGACGGGTGAACTCGCCGAGATCAGGGGCCGGGTGGAGACGGCGCTTGCCAAGGACGTCACCCTCCGCGCCCAGGTCGATGACTACCAGGCAGAGATCCGGGAGATGCGCGATTCGGTCCTCGATCGGGCCGTCGACCTCTACATGGCGGGCGGGCAGTCGTTCACGGGGGTCTTCTTCGTCGCCAACGACGTGAGCCAGGTGATTGCTGGCCAAGAGATGCTCGCGAGCGCCGCCGAGGAGGATATCGGTTCGATCGATCGGCTCGATGCGCTCTCGGCGAACACCCTCGAGCTCCAGGACGAGCTGAGGGTCACGCGGTCGGACCTCGAGGACCTCGAGGGGGAGATCAGCGAGCGCTACGAGGTCATCTACTCCTTGCTCGATGAGGCCGAGAGCAAGCGCTCGGAGCTGTCGTCGGAGTGTCGTGCGGCCCAGGCCGAGTACGAGCGGCAGGTTGCTCGTCAACGGGCCCTCGAGGCGGCACGGCGGGCGGGCGCAGCAGGAGGACTCCCCGCCACGGCGACACCCGGATTCCTCTGCCCGATGACCGGCTCCCACTCGTTCATCAACGACTGGGGCTTCCCGCGGTCCGGTGGACGCACCCACAAGGGCACCGACGTGTTCGCCCCCATGGGCCAGCCGTTGCAGGCGGTGGCCAGCGGCACGGTGCGCACGGGGAACGGCGGGTTGGGTGGCACCACCGTGTGGATCAACTCCGACTACGGCGTGAACTACTACTACGCCCACCTGTCCGCGGTCGGCCCGGGGATCAAGACGGGGGTCCGGGTCGACCAGGGCGACATCGTGGGGTACAACGGGGATTCGGGCAATGCGCGAGGAGGACGCCCCCACCTACACTTCGGCATCTGGGTCACCAACTGGGTGAACCCGTATCCGACCCTCTCACGGAACTGCTGAGGCACGCCCCACATGAAGCGCCGTCGCATCGATGTCATCCTCGATCCCGCCTACTTGGACGGGCTCGACGACCGGTCCCTCGAGGAGCTGGGCGTGATCCGCGATGAGGTGGACGGCTTTGAGAACGAGCTCTCCTTCTACCGCAGGGTCCTCCACGGCCGCCTCGATGTCCTCCGGTTCGAGCAACGCAGGCGGAGTGGTGAGGATCAGCGATCGATCCTCGATGCGCTTCCCGAACTCCTCGCAGTCGGAATGGGAGGGGGCTCGGACGCCGAAGGGAGCCTGGGTCGCCTCCGCTCCGAGTTCGCCCCCGACCTCCCGGAGGTCGAACGGCGGTTCTCCCGGGTGATGGATGACGACGTTCTCACCCGCCTGCCCGATCTCAGCGACGAGGACCTTGCGCTCGCGATCGAGGAGTTGGGTGAGCTCGAGCAGCGGATCTCCGAGCGGCGGAGTCGCCTGCACGAGATCCACGATGCGCTGGTGGGGCAGATCGGCGGGCGGCACGTTTCCAGCGACCCGGCGTGACCGCCGAGGTCCGGGTCGTCCGGAGCGGCAGGGTTGAAGCCGTCCACCGGGATTCGATCGCCGTCGTTGATCGAGCAGGTACGGTGCTCCTCTCGGCGGGCGACCTTGCGCCTACCTTCTTCGCCCGATCGTCGCTGAAGCCTTTCCAGGCACAGGTCTCGCAACGATTCGGTGCTTCCCTGGAGGGCGAGACCCTCGCCCTCGCGTGCGCCTCCCACGGGGGCACGGCGCGCCACCTGGAGGTGGTGCGGCGGATGCTCGAAGAGGTGGGCCTCGACGAGGGCGACCTTGCCACCCCCCATGATTGGCCCGATGTCCCCAGTGCTCGCGATGCGGTGATCCGAGCGGGTGTGCGAGATCCGCAACGGGTCTTCCACAACTGTTCGGGGAAGCATGCGGGCATGCTGCGCGCCAGCGTGGCGTCGGGGGACCCCACCTCCACCTATCTCTCCCCCTCCCATCCGCTCCAGCTCGCCATTCGGACGGACCTGGCCGAAGTCCTCGGCAGGGATCCCGGAACGCCGGGTGTCGACGGGTGTGGTGCCCCCGTGTACGAGGTGTCCGTCGTGGGCCTCGCCCAGCTGTTCGCTGCGCTCGCGGCTGACCCCGATCGCGCCGAGGTGCGGGACACGATGGGAGCCAATCCGACGCTCATAGGCGCCGAGGGCAGGGAGGACGGCGTCGTCGGTGCCGCACTCGGAGCAGCGAAGTTCGGAGCCGAGGCATGCCTTGGCGTGGCGGTGGCCTCCGAGGGCATCGGCATCGCAGTCAAGGTCTGGGACGGGAACCGTCGTGCCGTGGCCCCCTTGGCAGCGGCGGTGCTCGAGGAGCTCGGTCTGCTCACCGACGACCTCCGCCAGCGACTGCAGGGTCCTGTCCTCGGTGGCGGGCGGACCGTTGGCTGGCTCGAAGCGGAGGTCGCGTGGAACTGACCCCCACTGCGCAGCGCGTTGGGCCCTTCGGTCGCCCGGGGTTCCTCGACGTGCTTCACCGCCACTGGCCGCAAGGGGAGGTGGAGTCACTCGATCGACCGACCGGGTCCGCCTCCGTGGAGATCGTCGACGGCGTCGTCGTCGGCATCGGCCATCGTGACCTCGTCGACTATCGATCGCCTCGGGGGGACGACGGGGTCACAGTACTCGCAGCCCTCGTCGGCTCGCGTCCGGTGCGGCTCGACTCGCTCCCCGCCGAGGTTGCCTCGCCGCTCGCGAGCGCCCTTCGCGACGCAGAGCGTGAGGTGGTGGTCGAAGAACAGGACATAGCCGCAGTGCTCGCGCTGCCTGAGTCCTTCGATGCCTGGCTCGCTTCCATCGGCAAGAAGGAACGACACGAAACCCGGAGGAAGCGTCGGCGCTACGAGGAGATGGTTGGCCCGGCCCGTATCGCCCGATTCGAGGACTCGGAGCGGTACCTCGAGGAGTTCATCTCCCTCCACCGCACGAGTTCGGGGGAGAAGGGCTCCTTCATGACCGACGCGATGGCCGCCTACTTCACCGACCTCATGGCGCTTCCCGGGTGGGGGATCGACGCCCTCCTCACCCCCGAGCAGCGGATCGCCGCCGCAGGGTTCTCCTTCCATGGCGACGACGGGTACTACCTCTACAACTCGGCGTTCGACCGGCGGTACCGGGAGGCGTCGCCCGGTGTCGTGCTCATCGCGTCCCTCATCGAGTTCGCCATCGAGGAGGAGCAGATGGTCTTCGACTTCTTGAAGGGGGACGAGACCTACAAGTTCCGCCTCGGTGCAGAGCCACGCCCACTCCTCGAGGTCAGAGCGCAATGATCTCCTCGGTCGCGTACCTCAGCCTTCACACATCTCCGTTGCTCACGCCCGGGAGTGGTGATGCGGGTGGCATGAACGTGTACATCGATGAGCTCGCAAGGGAGATGGCGGGCAGGGGAGTGAGTGTCGATGTGTACACGCGGCGCGATGATCCAGCCCTCCCCTCCGAGGTCAGGGTGACCGACCGCTACCGGGTGATCCACATCGAAGGAGGTCCACCCGAGCGCGTGCCCATCGGTGTCCTCGTCGATCACGTGCCCGCATTCACCGAAGGATCCATCGCCTTCGCGCGTGCCGAAGGGTGCGACTACGACTTGCTTCACAGCCACTACTGGCTTTCGGGCCGCGCCGGGCTCGACATGAAGGAAGCCCTCTCGGTGCCGCTTGCGAACAGCTTCCACACCCTGGGACGCGTGAAGGACCTGACCCGACGCGCCGATGACGTTCCCTCGTCGACGGTGCGGATCCGTACCGAGCAAGAGGTCATCGCAGGATCCGACTGTGTGATCTCCTCCACGCCCGCCGAAGCGAAGGACCTCCTCGAGCACTACGCGGCCGACCCCACGCGCCTCTGCATGAATCCGCCCGGCATCTCGCACGAGTTGTTTCGTCCGGGGGACAACGAGGCTGCGCGGGATCGCCTCGGCCTCGGCGAGGGCCCGATTGCACTGTTCGTCGGACGGATCCAGCCGTTGAAGGGTGCCGATGTGGCGCTCGAGGCCGTGGCGAGGGCGCGCCGCGTGATCCCCGACCTCAGGCTGCTCGTCGTTGGCGGGCCGTCGGGCATCGTGGGCCATGCCGAGGCTGAGCGGCTCCACGCTCGTGCCGCGGAGGCAGACCTCGAGGATGCGGTCTCCTTCTGGCCGGCCCAACCCCACGGGGCACTCGTGGAGTTCTATCGGTCGGCGGACGTCCTGCTGTGCCCTTCTCGTACGGAGTCCTTCGGCCTCGTTGCGGTCGAGGCACAAGCATGCGCCACACCGGTCATCGCTGCGAACGTCGGTGGCTTGTCGTTCGGGGTGGCCGACGAGGAGTCGGGCCTCCTCATCGACGGGTGGGATCCCGAGGATTGGGCGCGGGCGATCGAGCGCTTCTTCGCCGAGCGAGGCCTGTCCCGCCTCCTGAGCGAGGGTGCGCGGGAGCGCTCGCGGATCTTCACCTGGAAGGCGGCGGCCGATCGCCTCCTCGAGTTGTATGACAGCCTCACGGGCTGAGGTCCTCGCCGCCCTCGGCGCTGCGGTGGCGCCACTCCTCGACGACGACGAGTCAGACGTCGTGCACGTCGAGGAGGTGGACGGAAGGCTTGCCATCCGGATGCGCCAGCAGGTGCGGGACGCGACGACCGTCTGGTGCACGCCGGGCGAACGCACCGTGGTCTTCGAGGGCTACCTGCTCCCGTCCCCGCCGGCGAACGCCGAGGAGGTGTACCGCCAGGCTCTCGTCCGGAGCTCCGACGGATGGCTCGTCCACTACGCGATGGACGGTGAGGGAGCCGTCGTGCTGCGCAGTCGCGTTGAGTCGGATCGCATAGATGCCGGCGTGGTTTCCTACGTCCTTGCGGAGATGTGGGAGCAAGTCGAGCGGGCCTTTCCGCCGCTCGTCCGTCACGCATTCCCGCCCCGCGAAAAGTAGGCATTGGATTTGTTGTCCACAGCTCGTTGTGGATGGCGGGGCGCTTACCCACACCCACTTGTGGGCAACTCGGGGGTATCGGGGCCAAGGACGCGAAACATACGTTTTCGGGCTGCGATCAGGGCCACGCCGGATGGCCCGAGGGGACCTTTGTCCACAGGCGGGCGTCTTGAGGGAGTTCCCGGGATCCCATAGATTCGTGGGTACGAAGCCCGAGGGGCCGAGGTAACGGAGCGTTTCGTTCGGGGAAGTGCGGGACGATCCGGGGCCGGAGTTCCTCGGGCTTTTCCCTGTCCTACGCCCGTGGGGTCATCACGGCGAGGCGGTGCCCCCGCAGTGACATGATCCGCCGTCCCTCCTGCTTCGCCGGGTGCGGATCGACCACGTCGTATCCCGCCGCACGCCACTCTTGGGCGAGGTCCTCCAGGGGGCGATCGGACTCGAGCGCGAGGCCGGCGAGGCGCACGCCCGATTCCCGTTCGATCGAGATCACTTCGATGAGTGGTCCCGCGAGCAGGAATGCCGCAGTGGCACCCCGCACCGTGGTCCCGTGGCCCCTGAGGTCGCATCCGGCCTCGACGAGGGCGGCGGTCGTGGACTCGAGGTCGGGGGTGGTGAGGACGACGTGGTCGAGTCCCCATCCGTGGGCATCACCGCAGGCCGGTGGGGTAACGGTCGCAAGGGGGAGGTCGGGTGATGCGCCCTGCCACGCCCACCCCGGTGGGCCGTTGGCGAGGGAGACCCCCCCCAGCCGACTCGGGAGCTCGATCCCGACGGGGTCGAGAGGGAGCGGGAACCGGATTGCGGTGAGTCGAGCGGTCACCGCCGCGTCGGCTCCTCTCGTCGCCTGCGCGCAGTAAGCAAGAACAGGACGACCGCTGCGCCCAGCACGATCCCCGCCACGAGGCGCACGGTGTCCGCAGTGCCGGGGGCGACCGGGCCGCTGGACGGGATGAACCCTGCGTTCCCATCGGTCACGGGCGGTTGGCTCGAGGTCGCGGTCGGCGCCTCGGTCGTACTGGTGGTCGAGGGTGCAGTGACGGGTTCGGTCGTGTCGGTGGTCGAGCTCGGCTCCGTCGAGGCCGGTGCCTCGGAGGTGGTGGTGGGCGCCTCGGTGGTGGTCGTCGTCGGAGCCGCCGTCGTGTCGGGCGGCGAGGTTGAGGTCGAAGTGTCCGCGGTGGCCACCGTCGTCGAAGGGCTGGTGGTCGTCGTGGTCGTGCTCGTGGTCGTCGACGTTGTCGAGGTCGTCGTTGAGGGTGTGGTCGTCGTGGTGGTGGTCGTCGTGGTGGTGGATGAGGCGGGGAACTTCATGAAGATCTCGGTCACGTAGATACGTCCGCCGCTCTCGACGGTGCCGATACCGACATGTGTGTAGTCGCCGAGCACATTGGCGCGGTGCGCAGCGGAGTTCATGAACGCAGTGTGAAGGGACTGCACGGAGCCTCCGACGCCGACGTTCTCGCCGATCCGGAGCCATCCGGTCGTGATGCCCCGCAACTCGTCGGAGGTCGAGTGGTAGATCTGGCCCGCAGCTGCCATCTCCTCCGAGTGCCCGCGGGCATAGGTGGTGAGGAGCGACATGGGTTCGAGCTGGTTGAGGCCGTTCGCCTGCCGATCGGCGTTGATGAGGTCCACGAACGTTCCCTCGCCGGGACCGGCAACAGCGAGTGCGCCGGCGACCAGGAACAGCGCCAGCGCCACGATGAACGAGATGCTCCGGCGGGCGATCACCGCGGGTTCGACCTTCCTTCTGACGGGCTTCGGCGCAGGCGCCGAGGGAGCTGGTGTCCCGGGAGAACCCTACCCCCGGAGGTGGTGCAGAACGCGGCGCTGGGTGGCGGTCAGGAGGCCTTGCGGAGCCATTCGCGGCGGAGGCGGCGGCGCTCGTTCGGGGTGGTGCCGCCCCAGATGCCGAGGGACTGGTTGGTGGCGAGGGCGAACTCGAGGCACTCGTTCTGGACCGGGCACTCTGCGCAGATCGCCTGAGCGCGGCGCATGCCCTCGAGGTCATCGCCCCCGAGGAAGAAGTCCTCCGAGGACCGATCGGCGCATGCCGCGTCGATCCGCCAGGCCTGATCTTCTTCCCTGAGCGCTTCCATCGTCATCTCCGAACGTACTCGCTGGAGGGTGTATTCCAACTTCGATACGGAGTCGGCGGGCCGTCGGATGCGCGTCTGGCGGTGGTTCAGTCCGCTTCGTGCGGCCACGGCTCGGGGACGAAGCCGGGCTCGTACCTGCGGATCTCGCGCCGGGCGAGGGTGCGGAGGTGCACGGCATCAGGTCCGTCGGCCATGCGGAGTGTGCGCGCCTGTGCGTACATGGCCGCCAGCGGGTAGTCGGGTGTGAACCCCGCTCCGCCGAACACCTGGATCGCTTGGTCGAGGACCCACTGGGCCATCCTCGGCACGGCGACCTTGATCGCGCTGATCTCGATCCTTGCCCCCTTCACCCCTTGGGTGTCGATGAGCCACGCCGTCTTGAGCGTGAGGAGTCGAGCCTGCTCGATGCGCATCCGGGCCTCGGCGATGATCTCGCGCACGGTGTCATGGTCGGCGACGGTCTTCCCGAACGTCTCGCGGGCAAGCGCCCGTGCGCACATCATGTCGAACGCCCGCTCCGCCATGCCAATGGCGCGCATGCAGTGGTGAATGCGGCCGGGGCCGAGGCGCGCCTGGGCAATGGCGAAGCCGGACCCTTCGTCGCCGAGGAGGTTCTCGGCGGGGACGCGCACGTCGTGGAAGGCGACCTGGGGGTGCCCCGACCGGTCGTGGTAGCCGAAGACCGCGATCTCCTTCTCGATCTCGACGCCCTCGGCGTCCTTGGGGACGATGATCATGGACTGTCGGTGGTAGGGGTCGGCGTCGGGATTCGTCACGCCCATGAAGATCGTGAAGGCGCAGCGCGTGCCGCTGAAGCCCGAGGAGTACCACTTGCGACCGCTCACGATGTAGGCGTCGCCGTCCCGCCGGATGCGGGATCGAATGTTGCGGGCATCCGAGGAGGCGATGTCGGGCTCCGTCATCGAGAACGCTGATCGGATCTCACCTTCGAGGAGAGGGAGGAGCCAGCGTTCCTTCTGCTCGGGGGTTCCGAACATGTGGAGGATCTCCATGTTTCCCGTGTCCGGGGCCGCGCAGTTGAACACCTCGGGGGCGAACCAGAGCACCCGTCCGGTCTCCTCGGCGATGGGTGCGTAGTCGGTGACCGTGAGCCCGGCTCCATCCTCCTCGTCGGGAAGGAACATGTTCCACAGGCCCTGCGCCTTGGCCTTCGCCTTCAATTCCTCGACGACGTCCGGATGGTGGTTCGGGTCCTCCGACGCCGCCATCTCGTCGAAGTACCGCTGCTCGTTCGGATAGACCTGCTCGTCCATGAACGCCTTGACCCGGGAGAGGTAGTCGGCGCCCTTCGGGCTCATCGAGAAGTCCATGGTTCCTCCGTCTCCGATCGGCCCGCCGAACCTACCGCAACCACACCCTCCGGTTCCCCGAGAGAAGTTCCCGTGGTGATCCGACACGATGTCGGCTACGAATAGGGGGTATGAAAGCACTGCTCGACCCGCCCGTGGAGATCCCGAAGCGTCTCCGCCTCTCCAACACGATCGCCGGTGCCCTGCACCTCCTGCAGGGCATCGTCGTGCTCATCATCGCCACCGACTTCACGCTGCCGGTGGTTGCGTCCTATCCGACGGGCCCTCCCGGGGCCTTCGCGTTCGAGCAGGACCTCGTGTTCGAGTTCTCGGTTGCCTGGGGTGCGGCAGCGTTCTTGTTCCTCTCGGCGATCGCCCATCTCGTGATCGTGACGCCGGGGATCTGGGAGCGCTACACGCAGGGTCTCAAGGAGGGCCGCAATTACTACCGGTGGGTGGAGTACTCGTTCTCCTCGACCCTCATGGTGGTGCTGATCGCCCTCCTCACCGGGATCATCGACATCGCAGCGCTCATCCCGATCGCCGGCGCCAATGCCGCCATGATCCTCTTCGGGCTGCTCCAGGAGAAGTACGAGAGCCCGGGCCAGGGCAACAGCCTCATCTCCTTCTGGTTCGGGTGCATCGCCGGTATCGTGCCGTGGCTCGCCATCGGGTGGTACCTCATCAGCCCCGGGTTCGAGAGCGAGGTCCCCGGGTTCGTGGTCGGGATCTTCATCTCGCTGTTTCTCTTCTTCAACAGCTTCGCCATCGTGATGGTGCTGCAGCAGAAGCAGATCGGGAAGTGGCGCAACTACGCCGTCGGCGAGATGACGTACGTGACCCTCAGCCTCGTGGCCAAGTCGGCGCTGGCGTGGCAGGTGTTCGGCGGAACGCTCGCCGGATGAACGTGGCCTCCCCGGGCCCGTCCTGACGGCGCCCGGGGAATCCCTACGATTTGCCCGTGTTCCGGGCGCTCATCATCTCCTGCGTCGTCGTTGTGCTGGGCGTGGTGCCCGCGGGTGCGCAGGCGGAGGACCTGGTCGGGAACGGGATCGTCGACCACTCCTCCGAGGTCGGGGAGGGTTCGTGCACCCCCGACGTCGTCGGGGCCCTCGAACTCACGACCTGCGTCTTCCCCCTCTCCGGCCCCGATGAGGTGCTCCCTGACTGGCCCATCATGGCGACGATCGGCGCACCGGACTTTGATGACGTCACTCGGCGGTCGGAGTGCGTGATCGAGGATGCCCTGCTCGTGTGTGCTGACCTCATGGGTGGGTGGTCGGAAGGCGCGGAGGGGGTCTGGCTCTCCCTTGACTCCGACCAGCCAAGGGCTTCAGTGGTGGTCGATCGGGTCAACGACGGGGTGCTCGGATTCATCGGAGCCTTCGGCAAGCTCCCCGTTGCGTTCACCGGTGCTCCCCGCGAGTTCGAGGTCTTCCGATCATTCATGCTCGACCCTTCGGATGAGGCGACGTTCCTCGTCCGCCGAGCCGGATCGGACGAGGTGGTCGCCGAGGTACCCGCCCTTGCGTCCGGTGAGGACGGAGGGATCGCGACAGTGGTGTTCCCCGAGCCGGGTCGGTGGACGATCACCGGTTGCCTGGTCGATCCGGCGGGTGGGTGTGTTCGGGAGGGATTCCGCAATGCAGTGCACGTGGTCGACCCCGTCGTGGAACCCCTCTTCGAGGGACACAACCTCCACGGGGCCGATCGCATCGCCCTCCTGTTCGTGGGGTCGGGCTGGCATGGTGACACCTCCGGCTTCGTCGAGGCGGCCCGCACCGTGCTCTCGTTCGACGGCGAGCCGATCCCGCTCGGTGAGTCGGGCGTCGCCGGCGACGGGGAGGAGATCTCGGGGCTCGGATGGGGTCCGTTCGCCATCGACCCCCTCCGCGGTCGGACCGGCCTCTTCGACGTGTGGTACCTCCCCGAGGGGGTCTCCGCCCGTGCCCTCCAACGGTCTCCGACCTTCGCCCCCGGCATCGACCTCTCACCGCTCGGTCTGGGGCCACACGTCGCCGTCGTGATCCTCGCCCGAGACCTGGCCTATTCCTCCATCTCTGCAAGTGCCGAGTGGCCGTCGTTCTGGACCGACCAACCGGGCGGGATCCCGCCACCGGAGGAGATCACGTTCGGTTCGACGCTCATGCCGTACCGGTTCGATTCCTTTGCCCCGGCGAACACGCTCTCACATGAGTTCGGCCACCTCCTGTTCGCCCTCGCCGACGAGTACCACCGGTACGGCTCCTCGGGCCCGGCGATCGGCTACCCCAACTGCGCGCCGTCGACCTCGGTTGCCGAGGACTGGTGGGGTGGCCTCCTTGGCGAGGTCGACCCGATGTTCGATGTCTGGGTGTCCGCCGAGCGCGAGGCGGGTACCTGGCATGACTCTTGGGAGGCCGAGGACTTTGCGGTGGGCGTCGTCGAGGGCGGGTGCCTCGGTGGGAACCAAGGGGCGTACCGCCCCAGCCGATACGGGCTCATGAACGAGGAGTCCCCCGTGTTCGGCTCGGTCAATCGCGGGAGGGCCGAAGAGGTCTTGTCGCTCTGGTCGGGTCGGGCTCCCTTCGATCCCCTCCACCACGCCGAGCTCCTCGAAGGGGTGTGCGACTCCGATGTCGTCGCAGATGGCGTGCGGGTGGCCTGCGTTGGCATCGCCGATGCGAGACTCGATCCTCCGGACGTCATCGGACTCGAAGTGGACGAAGGGCTCGCATCATGCGTGTGGATTCCACGTGACGGCGAGGACGAGATCGTGTGTGAGTCCGTCGTGATCGACCTCGGTGCCACCCCGACCGCTGCGTTCGTGGTCGGCGACGTGGTGATGCCACTTGGCACGGTGGGGATCCCCACGACGACGACCACAACGACGACAGTGGCGTCGACGATCGCGCCCGAGGCAGTGGGCGAGGGCACGGGTGATCGCGCGCTCCCGAGTGGCGTGCTCATTGGGGGCGTTGGCTTCCTCGTGGCGGCGGCCGCGATGTTCGGGCTGCAGGCCCTCACGACCCGCCGAAGGGAGGAGTAGCCGCGTGCGCCTGGCCATCGTGGCGACGGTGGCGCTCCTCGCCGCGTGCTCGCTCATCCCCATGTCGACGAGCAGCCGTTCACCCGATCGGCGGTGATCGATGTCCCCGGCGGCGTCGACCGCGTCGAGGTGTTCGCCCGCGACTCCGTGGAGGGTCTCTGCGGGGCGTCACGGGTGATGGACCACCCCTGAGGGGGACTCCCGCGGTTCGCGAAAACCGCCTCCATGCTCGGTTTCCGCGTTCCGCCGGGTGGCACGTATGGTCACCAGCACTTCCCCAACTTCCCCGGTGGCGACGCCGGCCCAGGTGTCCCAGCGCGCCCGTCAAGGCCTATTCAAGGCCCCGAGAGGGGAGACGTTGACAGGTCACAGCGACGTAATTACAGTGTTGGAAGTCCACCAGATGTAGTGGCTGTGAAAGCAGCGGACCACAACATCTTGTGGTTGTAGCAGTGTTTTCCAGGCGCCGTGGACCCCGGGTCCGCGGCGCCGATTCGACTCCGGGGGGAGTCGGCACGGCTGGAAGGGCCCACATGGGGCCGGAGGACGCGGACGGGTGCACCGTCGGGAGCAAAGGAAGGGTGCAATGGCAGAAGGCCTGAGGATCGAGCGGCGGTTCACGACAGCGGGGGAGGACCCGTACCACTCGATCGAGTGGAGCAAGCGGGACTCCCGGATCAGCAATCCCGATGGCTCCGTGGTCTTCGAGATGATCGGTGCGGAGATCCCGGCCTCGTGGTCGCAGGTGGCTTCCGACATCATGGTGTCGAAGTACTTCCGCAAGGCAGGTGTGCCCCAGGTCGACGACGAGGGCAACCCGCTCCTCGACGACGACGGCACCCCGGTTCTCGGCGCCGAGCAGTCCTCCAAGCAGGTGTTCGACCGACTCACCCAGACGTGGCGTTGGTGGGGCGAGACCCATGGCTACTTCGCCACCGCCGAGGACGCCCAGGCCTTCGAGGACGAGCTCAAGTACATGCTCGCCACCCAGATGGCAGCTCCCAACTCCCCACAGTGGTTCAACACCGGCATCTTCCACGCGTACGGCATCGCCGGCCCCGAGAACGGCTTCTGGCGCGCCGACAACGAGACCGGCGAGGCCACCCTCACCGGTTCCTCCTACGAGTTCCCCCCACCCTTCGCCTGCTTCATCCAGTCCGTCGACGACGATCTCGTGAACGAGGGCGGCATCATGGACCTGTGGGTCCGCGAGGCGCGCCTGTTCAAGTTCGGCTCCGGTACCGGTACCAACTTCTCCGCGATCCGTTCCGAGGGTGAGCGACTCTCCGGCGGTGGCACGTCATCGGGCGTCATGTCGTACCTCAAGGTCGGTGACCGCGCCGCAGGGGCGATCAAGTCCGGCGGCACCACCCGCAGGGCAGCCAAGATGGTCGTCCTCGACCTCGATCACCCCGAGGTGGAGGACTTCATCGCCTGGAAGAAGGTCGAGGAGGACAAGGCCCGAATCCTCATCGAGAAGGGCGGATTCCCCGCCGACTTCAACGGAGAGGCCTACGCAACGGTCGCCGGCCAGAACTCGAACAACTCCGTGCGCGCCTCCAATGAGTTCATGCAGGCCGTCATCGACGACGCCGACTGGCACCTCACCGAGCGGACCTCGGGTGCGGTGACGAAGACCCTGAAGGCCCGTGACCTGTGGCGCTCCATCGCAGATGCTGCGTGGGCGTGCGCCGATCCGGGCATGCAGTTCCACACCACCATCAACCAGTGGCACACGTGCGCGAATGACGGTGAGATCCGCGCGTCGAATCCTTGCTCTGAGTACATGTTCCTCGACGACACGGCGTGCAACCTCGCCTCCCTGAACCTCGTCACCTTCATCGACGAGTCCGGCGACATCGACATCGATGCGTACCGCCACGGGATCCGCCTGTGGACGATGGTCCTCGAGATCTCGGTCACGATGGGCCAGCTCCCCTCCAAGGAGATCGCAGAGCGCACCTGGGCCTACCGCACGCTCGGCCTCGGATACGCCAACCTCGGCTCGCTCCTCATGCGACGGGGCCTCCCCTACGACTCCGACGAGGGTCGGGCGATCGCAGGGGCCCTCACGGCGATCCTCACCGGGCACTCGTATGCGACCTCGGCAGAGATCGCAGGGGTCGTCGGGGCCTTCCCCCGGTTCGAGCAGAACCGGGACTCCATGATCCGTGTGATCGAGAACCACAGGCGGGCCGCCTACAACGTGGACCAGTCCGAGTACGACGCCCTCGACGGCGCCGTCATGGGCATCGATGCCGACGCCTGCCCCGTCCCGCTCGTGGAGGCGGCCCGCGCATCGTGGGACCTCGCCCTCGACTGGGGCAAGGAGAACGGCTACCGCAACGCCCAGGCGACGGTGCTCGCCCCGACCGGGACGATCGGTCTCCTCATGGACT
>CAZRJG010000056.1:0-14487 GCA_964600365.1 uncultured Acidimicrobiia bacterium
GTGCACGCGGTTCTCCGAGGAGATCAGCGGCGATCCCTACCTCGAGTTCAAGCAGCGCGGCAACGACACGCAGGTCTCGACCTTTCCGACCGAGCCGTTCAGTTCGTACTTCTCCGGCAACACCGTGCAGATCTGCCCGGTGGGCGCCCTCACCTCGAAGGCCTACCGGTTCAAGGCCCGCCCGTGGGACCTCAAGGAGGTCGCATCGGTGAACCCCCTCACCTCCACGGGCGACAGCGTCTCCGTACAGGCGTCGCAGAACGAGGTCGTGCGCATCATCGGCGTCGACAACGACGGCACGAACCAGGGGTGGCTCGATGACCGCAGCCGTTTCGGGTTTGGTTGGATCACGTCGTCGGACCGTCTGGCCAAGCCGCTCCTCCGTGGCGCGAGCGGCGAGTTCGCCGAGATCGGGTGGGGCGATGCGGTCGCCGCGGCCGCTGAGCAACTCCTCGCCCTCATCGACGAGCACGGGCCCGAGTCGGTGGCTGCCATCGGTGGCGCCCGGGGGACGAACGAGGACGCCTACGCCCTCGCCCGGTTCATGCGCTCGGTGGTGGGGAGCCCCCACCTCGACGCCCGACTCGGCGATGCGCTCGGCAGCCAGTTCCTCGCAGCGCTCGCCGGCAAGGGGCGCATCAACGACCTCGAGTCGGCCAAGACCATCCTCCTCTGGGGTCCTGACCTGAAGGAGGAGCATCCGGTGCTCTACCTCCGGGTACGGCGCGCCGCGCAGGAGCTCGGGGCGACGCTCATCACCGTCCATCCCCGTGCCACCGGCCTCGACGACCGGGCTGCCCACCGCTTCTCGTATGCGCCGGGTACTGGCCACGACGTCCTCGCCGCGCTCGCGTCAGGGGACGGCGAGTACGCAGCAGCCCGGGCCGCCCTCGATGAAGGTCCGGTCGTGGCGATCGTTGGTCGCACCGGGCTTGCCGAGGATGCAGGCCTTGCCGAGTCGGTGGCCGCCTTCGCACGTGACCTCCCGCAGGCATCCGTACTCCCACTCGCCCGTCGCGGCAACACGTTCGGCGCCCTCGACATGGGCGTGGCACCCGACCTCCTCCCCGGGCGCGTGGCGGCCGGAGGAGGGGCCCCGGAGTCATGGGGAGAGGCGCACACGGGCGTGGGGATGGATACCCCCGCGATCCTCGACGCCGCTGCCGACGGGCGGGTCAAGGCCCTCCTCCTCGTGGGCGCCGATCCGCTCCGGGACGCCCCGGACCCCGCCCTGGCCCGTGCCGCCCTCGATCGGGCCGAACTCGTCGTCGCGATCGACTGCTTCCTCACCGATTCGTCCGCCGCCGCCGACCTCGTCCTCCCTGCCGCTGCGTTCGGCGAGAAGGAGGGAACGGTGACCAACCTCGAGGGGCGTGTCCAGAAGGTCAATGTCATCGTCCCGGCCCCCGGCCAGGCGCGAGCCGACTGGTCGATCCTCGACGACCTCTCCGAGCGGATGGGCAGCCCCATGGGCTTCGCCTCGGCCGAGGCGGTGAGTCGTGAGATCGCCGCCGTTGCGCCTGCCTACCGGGGCGTGAGTTGGTTCCTCCTCGACTGGAAGGAGCGTGATGGCGTCCTCGTGCCACGCGAGGGGGCCAAGCAGCCGCTTGAGTACATCCCCGTGGCGACGCACGGGACACGAAGCGGGGAGCGCGACGGCGGGTTCGCCCTCCACCTCGCCCGCGTCCTCTACGACGACGCGGTGCTCACCCGGCACTCCTCGGCGATCGCCGACCAGGCGCCCGGGCCCTTCGCCGCACTCCACCCCGACGACGTGAAGCGGATCGGCGGCAACGGCCACGTCTCCGTTGACGGCCACGTCCTGTCGCTCGTCCATGACCCGTCGCTGGCCAAGGGCACGGTGCACGTGCCGTTCAACCAGCCCGGTGGCCCTGCGATCACGGCGAACACCACGGTCACGGTGAAGGCGGTCGGCGTCTCCGGGGAGGTGGCGCAGTGACCGATCTCCTCCTCGTCATTGCACGCGTCGTGCTCTCCTTCACGGTGGGGCTCGGGGTCGTGGTGCTGCTCGTGTGGGGGGAGCGCAAGGTGGTCGCCGACATGCAGAGCCGCCTCGGCCCGATGCGGACCGGCCCCCACGGCATCCTCCAAACGGTCGCCGATGGCCTGAAGCTCCTCTTCAAGGAGCAGGTGACGCCATCGCGGGTCGAGCGTTTCGTGTTCGAACTCGCACCGTTCCTCTCGGCTGTCCCCGCGCTCCTGCTCGTGCTCATCATCCCCTTCGCCCGCCCACTCGAGGTGACGATCGGCGGTGAGGCGACGGCCCTGCAGTTCGCTGCGCTCGACCTCAACATCGGCCTGCTGTTCATTCTTGCGATGAGTTCGATCGCCGTGTACGCCATCGTGCTCGCCGGGTGGTCGTCAGGCTCGAAGTACCCGCTCATCGGTGGCGTCCGCGGCTCGGCACAGGCGATCTCCTACGAAGCGGCCATGGGCCTTGCCATGGTGGCAGTGGTGATGTGGTCCACCACCCTCCCCGCGGTCTCCGACCTCGGCGCACTGAGCCTCTCCGAGATCGTCCTCCGCCAGCAGACGTCGTTCTTCTCCGGGGCGCTGTCGTGGCTCCCCGCGTGGAACATCGTTCCCCAGTTCCCCGCCTTCGTGATCTTCATGATCGCGATCTTCGCCGAGACGAACCGTGCGCCGTTCGACATGGTGGAGGCCGAGCAGGAGATCGTTGCCGGCTTCCACACCGAGTACTCGGGCATGCGTTTCGCCATGTTCTTCCTCGCTGAGTACATGAACATGTTCACCATGAGCGCGCTCGCCGTGAGCCTCTTCCTCGGAGGCTGGGGCGGCCCCTTCCTCGACCAGGTGGGCGGGGTCACGGCCACCCTCCTCAGCTTCGTGTACCTCCTCATCAAGGTGGGGGCGGTGCTGTTCTTCTTCGTGTGGGTCCGGGCGTCCTTCCCGCGGTTCCGCTACGACCAGCTTATGAACCTCGGTTGGAAACGACTCATCCCGAGTGCCCTCGTCTGGTTGATCCTCTCCACCCTCGTCGTCTCGTATCGCCAATTCGGAGCCCCGTGGTCATGAGCGATCAGCCACCCCAGGAAGACCTCTTCACCGTCATCGGCAACTTCATCCGCGGAATGCGGGTGACCTGGCGCCAGATGTTCATGCCCCGCGTCACCACGGAGTACCCGAAGGAGATGCGCCAGAAGCCCCAGCGCTTCCACGGGCGACATGTCCTGAATCGCTACCCGGACGGCATGGAGAAGTGCATCGGCTGCGAGCTGTGCGCCGGCGTGTGCCCCGCCAACTGCATCTACGTGCGCGGCAAGGACAACGACCCGGCCGACCCCATGAGCCCGGGTGAGCGGTACGGCTACGTGTACGAGATCAACATGCTTCGCTGCATCTTCTGTGGCCTGTGCGTCGAGGCGTGTCCCACCGAGGCGATCACGATGACGTCGCTCTTCGAGATGTCGGTGACGGACCGCAAGGACGCGATCTACACGAAGAAGGAGCTGCTCGTCGATCCCGATGGCACGCCGAACCACATGTTCGGGTACGACGAGCTCGCCAACCTCGACGAGTTGAAGGCAGCCGACGGCTGGATGCGCGCCACCGCCCCGCAGGGTCGTGCGGCGTTCGAGGGCGTCCCCGGGTGGACCCCGTCGGCCGGCGTCGGCCTCCGGCCCGCCGAGAAGGGGCAGGGCAACACGATCCTCCCCGACCCCGAAGACCACGACGAGGATGCCTGATGGAACTCATCGTCTTCGTCATCGCCGGGCTCGGGGCCCTCGCCGGGGCGCTCACCCTCATCCTCGCCAAGAACCCGGTCTACGCCGCCCTTGGCATGCTCGGGACGCTGTTCAGCCTCGCCGTGCTGTACGTGACCCAGCTCGCCCACTTCGTCGCCGCGGTGCAGGTCGTCGTGTACGCCGGGGCGATCATGACCCTCTTCCTCTTCGTCATCATGCTCATCGGGGTCGACCAGGCCGAGGACACCGCCGAGACCCTCACGAGCCAGCGGTTCGGCGCCATCGCCGTGCTCGGCGGTGCCGTGCTGTTCGCCGGCTACCTGTGGCTCTCGGACAGCTTCACCTGGTCGCTCGCCGAAACCGCAGGTGAGTCCCCCGTCGGTTCCATCGAGGCGACTGGGTACCTCCTCTTCGAGCAGTGGCTCCTCCCCTTCGAGGTCACGTCGCTCCTGCTCATCGTCGCAAGCGTCGGCGCAGTGGCACTCGCCTTGTTCCGCCCAGTCAGGAGGTCCGGCAAGTGACCGTGACGCCTGAGTGGTACCTGACGCTCGCCGCAGCGCTCTTCGTGATCGGGCTCGCCGGCGTGCTCACACGGCGCAACGCCCTCATCATGTTCATGTCGATCGAGCTCATGCTCAACGCCGTGAACCTCACCTTCGTTGCCGGGGGGTCCCTCGTCGGCAACCTCCAGGGCCAGGTGGGCGTGTTCTTCGTCCTGGTCGTCGCCGCCGCCGAGGTGGTGGTTGGCCTCGCCATCGTGATGGCCGTCTTCCGCAGCCGGAAGACCGCCGACGTCGACGCCCTCAGCGAGATGCGGGGCTGAGATGGACGGACTCGTGACCTTTGCCAACGACTTCCTGTGGCTCATCATCGCCCTGCCGCTGCTGGGCGTGCTCGTGAACAACTTCTTCGGTTCCCGGATGCCCGAGCCGCTCCCGGGGTGGATCGCCACGCTCGCATCGGGCTCCGCCTTCTTCGTTGCCGCCATCGCCTCGATCCCGTGGATGTTCGGCGGGGAGGACCACGCGGTCACCCTCACCCTCTGGGAGTGGATGCCTTCGTTGGGCGCCACGCTCGAGATGCGTTGGGACCCGCTCAGCATCGCGATGACGCTCCTCGTGACCGGGGTGGGGTCACTCATCCACCTCTACTCCATCGGGTACATCCACGGCGATCCCCGCCAGCGGCGGTACTTCGTGTATCTCAACCTCTTCGCCGCCTCGATGCTCACCCTGGTACTCGCCAACAACTTCGCGATGGTCTTCCTCGGGTGGGAGATGGTCGGGCTCTGCTCGTACCTGCTCATCAGCTTCTGGCGAGCCGAGGACATCCCCGCCGAGGCCGGCAAGAAGGCGTTCGTCGTCAACCGGATCGGAGACTTCGGCTTCATCGTGGCGCTCATGCTTGTGTTCGGCGCGTTCGGGACGATGACCTTCGACACGGTGCTCCACGAGCCCGGCACCACGCTGGCCGCAGGCACCGCGACGGCGATCGGCCTCCTCTTCCTCGTCGCCGCGGCGGGCAAGTCGGCGCAGGTGCCCCTCTACGTCTGGCTGCCGGATGCCATGGCCGGTCCGACGCCGGCGTCGGCCCTCATCCACGCCGCCACGATGGTCACCGCCGGTGTCTACCTCGTGGCCCGTACGGCCTCGATCTACGCCCTCACCGAGGCCGCGCTCATCGCGGTGGCGGTCGTGGGGACGCTCACGGCCCTGTGGGCGGCGCTCATCGCCATCGGGCAGAACGACATCAAGAAGGTCCTCGCGTACTCGACGGTCTCCCAGCTCGGCTACATGTTTCTGGCCGTCGGTTCCGAGGCGCACGTCGCCGGGATCTTCCACCTGCTCACCCACGCCTTCTTCAAGGCGCTGCTCTTCCTCGGTGCCGGATCGGTGATCCATGGCATGCACGAGGAGCAGGACATGCGCAAGATGGGCGGCCTCCTCAAGAAGATGCCGATCACCGGGTGGACCATGGCCGTGGCCACGGTGGCCATTGCCGGCCTCCCGCCGCTCGCCGGCTTCTGGTCGAAGGACGAGATCCTCGCCTCGGCGTTCGAACGCGGCGGCATCTACACGGTGCTCTTCGCCGTCGCCCTCTTCACCGCACTCCTCACGGCGATCTACATGACCCGCTGGTTCGTGATGGTCTTCCTCGGCGAGCCGCGGTGGGAGGAGGGCGTCGAGCCGCACGAGTCCCCGCGGGTGATGACGCTCCCGCTCATCGGCCTTGCCGGACTCTCGATCGTCGGCGGCTTCATGAACACCCCGTTCTGGCTCGGCCTCGAGCACTTCCTCGAGCCGGCCTTCGAGGGAGTGAAGCTCCAGCACCCGCCCGAGGGCGACCTCAAGTACGTCCTTATCGGGGTCTCGATCGCTGTGGCCGCCCTCGGCGTCGTGCTTGGGTGGCTCGTGTACGCCCGTGGCGACGAGCGCCGCGACTCCGTCCTCCGGCCGTTCGCCGGCTTCCTCCGGGGCTCCGAGGCGGCATTCGGGGTCGACGAGGCCTACTCCCGCACGATCGTACGAGGGAGTGAGGCCGGTGCCGGGCTCATGGCCAGGTTCGATTCAGGCGTGGTGGACGGAGCCGTGAACGGCGTCGCCTGGCTCGTCAGGCGGGGTGGCGACCTCCTCCGCCCCGTGCAGTCGGGCTACGTCCGCAACTACAGCGCGATGCTGCTCGCTGGCGCGATCGGCCTCATCGTCTGGTTCGTCTCGAGGGGGATCTGATGGACTTCCCCGTGCTCTCCGCCCTGATCGTCACCCCGCTCCTCGCAGCGATCATCGTGGCGCTCATCCCGTCGAAGCGATCCGAACTGCACCTCCCGGTCGGCATCGCTCTCTCGACCCTGCCGCTCGCCCTTGCGGGCTGGCTCTTCGTCGAGTTCGACGCCATCGCCGGGTTCCAGTTCGAAGAAGCGGTGAGCATCTATGACGGATGGGGGCTGTCGTGGCACCTCGGCGTGGACGGCATCTCGTTGCCGCTCGTGCTCCTCACGGCGATCCTCGTGCCGATCTCCCTTGCGGCGTCGAGCAAGATCGCGGACCGCACGAAGGTGTTCGTCGCGATGGTGCTGCTCCTCGAAGCGGGCACGATCGGCGTCTTCCTCGCCCTCGACCTCATCGTCTTCTTCGTGTTCTTCGAACTCGTGCTCGTGCCGATGTACTTCATCATCGGCATCTGGGGCTCGGAGAACCGGATCTATGCCGCGGTGAAGTTCTTCCTCTACACGGCGTTCGGGTCGGCGCTCATGCTGGCGGGAATCATCGCCCTCGGGCTCGGCCACCTCTCTGCGACCGGTGGCCAGCTCTCCTTCGACTACGTGAAGATCCTCGAACTCGGCGTCTCGTCGGGCTCGCAGATGTGGCTCTTCGTGGTCTTCGCGCTCGCCTTCGCCATCAAGGTCCCGATCTTCCCTCTGCACACCTGGCTCCCCGACGCCCACGTGCAGGCCCCGACCGCCGGTTCGGTCTTGCTCGCAGGCGTCCTGCTGAAGATGGGTACCTACGGCTTCCTCCGCTTCAACCTGCCGCTCTTCCCCGAGGCGTCCGTGGACGCCGTCCCGGTCCTCGCCGTCCTCGCCGTCATCGGCGTCGTCTACGGGGCAGCCGTGGCGATCGTCCAGCCAGACCTCAAGAAGCTCGTCGCCTACTCGTCGGTGAGCCACCTCGGATTCATCGTCCTCGGCACGTTCGCTCTCACGAGCCAGGGCCTCGAAGGCGCTGTCATCCAAGGCGTCAACCATGGGCTCTCCACCGGCGCGCTCTTCCTCATCGTCGGGATGCTCTACGAGCGTCGACACACGAAGCGGATTGCGGACTTCGGGGGCATCGCCAAGGCGGCACCCCTCATGGCGGGCTTCTTCCTCTTCATGAGCTTCGCCTCGATCGGCCTGCCCGGCCTCAACGGGTTCGTCGGCGAGTTCCTCATCCTCATCGGCTCGTATGCCACGCTCCCGTGGTTCGCGGTCGTCTCGGCGACCGGCGTGATCCTCGCGGCCATCTACCTCCTCTGGGCCTACCAGCGGGTCTTCACAGGCGAGCCGGAAGGGGAGAACGCAGAGGTCGAGGATGTGCGTGGAGTGGAGGTCGCCACGCTGGGGATCCTTGGCGTGCTGATCCTCGTGCTCGGCCTCTACCCGCAGGTCCTGCTCGAGAAGATCACCCCCACGACCGACGCCATCATCGAGCACGTCGAGTCACTCACGGACTACGAGGCGCCGGATGTGCTCATGATCGAGATGGGAGGCGACCATGGGTGAACTCGGCGCAACCGTCAGCCTCATTGCGATCCTCCCCGAGGTCTTCCTCGTGCTGGGCGCAGTGCTCGTGCTCCTCGTCGACGTCACGTGGAAGCCGCAACTCCGGGTCCATGCCCTCATCGCAGCCGGGTCGATCGCCGGTGCGGCAGCAAGCGTCCTTGCCCAGTGGCGGGAGATCAGTCCTTCGACGGCTGGGCAGCCCCCCGTGCCGATCTTCGCCTACTCCGACATGGTCGTCATCGATCCCGAGAGCATCCTCTTCAGGGCCGGCGTCGTGGCCATCACGGCGCTGGGCACCGTGTTCGCGTGGCGGCTCTTCGAGCGACTCGGCCGGAAGGGCGCCGAAGCCCTTGCGCTCGTGCTCATCGCCTCATCGGGATTCCTCTTCATGGTGTCCTCGGCCCATTTCATGATGCTGTTCCTCGGCCTTGAGGTCGGATCGATCAGCCTCTATGTGCTCGCCGGGATCTCCAACGAGACGAAGGAGTCCGATGAGGCGGCGATGAAGTACTTCCTCCTAGGTTCGGTCGCCTCGGCGGTCTTCCTCTACGGCGTGGCGCTGCTGTACACCGCCACAGGGACGATGACCTACGCCGGCACCCGAGGGTTCCTGGTCGGCCTCCAGGACCAGATCGTGTTCCGGCCGGCGATCTTCCCGCTCGCAGTAGGCCTCATCCTCGTGGGGTTCCTCTTCAAGATCGGGGCGGCGCCATTCCATGCGTGGGCTCCGGACGTCTACCAGGGCGCACCGGCAGGGATCACCGGATACATGTCGGCGGTCGCCAAGGTCGCGGCAATCGGGGCGATCACCCGGCTCGTCTATGTGCCGTTCGCCGGTCTCTCGGACACCTGGCAGGCCCCCCTCGCCGGCGTTGCCGCCATCTCGATCGTGGTCGGCACGCTCTACGCCCTCGTGCAGTCGGACTTGCGAAGGATCCTCGCCTATTCGGGTGTGGCACACGCGGGGTTCCTGCTCGTGGGCGTTGCGTCGGGCACCATCGGTTCGGCCCTCGGCGTTGCTTTCTACGTGCTCACCTACGTGCTCGTGCTGGTTGCCGCCTTCGGTATCGTCGGGGCGGTCTCCGGGCCGGCGTCCTCGGGCTCACCTCTCTCCGCCTACCGGGGGCTCTCGAAGTCGTCGCCCGGGACGGCCGCCTCCCTGTCCGTGCTCATGCTGGCGCTCGCCGGCATGCCCGTGACCACTGGGTTCGTAGCCAAGCTCGGCATCTTCACCGCAGCGTGGCGGGCAGGACTCCAGTGGCTCGTCCTTGTGGCGCTCGTTGCCTCCGTGGCTGCATTCGCCTTCTACCTGCGGGTCATCGTGCTGATGTACTTCGAGGATGGGGACGCGCCCAAGGTCACGCTCTCGTGGGGGACCCGCATCTCCACCGCAGTGGTGTTGACCATCACGATCTTCCTCGGCGTCTTCCCGACCCCGCTCCTCGAGTTCATCGACGGGGCGTTCTTCTAGGTGGCGCTCCGTACCGCTACTGCCGATGCGGGCGTTGCCAGGCTCGCCGCCACGTTCCCGCTCCCCGAGCGCGTCGCCGGGTTGCCAGCGGACGTTCGACGTACCCACCGCGTGGTGCTCGAGGCGTACCTCGCCAGCGGCGAGCCGCCGGCGATCGGGACGCTTGACTCCTCGCACCTCGACCGGCTCACATCGGTCGACGCCGTGGTGGTGACCAACGGAGCCATCACCGGCGCCTACCCGTTCTCGAGTGAACCGACCGGGCATGCCGTGGTGATCGGCGAGGTGGTGGTCGGTGCGATGTGCTCACTCGATGCCCTTGCCGTGGGACCGGTGTTCGATGTCGCCTCGGAGGTGTACTCATCGTGTGCCGTGACGGGTGCGCCGATCCGCATCGGCGACCGGGCGCAGGTATCGGACGAGATCTTCATGGGGATCCACTTCGCGGATCCGTCCTCCTGCGCGGCGACGAGCCTGTGCCGCCAGATGGTGTTCCTTGCGGGTGAGGACGCCGCGGCGACCTGGGCCGGGGCGTACCCCGGTGCCCGCGCGGTCTACACGCTGACGGACGCCATCGACTTCGCCGAACGCTTCTTCGCCCCGGTGGTGGGCTGACCGGTTCGCCGTCCTCGCTGCCACACTCACCGCATGCGCAGTCGGGTCCTCTTCCTCTTCCTCGTCATCGTGCTCGTGGCGCTCGTCGTCCAGCCGCCACCCGCATCGGCACTCGAAGAAGCCATCTCCGACCTCGTGCTCATTCAGGAAGCCGACGTGATCGAGGGTGACCTCCTCGCGGGCGGCAACAGCGTGCAGATGCGTGGCACGGTCCGGGGAGACCTCATCGCGACGGCGTTCGATGAGGTGCGCGTGAGCGGCGTCGTCGAAGGCGACGTCCTCGCCCTCGCCCCCCGGGTGATCATCGATGGTCGGGTGCTCGGATCCGTGCGGGTGCTCTCGGCCCGGACCGACGTGTCCGGGCAGGTGACCGACGACGTGCTGATGATCGGACGCAGCCTTGCGATCGACGGCCTCATCGGGAAGGACGTCTTCGCCACCCTCTGGGACGCCACGATCTCGGGGATCGTGAACGGGAGCGTGCGACTCACCGCCGTGGCGGGCATCGTCGACGGCGGGGTGAGTGGGGATGTCGAAGGGACGATCGGGCGTCTTGAGATCCCTGCCGACGGTCGGGTGCGCGGCGATGTCGTCGTGCGTGGAGCCCTCGAACTCGCTGATCCCTCCTCCGTCGATGGCGCGGCGCGGACCCCGGAGCCCCGACAGCTCCTGCGGTTGCGGGCGGTGGCCCTCCTCGGATGGCTCGTGGTCATCGGGGTGTGGCTGGCAGCCGGACCACTGCTGCAATGGTCAGCCCCCGGGTGGCTGCAGTCGCGCATCCGGTCGGCCCGGAGGCCGTCAGCGTTCCTGCGTGGCCTTGGTGCGATCGGGTTGCTCCTCGCGGTGGTGGCGCTCACGTGGGGATTCGCCACGCTTGCGCCCTCGGAGGTCTCGGTTGGCCTGGGTGCGCTCGCCGCGCTCGTCGGCCTGGCCGGGGCAGTGTTGCTGGCGGCGATGGCGCTGGTTGGTGTGGTGCCCGTGACCATGCAGGTGGGCGCCCTCCTCGGCGCTCGCCATGGGCATTCGGAGGCCCACGCCCGGGGTGCCTTCGCGATCGTCCTGCTCGCGTTCGTGCCGTGGGTTGGGTCGGTGCTCCTCGCCGGCCTCTCGGTGTTCGCGATCGGGGTGGTGATCCCCCGGCCCGGCGTCCACTCAGGAGAAGATCACGGTGAGCAGGAGCGTCGCGGCCGAGAAGCCGGACGCAATGAGGATGCCGCGACGGAGGATGGCCCCGTCGACCCGGCGCTTCGTCCAGGAACTGAGGGCGAAGCCGACGAGCGTCGGCCCGGCGAGGATCCCGGCCAGGAGGAGTGACTCGGCGGTGAGGAAGCCACCGATACCGAGGGCGATGATGTTCACGGTCATCCCGACCATGAGGATCGCGCTGAGCGTTGCCCGCACCGCGGGCCCTCGGTTCCGGGAGTAGAGGAGGGCCACGGGCGGCCCCCCGACGGCCGTCGAGGTGCCGAGGGCACCCGAGACGACGCCCGTCGCCACCTCCGACGCCGGTGACACCGGGATGTGCCACCCCCGGGCGAAGGAGATCACCGCGAGCAGGACCATCACGCCTATCACGAGCGAAAGCGTGTCGGTGGAGACCACGGTGAGGAGCCACACCCCGATGATCGACCCCGGGACCCGCCCGACGAGGACCCTTGCAGCCCCCCTGAAGTCGGCGTCGGTCCGCTCCCGGAGAAACCCTGCCACGGAGAGGACAATGCTGGCGAGGAGGATGGGAACCGGCACGAAGACAGGGTCGATGAGGGCGAGGATCGGCACGGCGAACACGCCCATCCCGAATCCGATCGAGCCCTGGATGGCGGCCCCTGCCACGATGGTCACACCGATGATCACCCATTGGAGGGGCGTGAGGAGCTCGAGCATCCGAGGAGGGTAGGGAGCGAGGGTTCGGATCGAGGAGTTCCCCGCTCAGGAAGGGTTTCCCCTACGACGGTAGGAGTTGAACCGAGTTCGCCTCCTCACTACGTTGCCGACGTCGAATCGACACACCGTCGGTTTCAGCTCGAGGGAAGTGAGACCAACAATGAGTGACCTGCCAACTGAGGCAGGGGAGGGATCCGTCGCGGAGGAGGAGCACCACCCGCGCGGAACGTTCCTCCTCTTGATGCTGTTCCTGGCCCTCATCGTGGGCTATTGGGCCTGGACCTACGTGATCCTGCTCGAGAGGGGCATTTGATGCTCTTCGGCATCGACCGCTACGAGCGGATCTTCCTCGGCCTCACCATCGTCATCCTGCTCCTCGGCGTGGGTGCGATCACGATGTCCATCACCGAGGCCGACATCCACCTCCCCGACAAGGTCGAGCGGATCGACCCCAACGCAGTACGTACCACGCCCCCGTTCGACGCCCCCGGCGTCTACGAGGTCGGCGACGGCGAGTACGAGGCCGTGATCATCGCCCAGACCTGGCGCTGGGAGCCCGATGTCATCGAGGTGCCCAAGGGCTCCAACGTGACCTTCAAGCTCACCTCCCCCGACGTCCTCCACGGCTTCCACATCTGGGAGACGGCGGTGAACGTCATGGTCATCCCCGGCCAGCTGACGGTCGTGGAGCAGACGTTCGACGACGCCGGTGAGTTCGGGATCGTGTGCCATGAGTACTGCGGCACCGGCCACCACACGATGTTCGGCAAGGTGGTGGTGACCCCATGATGACGATCCAGCAGATCTCCGACACCCAGGACGGGCGCACGCAGCGCAAGTACGTCACCTGGCAGATGTACCTCTCCTTCGTGGGCCTTGCCCTCGGTGGCCTGTTCGGCCTGTTCCAGGCGTTCGACCGGGCCGGGTACAACGCCTACGCCGAGGGCGGGATCGCCGGTGCGGTGGGCATCGAGTCGTACTACCAGGGACTGACGATCCACGGTGTGTCCCTCGCCATCGTGTTCACGTTCACGTTCTCGAACGCGTTCCTGCAGTGGGCGGTGGCCCGCGGCTTCGGCCGACCGCTCGCCTCGACGCTGCTCGTGCAGTTGTCGTTCTGGCTCTCGGCCATCGGTATCGCCATGGCCGCGACGATGATGCTGCTCAACGAGGCGACGGTGCTCTACACCATGTACGCCCCGCTCCAGGCGAGTTGGATCTACTACCTCGGCGCAGCGCTGCTCGTGGTCTCCACGTGGGTGGTGCTCGGGAACCAACTCCTCACCCTCAGGGCGTGGCGGAAGGACGGGAACGCAGGGAAGAAGATCCCGCTCCTGTCGTACGTCTCGATCATGACGTACCTCATGTGGTTCCTCGCCTCGCTGGGGATCGCTACCCAGGTGCTCGTGCTGCTCATCCCGTGGGCGCTCGGATGGACGAGTGGCGTGGACCCGCTCATGAGCCGGACCCTGTTCTGGTTCTCGGGCCACCCGATCGTCTACTTCTGGCTCCTGCCGGCGTACGTGAGCTGGTACATGATGGTGCCCCGCAAGGCGGGCGGCCGGCTCTTCTCCGACCCGGTCGTGCGAGTCGTGTTCATCATGTTCCTGCTCCTTTCGACCCCGGTCGGGCTCCACCACCAGTTCACCGACCCGGGCGTGGACAGCGGCTTGAAGTTCATGCACGGCCTGCTCACGTTCGCCATCTTCTTCCCGTCGATGATCACCGCCTTCACCCTCATGGCGGCGTTCGAGGACGGTGGGCGCAAGAAGGGTGGGAAGGGCCTCCTGGGGTGGATCCCGAAGATGCCATGGGGTGATGCTGCGGCCTCGACGCAGATCCTTGCGATGATCTCGTTCCTGTTCGGTGGCGCTTCGGGCCTCATCAACGCCTCGTACACGGTGAACCTCGTGGTCCACAACACCTCGTTCGTCCCCGGGCACTTCCACATGACCGTGGGTTCGGCCGTCGCGCTGTCATTCATGGGGATCTCGTACTGGCTGGTCCCACACCTCACGGGGAAACGCTTGTTCAGCAACAAGCTTGCTGTGGCACAGGGGTGGATCTACTTCGTGGGCGTGATGGTGTTCGGCCGTGGGCTCATGGCCTCCGGCCTCGAGGGTCAGCCCCGACGTGTGCCGATCTCCCAGGCGACCTACGCGAGGGCGGAGTGGCTCTCGGGTGATGCCATTGGCGCGATCGGTGGCGTGATGATGGTCCTCGCGGGGTTGCTGTTCTTCTACGTGATCCTGCGGACGCTGCTCTCGAAGGAGCCGGCGACGGCTGAGGAGCTCGACATGCCGATCTCCGAGGCGATGCGTGGCGAGGACGAGTCGCCGGCGCTCCTTGACCGGCTGGGCTTCTGGTTCGTGATCGCGGTGGTGCTCGTGGCGATCGCCTACACCCCGGCGCTCATCAACGTCGGCTACAGCGGTTTGAGCCCCACGCTCCAGCCGTGGTGATCGATGTCGAGCCTTATGGCTCGACGTTCTCAGTTGTGTAGAAGGACCCCCGGGCGACGCCCGGGG
>CAZRJG010000057.1:0-14446 GCA_964600365.1 uncultured Acidimicrobiia bacterium
ATCCTGCTTCCCTTCCTCATCTCGCGCACGGTCTTCGCCGGAGCCGGGAAGATCCACATGACGTCGCGGGGGCCCGTCTACGGGATGGCCCAGCGCGCCGAACACATCTGGGAGGGCGTCTCGTCGGCGACGACCCGGAGCCGTCCGATCGTGAACACCCGCGACGAGCCCCATGCAGATGCCGAACGCTTCCGTCGGCTCCACGTGATCGCCGGCGACTCGAACATGTCGGAGTACGCCACCTACCTCAAGGTCGGGGCGACCCTCGCAGTGCTCCAAATGATCGAAGACGGGGCCGTGTTCAGGGATCTCACCCTCGAGAACCCCGTGAAGGCGCTGCGGCTCATCTCGCAGGACACGACCTGCCGGCGGCCGGTCCGCCTCGCAAACGGCCGCGAGCTCTCGGCCCTCGACATCCAGTGGGAGTACCTCGAGCGAACGATCCGCCACAGTCGGAACCCCGGCTTCCCACCGCAGGTGGAGCGGGCGATCCGGATGTGGGAACACGTGCTCACGAACCTCGAGAAGGACCCCCTCGGGCTCGATCGCGAGGTCGACTGGGTGATCAAACACCACGTGATCGAGCGCTACCGCGACCGGTGGAACCTGCCACTCTCCAGCCCGAGGGTCGGGATGCTCGACCTGTCCTACCACCACGTGCACGCAGAACGGGGTGTCTTCGAGGTGCTCTCCCGGAGGGGCCTCGTGGAGCGCATGGTCGACGACGACCGGATCGCCCGGGCAATGGAGGTGCCGCCCCAGACGACGCGGGCCCGACTCCGTGGCGCGTTCATCGCCGCGGCCAAGGAGGCTCGTCGCGACTACACGGTGGACTGGGTCCACCTCAAGGTGAACGACCAGGCCCAGCGCACGGTGCTGTGCAAGGACCCCCTCGTTGCCGTCGATGACCGGGTCGATAGGCTCATCGGCTCCCTCTGACGCGCCCCTTCCTTCGTGGCTCATCGACGTCGTACCCTTGCGGCATGCGTCGGGTGCTCGAGCGACTTCTCAACCTGCTGGCTTTCCTCCGCACCACGTCGCGTCCGGTGACCGCAGAGGAGATCAGGTTCACGGTGGCGGGTTACGACACCGAGAACGATCAGGCGTTCCGGCGGATGTTCGAGCGCGACAAGGATCTGTTGCGCTCCATGGGCGTCCCCCTCACGACGGTGGAGGACGAGGACGGTGCTGCCTACGTCCTGCCGGCGGACGAGTACGAGATGCCCGACCCGGGATTCACCGAGGAGGAACGGGCAGCGC
This sequence comes from uncultured Acidimicrobiia bacterium, assembly GCA_964600365.1. Classification (GTDB taxonomy): domain Bacteria; phylum Actinomycetota; class Acidimicrobiia; order Spongiisociales; family JAENVV01. Next base: position 1,261 of record CAZRJG010000057.1, read on the forward strand.
TGTGGCTGGCGCATCGCATCGCATCACTGGGTGGGACGGGCTTGGGGGAGGAGACCCTCTACAAACTCGGGGGAGCCGAGGCCGGCGCACCGCCGGGCGTCGGCCTCGAGTTGGGGGGTGAGCGGGAGGCTCTCGGCATCGCGTTCTCGGCCATCACCGAACGACGCCGCCTGTCGTTCCGGCATCGTGGCGTCCGGCGACTCGTCGAACCGTATGGGGTGCTCCACCAGCGCGGGCACTGGTACCTGGCTGCGGGCACCGATGATGGGCCCCGGGCCTTCCGGACCGATCGCTGTTCGGACTGGTCGGTCGTGGGTCCGACGGGGGCTTTCGAACGACCGGCTGGCTTCGACCTGAGGTCCGCAGTGCCCCTCCATCCGTGGGAGGCGGGGGACGAGACCACGAAGGCCACGGTGCGGTTCGCGGAAGCCGAACGATGGTGGGTGGAACGACAGCTCCCCGGTAGCCGGCTGCGCGCAGTCGAGGGTGGCTTCGAGGTCGAACTCGCGGCGGCGAACGCCGAGGCCCTCGTGTCATGGGTCCTCGAGTTCGGAGCGGGCGCCGAAGTGATCGCTCCGGAAGCGATCCGGCGGATGCTCGTGGAACGGGTACAGCGGGCATGAGCGAGAAGACCGCACGGCGCCTCACGAGGATCCTCACGATGCTCCCGTGGGTCATCGCCCATCCGGGAACGACCGTTGACGAGGTCTGCGCTCGATTCGGGTACACCCGGAGGCAGCTGGTCGAGGATCTCGATCTCGTGTTCGTCTGTGGCCTCCCGGGGTACGGGCCCGGGGAGTTGATGGTGGCCTACGTCGACGACGACGAGGTCGTCGTCGACATGGCCGACTACTTCGCGTCGCCGTTGCGCCTCGGGCCTGAGGAGGCGCTCGCCCTGCTCGCTTCTGGCCTCACCCTGCAGTCGGCCGGCGGGGGCACCGCTGCGCTCGACTCAGCGCTCGAGAAGCTACGGACCTCGCTCGCCGGCGGCGATGGGGATGTCATCGCAGTCACCGTCCAAGCCGACGTGGACCTCGTCGCCAGACTCAGGACGGCGGTAGAGGCACACCGGGTGGTCAGGCTCACCTACACCTCGCTCGGCAAGCAGGAGACCACGACCCGAGACGTCGAACCGTGGCAGGTGGTCTCGGCCCGGGGCCAATGGTATCTCAATGCCTGGTGCCGACGGTCACAGGCGGCACGTCGGTTCCGCGTTGATCGGATCCGCGACCTCGAGATGACCGAGGAGGACTTCCAGCCACCGTTGGAACTCCCCGATTCAGCGACCGCCTACGTGCCGTCCGACGACGACGTCGTGGCCACGCTGCGCCTCGGGCCGGGGGCTCGATGGGTGGCGGACTACTACGAGGTGCACGTCGTCGACGACGGTGACGGCGCGCTCGTCATCGAGGTGGCAGCCCCACGTCCGCAGGTCCTCGCAACCCTCCTTCTCCGACTCGGTGACGACGCCGAACTCCTCGAGGGGGAGGCCGTCAGGGAGACGCTGGATGAGCTCCGGGCGGAGATCCTTTCCAACTACGCCACCGAGCCCCCGCCTCGCTAGGTGGGATTTCCTCAAGGAGACTCGCCGAGCGCCGATATGGAGGGGGAGCGTAGGAAGCACCCCCTGACCATGACCACCATCAAGACCACGTGCCCCCTCTGCGGAACCGTCGAGCTCGGCGTCCAGCAGGTGCTCCTCGAACTCCCTGAGGGGGGTGACGAGGGGCGCTACTCGTTCGTGTGCCCCTCGTGCTTCGAGGTACGAGCCAGGTCGGCGGGAACGCGGATCGTGCTCTTGTTGCGGGCAGCGGGCGTCGTACCGAATGCCCACCCCGCGCATCCGATCACCGAAGCTGAGATCGCTGCGTTCGCCGCCGCCATCCGAGCGGAGCCGGCCCCGACCCGCATCCTCTGAGGTCGAGGAGCACGGGCGCCGAGGGGATACACTCCGGCTCGTGCCATCCATCAACGGTGCCGAATACCTCGTCATCCTCGTGGTGGCCCTCCTCGTGTTCGGGCCCCATCGCCTTCCCGAGCTCACCTACAAGTTGGGCGGATGGGTGCGCGAGATCCGCAAGGTCGCACACGACTTCCGCACCGCCCTTGAGGCGGAGGTGGGCGACTTCTCCCAGCCCCTGGCGGACCTCAAGGCCACCCGTGAGGGCATCGAACGCCCGCTGCGGGACCTGACCTCGCCGTTGCCCGGGAAGCCGGTTTCGCCCGGTGGCCCCACGGATGCGCCACCCGAGGGCGCGTCGGCAGACACGGGGGCCGCCGAGCCCACCGAGGGGGTCTCGCCGACCTCCGAGGTCCCGGCTCCCGAACCCGACCCCGCGCCCGAAGGAGATGACGTCGCCACGGCGTCCGGCGGGATGCTCGAATGGAAGGGCCCGGTCCATTCGTCCGGACCGACCCCCGACGACGCCCGGGCCGACTTCGAGGCCCTGTCGTCGGCAGAGGGTGACGATGAGGATGCGCCATGAGTGACGCCACGGCAGAGGGAACGGAGGGGCGACGGGAGTCCGAGGACCGTCCGCAGAAGACCGCGACGATCCTTGAGCACCTGGTCGAACTCCGAAACCGCCTGTTCAAGTCGTCGATCGCGCTCGTCATCGGCGTGGGGATCGGGCTGCTCTTCTATCAGCAGCTCTTCGACCTCATCGCCCGACCGTACCTCCAGGTCTTCCCCGACGGGAGCCTCCAGGCCATCCGGGCGGCTGAGCCGTTCTCGGTTGCGATGCGGGTGTCCGGGTTCGCAGGGTTCCTGCTCGCCAGCCCCGTCATCTTCTACCAACTGTGGTCGTTCATCGCGCCGGGGCTCACGAGGCGGGAGAGGCGTTGGACCCTGCCGATCGTCGTCGCGCTCGTGGTGCTCTTCGTCACGGGGGTGATCTTCTCCTACTCCATCCTCCCGCGGGCACTCGAGGTCCTCGGCGGCTTCCTCGACGTCGAGTACCAGCCAGCCATCGGCGAGTACGTGTCGTTCGCACTGCGCTTCCTGCTCGTGTTCGGGCTCACGTTTGAATTCCCCGTCTTCCTGTTCGCCGGAGCGGCGGCTGGGTTCATCTCCTCGGAGCGCCTCCGCACGAGTCGGCGGTGGGCGTTCCTCATCATCGTGGTCGTGTCTGCGGCCGCCACGCCGACCGGTGATGCCTTCACCCTCTTCGTGCTCGCCGGCCCCCTCTACGCCCTCTACGAGGTGACGATCCTCCTCATTCGCCTCATCCTCAGGAAATGAGTCTCGAGGCCTATCTGGCGGGCCTCCCGTTCACGCCGGATCGTTTCCAGCGCGACGCCATCGGCGCCATCGGCCGGGGCGCGAGCGTGGTGGTGACCGCGCCAACCGGTGCGGGCAAGACCGTCATTGCCGAAGCGGCGGTCCACCTCTCCCTCGAGGGTGGAGGCCGCACCTTCTACACGACTCCCATCAAGGCGCTCTCGAACCAGAAGTTCGCAGACCTCCAACACGCATACGGCCCGGATCGCGTGGGCCTGCTCACGGGTGACAACAGCATCAACGGGGACGCACCCATCGTGGTCATGACGACCGAGGTGCTCCGCAACATGATCCATGCCCGGTCCGACGCCCTCAACGACCTTCGGATCGTGGTCCTCGACGAGGTGCACTTCCTCGGGGATCGGTCCCGAGGAGCTGTCTGGGAGGAGATCATCATCCATGCGCCCCAGACGGCGCAGCTCGTGTGCCTCTCGGCGACCATCGCCAACCCAGAAGAGCTCACCGACTGGATCCGCGCGCGGAGGGGCGAGGTCGAGCTCGTAGTCGAGGACCATCGCCCGGTCCCGCTCGAACCCCTCTACGCCCTGAAGGACCGTTGGAAGGACGATCGTGTCGAGTTCCTACCCATGCTGCGGGACGGCAAGGCGGCGCCCGACGTCCTCCGGCGACTCTCGGCGAGCACAGGACGGGCACGCCGAGGGGGCTCAGCCCCTCGTCGGTGGGTCGGACCCCGCCGCATCGAGACCGTGGAGAAGCTCCGCGACCAGGGGCTCACCCCAGCGATCTACTTCATCTTCTCTCGGCGCGGTTGTGCCGATGCCGCCGCCTCGGTCGGGGCCGCATCGCCGAAGAAGCCCTCGGAGGTGATCGACCGGATCCATGAGGTGGTGGATCGGCATGTGGCACACCTTTCCGACGCCGACCTGGCAGTCCTCGACTTCGGGCTCTGGAGATCCCAGTTGGAGCGGGGCGTGGCCGCCCACCACGCGGGGATGGTCCCGGCGTTCAAGGAGGCAGTTGAAGAGCTGTTCGTCTCGCACCTCCTCGATGTGGTCTTTGCAACCGAGACCCTTGCGGTCGGGATCAACATGCCGGCGCGCACGGTCGTCCTCGAACACCTCACGAAGTTCACCGGCGAGTCGCACGAACTCATGACGGCTTCGGAGTTCACCCAGTTGACCGGACGTGCGGGACGGCGCGGCATCGACGAGGTCGGCTACGGGGTGGTGCTCCACTCACCGTGGGTGCGGTTCGAGAAGGTGGCCGCGCTCGCGGCCGCAGGCGCGACCCAACTCGAGAGCACCTTCCGACCCACCTACAACATGGCGGTGAACCTCGTTGCCAACCACGACCGCGACGACGCCGAGGCGCTGCTTCGCGCCAGCCTTGCCCAGTTCCAGCGTGATGCCCGGCGGGTGGGGGAGTCCGACCGGGTCGTCGACGCCAGAGAGGCCCTCGACCGGGTGCGTTCGGAGGCGGAGTGCGAGTTCGGCAGCGTTCGTGACTACCTCGCTTCGTCCACGGCTGAGGGCACGGCAGCTGAGGTGTTCGAAGCGATGCGTCCCGGCGACGTGATCGATGTGCCGGGTGGCCGGCGTCCCGGTCGCTACGTGCTGTTGCGGCGTGAGCTCGGAGATCGCCCCCGACTGCACGTCCTGTCCTCGGGTGGAAAGGAGGCCGCGCTCGGGCCGCGCGACCTCCCCCCTGGTAGCGCCGTGCTGGGGGCGGTCCGGTGGTCCGGCGCCTTTCGTCCCCGTGACCGGCACTTCCGGCAGCAGACCGTGCAGCAGCTCAGGCGGTTCCGGGCATCCGAGCACCGACCGATCGACCTGCAGGGCTCCTCATCCGAGGAGGTGCACCCGGTCGCAGGCTGTCCGGACCTCGAACGCCACCTCGACGCCCTGCGCCGCGAACGTCGCCTCGAAGAAGTACTCGAGCGGCTCGGAGCGGAGTCCGAGCGGCCCCTCGTGGAGGAGTTCCACGCCGTCCTCGCGCTCCTCGAGGGGCGCGGCTACCTCGAGGGGTGGCAGCTCCGCCCGCCGGGATCGCGGCTTCGTCGTATCTACTCCGAACGAGACCTCCTCGTGAGCGAGTGCATCCGGAGCGGTGTGCTCGATGACCTCGGCCCGGCCGAGTTCGCCGCGGTGTGCTCAGGTTTCGTGTTCGAGCCGCGAGCCGAGGAGATCCCCGACGCGCATCCCACGGTCCGGACGGAGCAGAGCGGGACGACCGTGCGGGACCTGTGGCGGGACATCACGGCCGAGGAGCGGGCCGCTCGACTGCCGCTCACCAGCCCTCCGGAGTTCGGGTTCGCGAGCATCGCGTACGCGTGGGCACAGGGCGCTGAACTCGACGACCTCATCGATGGTGTCCCGCTGTCGCCGGGTGACTTCGTTCGCATCCTCCGGCAACTGCTCGACCTCATCCGCCAGATCCGCGATGCCGAGCCAACGCTCGGCGGCGTTGCCTCGGCGACGCTCCAGCGCCTCGACCGTGGGATCGTCATGACGGGGGGCGTGGCGTGATCTGGGCACTCGCGGTGGGACGGGACGCCACCAAGGCCGGACGGCAGGCCCTGCGAGCCGTGCGTTCGACGGGTGAAGAGGGCCGCCTCCTCCCGAACAATGGCCGAGACCAACTCGCCGCCGGCGTGCGGGAGGCAGGGAGGCGGGGAGAGCGGATCCTCGTCGTGGGCGGAGACGGCACCCTCAACCTCGTGGCCAACACCCTGCTCGCCGACCCGCCGGCCGAACCCCCGACGATCGGTGTCGTGCCGGCGGGCACGGGCTCGGACTTCGCCCGGATGTTCGCCATCCCCACGCATGTCGAGGGAGCGGTGGAGAAGGCCTTGTATGGCGAGGCGTATCCCACGGACGCCATGGAGCTCACCGGGCCGTGGGGGACGCGCCGGGGTCTGAACGTGTTCGAGGCCGGACTCGGGGCGAGCACCGTGGCCTGGGCGGACCGGCTGCCGCGGTGGGTGGGACCGGTCAAGTACGAACTCGCCTTCTGGCTTGCGCTTCCCACCTTCCGCCCCGGATCGTTCGTCCTCGAGGTGGAGGGCCGAACCTTCGAGGGGGGCGGGCTCGTGGTCGTTGCGGCCAACGGCGAGTTCTTCGGCGGCGGGATGCGGATCGCTCCGAAGGCATCGCTCGTGGACGGTGCCTTTGACATGATCGTGGTGGATGCTCCTCGACGTGAGGCCTTCTCGTTGTTCCCGCGCATGAAGCAGGGCCTGCACCTGACCCATCCGGGCGTCAGGAGGGTGACCACCCCGTGGTTCCGCCTCACAACGGACCCTGCCTGGCCGTGCGAGGTCGATGGTGAATCGCTTGGGTCGGCACCCGTGGAGGGCAGGATCCTCCCGGCCGCCCTCGTCATGCGTGTGTGAGGGTGGCGTCTGCAGGCCACACCGTCGATATACTCCCGCCGCGCCGACCCCCCTGGGAGGAGCCAAACGTGGCATCCGACGACATCACCGAAGACCTCGAGGAACTCGAGGAGCTCGACGAAGAACTCGATGAGGACCTCGACGAAGAACTCGACGAGGACCTCGACGATGAGGATGACTTCGGCGACGACGATGACGACGAGTTCGCTGACGACGATGATGAGGACGACTCCGACGACGAGGACGAACCGGACGAAGCGCTCGAGGAACTCGAGGCAGCCGAGCTTGAGATCGAGGACGATCCCGAGACCCTGCTCGTCGACGAAGCAGCGGAGATCCGCGAGATGCGTCGTGACGAGCTTGGCATCGGCGCCAACGCCCGTGAGCAGAGCCCGGACGAGTTCGTGTGCACCGAGTGCTTCCTCGTTAAGAAGGTCAGCCAACTCGCGAACAAGTCTCGGCGGATCTGCCGGGACTGCGTGTAGCACACCCCCGGGCTAGGCGCCTCCGGGCCGTAGGATTCATGTCCCCGAATCCGGAGCCGTGATGCTCGTCGATGCCCGTCTCGCGACACCCGAGGATCTCCCACACCTCGTTCGTCTCTATGGCGAGCTCGAGGAGGAGATGGTGGCCCTCTCGCCGCTCTGGCCTCCGGCATCGGGCCTCGCAGGCGACCCGGGCGACGCGCTCCTCGTCGATCTCGAGTCCGGCGACTCCGTTGTCGTGGTCGGTCGCATCGACGCCCAGGTGGTCGGCTTCGGGATCGTGCGGGCCGAGCCACTCCCTGCCTCCGACGCAACGATGGCAGCGGTCCGGTACATCTTCACCGAGCTCCCTGCGCGAGAGGTTGGCGTGGCGGCGGCGATGTTGGATGTCCTCATCGCAACGATGGAAGGCCGGGGTGTGGAGCTGTTCGACGCCCACGTCCTCCCAGGGCACCGGCTCGCCAAGAACTTCTTCGAGTCGGCGGGGTTCAAGGCCCGGCACATCGTGATGCACCGCACGTGAGTCTGCCCACGATCGCCGTCGGAGCGGTCGTCGTCGATGCGGGCCGGATCCTCCTCGTACGGCGGGGTCAACCCCCCGCTGAAGGTCTTTGGGCCGTTCCGGGAGGGAGGGTCGAGCCGACCGAGACGATCCGTGGCGCCGTGGCACGTGAGGTCCAGGAGGAGACCGGGCTCTCGGTCGACCCCGGCTCTCTCGCGTGGTGGGGTCGCATCCCATCAGACGGCGGCGCGTTCCTCGTGTTCGACTTTCACGCCACACTCCGCGGTGGGGAGCTCTCCGCCGCATCGGACGCAGCCGAAGCGCGCTGGGTGCCCCTCGAGGACGTCCTCTCCCTTCCCATCGTCCCCTCGATGCGCGAACTCATGGAGGCGGTGCGATGAGTCGCACCTGGGTTCTCGACTGCGACGGCGTCCTGTGGCGAGGGGACGAGGCCCTTCCTGGGGCCGCGACGTTCCTACGTCGGTGCCGGGAGGCCGGAATCGGGTTCCTCTTCTGTACGAACAACGCCGCCCGAACCCCCTCGTACTTGGTCGAGAAGGCACGCAGCCTCCTCGGCGTCGAAGTCGCAGAGACCGAGGTGCTGACCTCGGCGCTCGTGAGCGCGGACGTCCTTGCATCCCGAGGCGTGCGCACTGCAATGGTCGTGGGGATGGATGGCCTTCGGCGCGCCGTGGAGGGAGCCGGCATCACGATCGTCGATGGACCCGGAGCCGATGCCGTCGTGGTGGGTCTCGATCTCTCGATCGACTACGCCACCATTCGCGAAGCCGCCGACGTGGTCCGTTCCGGAGGTTGGTTCCTTGCAAGCAACACGGACGCCACCTACCCGGTGCCGGGGGGAACGTGGCCGGGCGCGGGAACGATCGTCTCTGCCATAGCGACGGCCGGCGGGAGACAGCCCGACGCCGTCGCGGGCAAGCCCCACGCCGCCATGGTGGATGCGGTGCGCGCGCGGGCATCGGGGGCAATCATCGTCGTGGGCGACCGACCCGAGACCGACCTCGCGCTCGCCAAGGCCGGTGGGTGGGAGTCGGTGTGCGTGCTCACCGGCGTGACGCCGAATGCCGACGCGATCCCTCCCGAACTCCGCCCCGACGCCGTGGTGCAGGGGATAGGCGACCTGGACCCCGTCAGCGGCGTCTGAGCGCCCGAGCCCTCAACCGCCGCAGCCGGTGGTGTGCCCGCTCCCTGAAGGCGAGCGCAGCGAAGACCCCGATACCGAACCCCCCAACGTGGGCAAGCCACGCAATCGATGCATCGTCGATGAAGAACTGGCTCGCGAACCAGAAGCCGAGGAACACCCACGCCGGCACCCGGATGTGGAAGAAGAAGAGCGGCCAGATGAACGACACGATGCGCGCCCTCGGATAGAGAACGATGTAGGCCCCCATCACGCCGGCAATCGCCGCGGACGCCCCAACGAGCGGCACGGTCGAGGACGGATCGGCGACCACATGCGCGAACGAGCCGCCGATCCCTGCAAGGGCGTAGAGCGTGAGAAAGCCGAGGTGACCGAACGCATCTTCGACGTTGTTGCCGAAGATGGACAGTGACCACATGTTGAGCAGGAGGTGGGCCCATCCGCCATGGAGGAGGACGGAGAGCAGCAACCCTGCGTAGGGGTCCTTGTCGGGGAAGGCCGGGTCCCCGTCCCGAGCGCATGCCCGGCCCTGGATCTCACCGATCGAGAGCGGCTCGCCGGTCAGCACCTCGCACGGAATCGTCGCTGCCTCGTACACGGTGGCTTCTCCGCCCGGTAGTTGCCACAGAACGAACGCCAGCACCGTGCCTGCCACGATGGCCCAGGACACGAATGAGGCCTTGAGGGGCGCGAGCTCATCACGCACGGGGAACACGTTCCGATCGTAGGGCCCTCGTCGTGTCACGCTGCGCCGGTACGCTGCGGAGCATGGAGACGCCACCCGAGTCCGATCGCCCCTCGAAGCCCGACGTCGTCGCGGAGGCCCTCGAGGCGCTTGCCGTCGCGACCCCGACCGATGCGCCCGCCGCTGCCGATGCAGTCGCCGAGGCGCTCCACGACGAACTCGATGAAGACTGATGCGGAGGCGGCTCGACGCCGAGCTCGTTCGTAGGGGCCTCGCCCGCTCGCGGGGCGAGGCGAAGGGCCTCATCGAGGAGGGGCTCGTGGTGGTTGCGGACAACCCGCAGCCGAAGCCAACCTCCCAGGTCGATGAGGGGGCTTCCATACGCATCTCCCGACCCCTGCATCCCTACGTCGGACGTGGCGGCCTCAAGCTCGAAGCGGCGCTGGACGCGTTCTCGGTCGATCCAACCGGCTCCTCGTGCGTCGACGTCGGCGCTTCCACGGGTGGCTTCACCGATTGCCTCCTCCAGCGGGGGGCGGCGTCGGTCGTGGCGGTCGATGTCGGCTACGGGCAACTCGACCACCGCCTGCGCGGGGACCCTCGGGTGGTGGTGCGGGATCGGACGAACATCCGTGAAGCCGACCCGGCCGATCTGGGCGCCCCCTTCGACCTCGTCGTCGCAGACCTCTCGTTCATCTCCCTCTGCACGGTTGCCGCACCCCTGGCAGCGCTGGGCAGGGCAACCGCTTGCTGGGTGCTCCTCGTGAAGCCCCAGTTCGAAGTGGGGAGGGACGCCGTGGCGCGAGGCGGTATCGTTCGCGACCCCATGGCACGCCGCAACGCCCTTCGAGATGTCGTCGACTGCTTGGCGGCGGAAGGGCTCGGCGCCGAGGCGATGATCCCTTCCCCGGTGCGCGGGGCGAAGTCGGGGAACCTCGAGTTCCTGCTGCTCGCCGTTCGAGGGACGCCGGTGCCCGACGTCGTGGACCTCGCGGAGGTATCGACGTGATCGCTGTCCACCTTGCCGAGGATCGACCCGCCGCCGTGGCAACGGCCATGGAGTTCGTCGATGCGGTGCAGCGCGGCGGTGGGGAGGTGACCGGCTGCACTCGGGCGGACTGCGAGGCCCTCGGACTCGCTGCAGCTGACGGAGCGCCCGAGGTCGTCGTTGCCGTGGGCGGTGACGGCACGATGCTCCAGGCGGCGACGTTCGCCACAGCTGCCGACGCCGACATCGTTGGGATCAACGTGGGACGTGTCGGCTTCCTCGCCGAGGTCGAGCGAGGAGAGGCGGCAACCCTCGCCTCGCTGCTGCTCAAGGGCGGGTACCCCACCAAGGAACGCTTGACGCTGGCCGCCACCATCAACGGTGAGACCCACGTGGGGCTGAACGACGTGGTCGTCTAGAAGGTCGCGTCCCAGCAGATGATCTCCGTCGAGATCGATGTCGACTCAGAGCGCTTCCTGACCTATCGAGCAGACGGCATGATCATTTCGACCCCGACCGGCTCCAGTGCCTACAACCTCTCGGCCGGCGGACCGCTCGTGGACCCTCGGCTTGCCGCCATCGTCATCACCCCAGTCGCCGCCTACTCGCTCTTCTCGTCGCCCGTCGTGCTCCATCCGGGGGTTCGGCTCGACGTGCGGATCGTCCACGATCGGCCTGCTGGATGTGCGGTCGACGGCCGGGCGTCGGCGGTCCTCGCACCCGGCGACCACGTCCGGGTGACGTCTGGTCCCGTCCTCCGCCTCGTCGACGTCACGGGAAGGTCCTACCCGGAGACGCTCCGCTCCAAGCTGCGCCTCCCGGAGGGCATCAGCGGGATCCAGGCCACGGATGCTTGACGAACTCGTCGTCCACAACCTCGCTGTGCTCTCGGAGGCCCGACTCGAACCGGGGACCGGGTTCACGGTCATCACAGGGGAGACCGGCACGGGGAAGACCTTGTTGGTGGGGGCGCTCGACATCCTTCGGGGTGCCGATCTGCGAACCGACGCAATCGGTGCCGCTGGCGACGAGGCCATCGTCGAGGCGCGCTTCGTGCACGGAGGCGAGGAGCGGATCCTCGCTCGGCGCCGGACCCGATCGGGTCGCACGCGTTCCTACCTCGACGGTGCAATGGCCTCGGCGCAAGAACTCGAGGACACCCTCGACGGGCTGGTCGACATCGTTGCACAACACGACCACCTCAGCGTCGGCCGTCCCGCTGAGGCGGTACGCATGCTGGATGCGGCCCTCGGGGCGGACGGAGCGGGAGTCATCGAGGCGTACGAAGAGGCATGGGCCGATCTCGTGGACCTCGAGCGGCAGGCAGCGGAGTTGGGGGGCGACCATCGAGCCCTCGCCCGCGAACGGGACTTTCTCGCCCGGGAGGCCGAGGAGATCGAGGCAGCCGCATTCACCGACGACGAAGTGGAGATCTTGAAGGCGAGGGCTGATCTCCTTCGGAACGGCCATCAGCTCCTCGAGTCCCTCGATGGAGCACACGCCGACCTCTCGGAGGCCGAGGACCGCCTTGGGGGCGCGCTCGAAGCCGTGCGACGCGCCGCCAGGCTTGCTCCCTCCTTCGCGCCCCTCGCCGAGGCACTGGGCACCAGCACGATCGAACTCGCCGAACGGCGGAGCGAACTCAGCGCCGCGCTCGGCGCAATCTCCCTCGACCCGATGGAGCTGGAGTCGACGGAACGACGGCTTGCGCAGTTCGGTGACCTCAGGCGGAAGTTCGGCGAAACGGCGTCGGCGATCGCCGAGCACGGGAGGAAGGCGGGGGAGCGGGCCGCTGCACTCGACGTCCTGCTCACCAGGGCAGGCACCCTCGATGAGGTGCGCAGCCGCATCGCCGGCAACGTGGCCGAGGCGGGCGTACGGCTCACCGCGGCGCGCCGCGAGGCAGCAGCACGGCTTGCGGCATCCGCCTCCGACCACCTCAGAGAGCTCGGTTTCCGCGACCCCGTGGTCGAGTTCGGCTTCGAGGCCCTCGCCGCACCGTCGCCGTCTGGGATCGATCGGCCGGTCCTGCGTTTCGCGAGCGACGCCACGGTCGCACCCGGTCCCGTCGGTCGCGTCGCATCGGGGGGCGAACTCAGCCGCCTCGTGCTCGCCCTCCGCCTCGCCGGTGGGGTGGGCAGCGCTCCGGTGACGGCGTTCGACGAGATCGACGCCGGGGTCGGGGGGGCAACCGCACTGGCGCTGGGGGAGAAGTTGGCGTCCCTCGCGTCGGCGACGCAGGTGCTCTGCGTGACGCACCTGCCCCAGGTGGCGGCCTTCGGCGAGACGCACTTCGTGGTCGAACGGGTCCCCGGTGGGGTTCGGGTGCGCCGGGTGGAGGGAGCCTCACGGCTCGCCGAGCTCACCCGCATGCTCTCGGGCATGGAGCAGAGCGACGCAGGGAGGTCCCACGCAGAGGAGCTCCTCCGCTTCGCCGAGGAGCGACGGCACGGGGCTGACGAGGTATAGACCCCGCTGAGGTGCCCCGAAGGCACGGCTGCGGCCACCTTCCATGGGACCTCCGCACCCGGCGCGGCTCGGGCCCGGTCGGGTGCTACATTGTCCTTCCGTGACGAGATACATCTTCGTGACGGGTGGCGTGGTCTCGAGCCTGGGCAAGGGAATCACCGCCTCTTCGCTCGGTCGACTCCTCAAAGATCGTGGCCTGCGGGTCGTGATGCAGAAGCTCGATCCGTACATCAATGTCGATCCCGGAACGATGAACCCGTTCC
>CAZRJG010000058.1:0-13750 GCA_964600365.1 uncultured Acidimicrobiia bacterium
CCGTGGAGGGGGAGGTACACCTCGTCGTAGTCGGCGTGCACCCCGGCGATGTCGACGCACCATCCCCCGATGGCGAGGCGGGCCTCCTTCACGGCGAAGTCCCGGTCCCACGCCCGGTGGGCGACACCCATCTCCTCCGCGCGGGCCACGGCCAGTGGGAGCACCACGTCGGGGAGGGGACCCGTCACGAGGCTCGACCCTTCCTTCACGATGCCGAGCTTCTCGACGGCGATCTCCTCGAGCGTGTCGCCGAGCCACTCCATGTGGTCCCGGGAGATCGATGTGACGACCGCCACCTCGCCATCGGCCACGTTCGTCGCATCGAGCCGACCTCCCATGCCCACCTCGATGACGCCGACGTCAACCGCGTGGTTCGCGAAGTGGGAGAAGGCGAGTGCGGTGGTGAGTTCGAAATAGGTGGGGGTCGATCCGGTCCGGGCCTCGAAGAGGTCCACGAAGGCTGCGAGGTCCGAGACGGATTGCACGAAGTCCTCCGGCGGCGCCGGCTGGAGGTCGAGCATGGTGCGCTCCTCGATCCGCTCCAGGTGTGGCGAGACGGTCGTGCCCACACGGAGGCCGTGCGCCACGAGGAGCGAGGAGGCCACGCGGGTGACGGTGGTCTTGCCGTTCGTGCCGGCCACATGGATGATGTCGTAGCTCTCCTGAGGGTCACCCAGGACCGCCATGAGGTCGCGCATGCGTTCGAGACCCGGGCGGATGCCCCGGCCGATGTGATCGTCCAACCAGGCGATCGCCCCCTCGCGGGAGTCGATCATCCGAGCTCCTCGAGTTGGCCGCGGAGCGAGGTGCGACGAGCGGTGAGCTCCTCCACCTTGGCGCGCTCCTTTTCGACGACGGCATCCGGGGCGTTCGCCACGAAGCCCTCGTTGGCGAGCTTGCCCTCCGACCGGCGTAGCTCGACCGCGAGCTCCCCGATCGCCTTCTCGAGGCGTCCCCGTTCGGCATCGACATCGATGAGGCCCTCGAGGGGGATGAATGCATGCACGGGCCCGCTCACCAGCCGGGTGTGGCCCGGGCCGGGCTCGGCACCCACGACCACGAGGTCGGCGTTGGCGAGCGCATCGAGCTGTCCGAGCCACCAGTCCTCGACGGTGCCAGCTCCCTCGGCGACGAGCAAATGCATGCGCTGCTTGGGGCTCACGCCGTGCTGGGAGCGGAACGACCGCACCCGCCCGATGAGGTCCTGGAGCACGTCCACGCCCTCCGGGGCCTCGAGATCGGCCGGCGCGGGCCACGAGGCGGCGGCGACCATGCCCTCCCCCACGAGGTGCGACCACAACTCCTCGGTGAGGTGCGGCATTGCGGGGTGGAGCAGCTTCAGCACGTCGCGCAGGGCCACGCCGAGCGTCTGGCGGGTCGTGGAGGCCGACGCCTCGTCGCGGAGTCCGACCTTCGCCATCTCGAGGTACCAGTCGAAGAGCTCGGACCACATGAAGGTGTAGAGCAGCCCGAACGCGTCGCTGAACCGGTACTCCTCTGCGAGTGCGTCGAATCGGCTCGTCACCTGCGCGAGGCGGTGGAGGATCCAGCGATCGGCCGGGCCGGGCGTCGTCGGGTAGCCGCCCTCCACGGGCACCGTCCTGCCGTCGAGGTTGCCGAGCACGAACCGGGTCGCGTTCCACACCTTGTTGCCGAAGCGCCGGGCCGCCGACACCCATTCGAGGTCGAACGGCACGTCGTGGCCGGGGGCTGCGGCTTGGATCAGGGCTAGGCGAAGCGGGTCGGCGCCGTACTCGTCGATCACTTCGAGGGGATCGATCGTGTTCCCGAGCGACTTGGACATCTTCCTGCCGTCTGCCGCCCGGACGAGCCCGTGGATCACGATGTCCGGGTACGGCACCTCGCCCATGAAGTGGATGCCCATCTGCATCATCCGGGCCACCCAGAAGTAGATGATGTCGAACCCGGTCACCATCACGTGGTTTGGGTAGTAGCGGTCGAGGTCGGCGGTCTCCTCGGGCCAGCCGAACACGGAGAACGGCCACAGCGCGGAGGAGAACCACGTGTCGAGGACGTCTTCGTCCTGGCGCACCTGTCCCCCGCAGTCGGGGCACTCGGAGAGGTCGTCACGAGAGACGTACACCTCCGCACACGATCCGGATCCGCAGTACCACGCGGGGATGCGATGCCCCCACCAGATCTGCCGGCTCACGCACCAGTCCCGCAGGTTCTCCATCCAGTGGAAGTACGAGTTCTCCCAACGCTGAG
The DNA here is from genome assembly GCA_964600365.1 of uncultured Acidimicrobiia bacterium. GTDB lineage: Bacteria > Actinomycetota > Acidimicrobiia > Spongiisociales > JAENVV01. The sequence goes on from CAZRJG010000058.1 coordinate 2,230, forward strand.
GCACGAAGCGGCTCGAACCGTCGCGGACGGCGTCGATTGCCGCCTCGGTGATCGGCCGCACCTGCACGAACCACTGGAGCGAGAGGTACGGCTCGACGACGGTGTCACAGCGGTAGCAGTGGCCGACGGAGTGGCGATGGGGCTCGACGCCGACGAGGCGCCCTTCCTCGGCAAGCGCGTCCTTCACTGCCCGTCGGGCCTCGAAGCGATCCATCCCCTCGAAACGCCCGCCCTCGGCGTTGATCACGCCATGGATGTCCATCACCTTGATCTGCTCGAGGCCGTGGCGTTCGCCGATGGCGAAGTCGTTGGGGTCGTGTGCGGGGGTGACCTTGACGGCACCGGTGCCGAACTCGGGGTCCACGTGCTCGTCGGCGATGATCGGGATCTCCCGCCCCACGAGGGGAAGGGTCGCCGTCCTCCCGACGAGACCGGCGTAGCGCTCGTCGTCGGGATGCACGGCGACGGCAGTGTCTCCGAGCATCGTCTCGGCCCGGGTGGTGGCGACCACGATCTGGCCGTCGCCATCGCTCAGGGGGTAGGCGATCGATGCGAGCTCGCCATCCTCGTCCCAGTACTCGACCTCGATCTCGGCGAGGGCGGTCGTACACCGGGGGCACCAGTTGATGATCCGGTTGCCCCGGTACATGAGGTCCTGCTCGTACAGCGACACGAACACCTCGCGCACCGCCGTCGAGAGGCCTTCATCCATGGTGAAGCGCTCGCGCGACCAGTCGCAGGAGTCCCCGAGGCGTCGCATCTGCTGGCTGATCCGGTTGCCGTACTGGTGCTTCCACTCCCAGACCTGCTCGACGAACGCCTCCCGGCCGAGGTCGTGTCTGGACATGCCCTCGTTGGCGAGCTGGCGCTCGACGACGTTCTGTGTGGCGATGCCGGCATGGTCGGTCCCGGGGACCCAGAGGGCGGCGCGGCCCTGCATGCGCTTCCGGCGGACGATCGTGTCGATGATCGTGTGGTTGAGCGCATGCCCCATGTGGAGCTGGCCGGTCACGTTCGGTGGGGGGATGACGACGCAGTATGGGTCGCCGTCGGGGTGGATCTCCGGGCGGAAGACCCCGGCCTCCTCCCATCGCTCGTACCAGGAGGCCTCGATCGTCCGGGGTTCGTAGGTGGGGGTCATGGGAGCGGTCAGCCTTCAGCCGTCAGCGATCAGCAACCGGCGGAGCCGGCAAGGCGGCGATGGTAGTGAGGAGCGGCTACTCATCCAGATGGATTGCCAACGGCTGACAGCCCGAGGCGGATGGCTGGCAGCGGGTGGCTGAGAGCGAGCGTTCCGCGCTCAGGCGGAACGCTCTTGGAGGTGGACGATCGGCGAGGACGACGCCAGGGCGACGCTGTCCTCGTTGACCTCGACGCGAGCCACGTCGGTTCGCGAGGGCAACTCGTACATCGTCTCCATGAGCACCTCTTCGAGGATGCTCCGGAGGCCTCGAGCCCCGGTCCCACGACCCATCGCCCGTTCGGCGATGGCGTCCAGTGCCTCCTGTGTGAAGCTGAGCTCGACGCCGTCCATCTCGAAGAGCTTCCGGTACTGCCGGGTGAGGGCGTTCCGCGGCTCGGTGAGGATCCGGACGAGGGCCTCCCGGTCGAGTTCCTCGACCGTGGCGACCACGGGGAGGCGACCGATGAACTCAGGGATGAGGCCGAACTTGTGGAGGTCCTCGGGGGTGACCTCGGACAGCAACTCACGGGCGCCCATGGTCTTGTGGGACCGCACCTCGGCACCGAAACCGATGTTCCGCTTGCCGACCCGCTCGGCGATCACATCCTCCAGCCCGGCGAACGCTCCGCCGCACAGGAAGAGGATGTTCGACGTGTCGATCTGTACGAACTCCTGGTGGGGGTGCTTCCGCCCGCCCTGCGGGGGTACCGACGCAACGGATCCCTCGAGGATCTTGAGGAGGGCCTGCTGCACGCCCTCGCCCGAGACGTCCCGGGTGATGGAGGGGTTCTCGGCCTTGCGGGCGATCTTGTCGATCTCGTCGAGGTAGATGATCCCCTGCTCGGCGCGCTTGATGTCGAAGTCCGCTGCCTGGATGAGCTTCAGGAGGATGTTCTCGACGTCCTCACCCACGTACCCGGCCTCGGTGAGCGCAGTGGCATCCGCGATTGCGAACGGGACGTTGAGGAGCCGGGCGAGGGTGCGGGCGAGCTCCGTCTTGCCCGAACCCGTCGGCCCCACCATGAGGATGTTCGACTTCTGCAGCTCCACGTCGTCGGAGCGGGTTCCCGACCTGACTCGCTTGTAGTGGTTGTACACCGCCACGGACAGGGTCTTCTTCGCCTGCTCCTGGCCGATGACGTACTCGCTCAGGAATGCGTGGATCTCCGCGGGACTGGGGAGCTCGGTGATCTCACCCTGCTCGGTCGCCGAGAACTCCTCCTCGATGATCTCATTGCAGAGGTCGATGCACTCGTTGCAGATGTAGACCCCGGGCCCGGCGATGAGTTTCGTCACCTGCTTCTGCGACTTGCCGCAGAACGAGCACTTGACGAGTTCCCCTCCTTCGCCGAACTTCGCCACCGTGAAACCCCTCTAGGTCGACTGGACGGCGGTGAGCTCTCGTCGGGAGATCACCGCGTCGATGACACCGTACTCCATGGCCTCCTCGGCGAGCATCCAATAGTCGCGCTCGGTGTCGGTCGACACCTTCTCGTAGTCGGTCTTGGTGTGCTCGGCGAGGATGTGGTTCAGTTGCTCGCGCATCTGGATGATGAGCTTGGCCTGGATCTCGATGTCCGTGGCCTGGCCCTGTGCGCCACCGTGGGGCTGGTGCATCATCACCCGGGCGTGCGGGAGTGCGAAGCGCTTGCCCTCGGCACCACCGGCGAGGATCACCGCTGCGGCCGACGCCGCCATGCCCATGCACACGGTGCTCACGTCCGGCTGGATGTACTGCATCGTGTCGTAGATGGCAAACAGCGAGGTGATCGAACCACCGGGGCTGTTGATGTAGAGGTAGATGTCCTTGTCGGGGTCCTCGCTCTCGAGGTGGAGGAGCTGGGCCATGATGAGGTTGGCCACTGCATCGTCGATCGGCGTGCCGAGGAAGATGATGCGGTCCTTGAGGAGCCGGCTGTAGATGTCGTAGGCCCGCTCGCCGCGGCTTGTGGACTCGACGACGGTCGGGACGAGATAGTTCGAGAAGGTCATTCCTCTTCCTCCGCAGGTGCTGTGTCTTCCTGGTCCGATGCGGCGACGACGTCGTCATCCACCTCGGTGTCCTCGTCCTCCTCGTCGGGCTCGGCGAGCTCGGCGGCGAGGGCCTTGAAGTCGATGGGGGCGCCGTCGGGATCAACGGGGACCGCCGAAGCGAGGAGCGTCTCCAACGCCTTCTGTCGGAGAATATCAGTGGCGATGCGCTTCTCCTGAGGGGTCCCCTCGATCCGAAGCTCACCGTCCTCGGGGCCCATCATCGCCTTGAGGGACTCGATCGCTCCGTGGAGCTCCTCTTCTGTCACCTCGGTCCCGGCGTCCTCGGCAATCGCATCGAGAGCGATGTTGAGTTGCACGGTGGAACGTGCCTGCGCCTCGATGTCGCCCACGAACTGCTGCTGGTCGATGCCGCTGAGCTGGAAGTAGTCGTCGAGGGCGATGCCCTGCTCATCGAGCCGATGGACGAAGCGGTGGAGGAGGTCGTCCATCTCTCCCCGGACGATCGCCATCGGCACCTCGACCTCGATGTCCCCAGCGATCGCGTCGATGAGCGTGCCGCGATACGTGTCGTAGATGGCGTCGAGCTTGCGCTGGGCGAGACGGCGCCGGAGCGTCGCCATGAACTCCTCGACCGTGTCGAACTCGGTGTTCTCGTCCACCCATTCATCGGTGAGTTCGGGAAGCGTCTTCTCGCGCACCTCGGTCACGAGGATCGTGAAGGTGATCTCCTCGCCGGCGCGCTCGCCGAAGCCCGGGGGGAGCTGCCCATCGAACTCGACGATGTCACCTTTCGATGTCCCATCGACGTGCTCGTCGAGGCCTTCGATGAGCATGCCGGAACCGACCTCGTAGAACAGGCCGTCGGCGTTCACCTCTTCGACGGGCTCGCCATCCTTCGTCCCGGTGAGGTTCAGGACCACGTAGTCGCCCTCGGCTGCGGGACGATCGACCTCGTCGACCTCGGCGAACTGCTCGAGCATCATGGTGATCTGCTCGTCCACCTCGTCGTCCCCGACGCTGGGGGACTCACACGAGATCTCCTTGCCGACGTACTCGGGGGCGTCCTCCAGCACCGGCCAGAGGGCGATCTTGACGTCGACCTCGAACCCCTCCTCCGTGTTCCGGAGGGCGTCGAGGGTCGGGCGTGCGGCCGACTCGAGGCCTTGGGCCTCGAGGATCTCCTCGACCTTCCCGGGAAGGACCTCGTCGACGGCCTCGGAGCGGAGGCGCTCCACGCCGACGGCGGCCTCGACCACCTTGCGGGGGGCGCGACCGGGCCGGAAGCCGGGGATCTTGATCTCACGGGCAAGTCGGCGGGCAGCGGCGGTCTTCGACTGCTCCAACTCGGACTCGGGGATCGAGAAGGTCACCATCCGCTCGAACGGTGCGATCTCGGTGACGTTGACGCTCACGGGGGCTCCTTCACTCCACATATGTGTGAGGGCCGGGCTGCGCCCGACCCTCGCAGGGTGACCGACGGGTCTCGAACCCGCGACCTCCGGGACCACAACCCGGCGCTCTACCCCTGAGCTACGGCCACCTCGATCCCGACGACATTCGTCGCCGGCGGGGGCGCATCGTAGTGCCACGGCATCGCTACGGCCCCTTCCGGCGATACCCTCCCGAGCACGCGGGCGTGGCGGAATTGGCAGACGCGCCAGGTTTAGGTCCTGGTGGGCATCGTCCCGTGGGGGTTCAAGTCCCTCCGCCCGCACTGGAGGCTCCACGCAGTGGGGCCTCCAGTCCGTTCGGGGGTGGGTTCAGAACCCCGTGGCGTAGCCAGGGGAGCAAAACGACGAGCGCAGCGAGGAGTCGCGAGCACCACAGCGAAGCGAGGAGCGCAAGCCTGTCCCTCCGCCCGCGGGCTCGTCTCGCCACCCCGAGGGGTCCGGGAGCCGTTCCGACTGCTCCATGCGTCCCACCTCCACATCGTGCTGATGAAGGAGCGCGCATGAAGAACACCTCGGCCGCGACGATGCGCATCGGACTCATCCTCGCCCTCGGAATGGGTGGCCTCCTCCTCGGGTGGCTCGCCCTGGACGAGGGATCCGGGTTCGTCGGACTCCTCTTCATCGCAGGGATCATCACCGGGCTGATCACCGTGGTGATCGGGGCCATGAAGGGCAGCGAGCGCTGATCCAACGAAGAAACCCGCCTCGAGGGCGGGTCCTTCTCTCGCAGTGGGTCGCGTGGGATTCGAACCCACAACCTGCGGCTTAAGAGGCCGTTGCTCTGCCGTTGAGCTAGCGACCCGTCGGAATCGTACCGGCTCACCCCCGGTAGGCGAAGTGCGGGAGTTGCCGGACTCCCTCGATCCATCCCATCACCCGGTGGAAGGCATCCGTCGAGCGCCGCATCCTCACCTGACACACCCCGTACGGCAGTGTGTTCTTCCGATGCCCTGTTCCGTCGGGCTTGACGAACGTCTTGTGAAAGGCCACATCGGGGAGGGCGAGTTCATCCCGCCACCACCTCCGTGCCGAGGGCTCATCGTTGTCGGCATGGAGGTTCAGCTTCAAGGCGAACCGAGCTTCGGGGTCGAGGTACGTGCGACACCAGCGCACGAAGAATCGCAGCAGGGCGGCATCCGCGTTGGACATCCCCACGGCGTTCGACGTCTTGTCGCCTTCCGCCCAGTAGAGAAGCAGCCCGGCAACCCATTCCGAGTCGTCCCATCGGGAGGACTCGGACGCAGCGAACGACCTGATCCGAGCGATCTCCTCACGCCGTCGCCACTGGGTATCGCGCGCCATGCCGGGTGGGTGGGTGCGCCGACGGATCTCCTCTCGGACCCCCTCCGGCAGCTCGAGGTGGCGAACCCAGCTGCCCACCGTTCCCTTCGGTACTTCGAGGGTCCGGGCGATCTCGGCGTAGGACAGTCCCGAGAGACGGAGGGCTCGAGCGCGGTCCTTGAGCGCCGGGTCATGTCTCCCCATCACTCGAACGTACGCCCTCGGTGTGACACAATCACCACGTGGATTGGCAGCGCTTCGCAGTGACGGTCGGCCTCGGAGTCGGCCTGCTCGGCTACCTGGCCAGCGGGATCCTCTACCTCGGAGCGGGACTGGTCATGCCGTTCGGGATGGTGCCGCTCATGTGGGCGATCTGGCTCGCGGGCGCCTGGGCGGCAGCCCGGGTGGCGAAGGAACGCTCGCTCTGGGTGCTGGCATCCGGCCCCGCAGCCGTGCTGCTGTGGATGGGCATCGCCTCGGTCGGTGAGTGGCTCTTCGGCTGGACCGCCTGAACGTCGACCCGCTCCTAACCTGTCCCCCGACGGGCTGTGGCGCAGTCTGGTAGCGCACCTGCTTTGGGAGCAGGGGGTCGTCGGTTCAAGTCCGACCAGCCCGACCGTCAGGGAGGTCCGACCGGTACACTCCCGACCGATCAGCGGGTGTAGCTCAATGGTAGAGCCCCGGCCTTCCAAGCCGATGACGCGGGTTCGATTCCCGTCACCCGCTCCGCAAACGGCCGCCCCTCGGGGCGGCCGTTTCCGCGCCCCCGACAGGATTTGAACCCGTGACCTTGTCGTTAGAAGCGACCTGCTCTATCCGGACTGAGCTACGGGGGCGGGGACAGTGTACGAACACATGACCGCGAACCTCAGCCCCCCATCGCCGCAACCAACGCCTGCAGTGCCTTCGCCCGGTGACTGAGGCGGTTCTTCTCGTCCGCGGGGATCTCGGCGAGCGTTCGGCCATCGGGGAGTTCGAAGATCGGGTCGTACCCGAACCCGTCGCGCCCCCGGCGCTCGGTGGCGATCGTGCCCTCGAGGCGACCCTCGACGACGAGTTCTCCTCCTTCGGGCAGCACGAGTGCCGCAGCGGTCCTGAACACGGCGGACCGCTCCCCCACACCGTCGAGCTCACGCAGCATCTTCTCGACGTTGTCGTCGTAGGTGGCATCGGGACCCGCATAGCGAGCCGTGTACACACCCGGGTCGCCGCCGAGCGCCGCCACCTCGAGCCCCGTGTCGTCGGAGATGGCGGCTAGCCCGACTGCGGCGCACACCTCGCGCGCCTTCTTGAGGGCGTTCCCCTCGAGCGTGTCCTCGTCCTCGACGATGTCGGGCCAGTCGAGGCCCCGCACGACCTCGTCGACGACCCCGGCGGCAACGAGCACGGCTTCGAGCTCGGCGATCTTGTCGGGGTTCTTCGAAGCGAGGACGACCCGCTCGAGGTGCATCAGGCCATCCCGGTGAGCTGCGTCTGGGCGTCGAGTAGGTCTTCGATGCCCGAGGAAGCGAGGTCGAGGAGGCTTCCGAGCTCGTCCCGGGTGAAGGGAGCGCCCTCGGCGGTGCCTTGCACCTCGACGAGGAGGCCGCGGCCCGTCATGACCACGTTCATGTCCACCTCGGCGGCGACATCGGACTCGTACTCGAGGTCGAGGAGCGGGGTTCCCCCCACGATCCCGACCGACGTGGCTGCGACCCGGTCGATGATCGGCATCTCGCTGATGAGGCCTCGCTCGGCTGCGTCGGCGAACGCGTCGTACATCGCAACCCAGGCACCGGTGATGGCCGCCGTGCGGGTTCCGCCGTCTGCCTGGATGACGTCGCAGTCGACGCGCACCATCGCCTCACCCATGCGGGGCATGCTCACGACCGAACGGAGCGAACGGCCGATGAGCCGGCTGATCTCCTTCGCCCGGCCGCCCTGGTAGGCGTCCCGCCTGATCCGACCGTTCGAGGACCCTGGGAGCATTGCGTACTCGGCAGTCACCCAACCCTTGCCGCTGCCCCGCATCCAGCGGGGGACGTCCTCCTCGACGGCGGCGGTGCAGAGCACTCGGGTGTCGCCGACCTCGATGAGCACGGAGCCGGGGGTGGCGGTCGTGAACTGACGCGTGAATCGGATGGGGCGGAGCTCGTCCGCCGGTCGTGATCGCATGGTGCCATCGTAGGGCGCACGTCGCACAGGACCACCGTCGCTTGACATCGGATCCCACCCTCGGAAGGATCGTCGTCATGGCCTCGTTCCGCCGCTTGCTCCTGCTCGCCACCCTGGCAGGCGCGCTCACGGCGCTCGCAGCCCCGGCATGGGCGAAGGTCATCCCCGCGGAGGTCGATGTGGCCGTGGAGGGAGGCGTGCTCCGGGTCCTCGTCACGATGGACGGCATGGACGCCGTCCCCGAGGACAGCATGCCCGCAGCGCTGGACGGCTACGTCGAGATCCACCCCGCCGGGGCACCCGACCTCGCCACGCCGGTCACGATCCGGTGGCTGGCCGACAACGTCTACGAAGGTGCCGCGACGCCCGGGGCGGGAGTGTGGGTGGTCCGCACGATCGGTGACACTCCCCCCGTCGAGGTTCGGGTGGGCGAGCCGCCGAGCTTCGCCTGGCTCACCATCCCGCTCGTCTCCCTCATCGCCGGGAGCTGGTTCGTCTTCTCCAGGGTGGCGCGGCCCCGGCACGGGATGTCCGATGCGCTCGCAGTGCTGCGGGGGGACGACGGGGAGGTCCCGCCGAAGAAACCGCGGTGAGGGTCAGATCTCGATGAGGTCGCCGGCGCGGACGACCTGGATCGGACCCGGGTACTCCTTCGAGGCCTGATCGATCGCGCGGTCCGTCTCCACGTCCTCGCGCAGGTGGGTGAGCAGCAACCGCTCGACTCCCGCCTTCGCCGCCATGCGGCCCGCCACCTGTGGCGTGCAGTGCACATCCGGCATGAAATCCTCCAGCGTCGTGGCGTCACAGAGGAGCGCATCGACGCCCCGTGCGAGTTCCACCACGGCATCACTCCACCCGGTGTCACCCGTGTAGACCAGGGTCGAACCACCCGCTGATGCCTTCGTGGCGACGGTCGGGACCGGGTGGGTCGCGTCGGAGAAGTTCAAGGAGATCTCCTTCACGCCCGACGCGTCACCAGGGCCGACCAAATGGTGGTCGAAGACCATGGCCATCTCGTCGTCGTCGTGGCGGACGAAGTCCTGGACACGGTCGAAGACGCCGTTCGGCGCAAATGCGGTGATCGGTGGACGGCGGACCACGCCGTAGCGACCGGCGTGGTACCACGCCAGGAGGTCGGAGCAATGGTCGAGGTGCCCGTGGGAGATCATGAGGGCATCCACCTGGTCGATGGCGCCGACACCACTGAAGGCGGTGAACGCACCGGGACCGAGGTCCATGATGATGGAGCTCTCCCCGTGCTGGAGGAGGAAGCCCGACGCCGGTGCCCCGGCGGACGGGTACGTGCCGGAAGAACCGAGGACTCGCAGGCGCATTGGCGGCAGGCTAGGGGGATCCGGTGCCGAGTGCATCCCCGACGATCGGGATCTCTCCGACTCCACCCTCGATCACCCACCACGCCCGCACCTCTGGATCCCCGTCCAACCTCCCCACGATCACGTACGCCCACTCCGGTTCGAGCGCCCCGGCGATGTCCGTTCCCGACGGGATGGCGGCAGAGCCCGGATGGGAGTGCACCACCCCCACCAACTCCCGGCCCTCGGCTTCTGCCTCGAGGAGGGCTCCGTGGTGGGCGACCGGGTCGAGCAGGAACGTCGTGGGCGACGGGTCCGCGTTCGGAACCGGCACGAATCGATCCACGACGCCCTGGCTCCCGACGAGCAACCCACATCCCTCATCCGGCAGGACGCTGCGCAGGTACCGGGCGATCTCGGGGAGGAGGCCCCGAGGAATCGTCAGGGTGCGAGGCGCTCGATGCGCCACGAGGTGTCCTCCCTGGTCGCCCTCACCCGGTCATGGAGCCGATTGGGCTGTCCCTGCCAGAACTCCCAGGTCTCCACGTCGACCCGGTAGCCACCCCAGTCCGACGGCCGGTCAAGTGATTCGACGGCCCCCACCCTGTCTTCGAGCCATCCACGATCGGGCACCACCTCGGACTGGGGACTGGCGATCGCGCTCCGGCGAGCCCCCTCGGGCCGGGAGGCGAAGTAGTCGTCGGCCACCGTGTCGGGGACAGGGCTGGCGATGCCCTCGAATCGGACCTGCCGATGGAGCGGCTGCCAATGGAAGACGCCCGCCACACGCGGGTTCGCGTCGATCTCACGACCCTTCCGCGATCGCCGGTTGGTGAAGAACGTGATGCTGTCGGGGCCGTGGACCTTCATCAGGACGACTCGCGCAGAGGGCCATCCGTCGGACGTCGCGGTGGCGATCGTGAGTGCGTTCGACTCTGGCACCCCGGCTGCCTCGGCCTCTGAGAACCAGCGCTCGAAGAAGGCCCCCGGATCGCCGCCGAGGTCTCCCACCCGGAGCCCCCTCGATTCGTAGTCGACGCGGAGGCGACCGAACCGATCGGCGTCACCTTCGCTCGTGCTCACCCGCAGCCTCCTGGAAGGAAAGGTCGATCGCGACCCAGAGGGTCTTGGAGAGGGGGTAGAACACGATCGGGACGATCGTGTTGAGGGCGATGACTCCGCCCAGCAGCCAGCCCCACGGAACATCGGGCCAGAACGCCCACATGCCGAGCCCCATGGACGCGAGGAAGAGGAAGCTGATCACCGCGGTGTTGATGATCATGGCCCCGATCCAGTACCCCTGCTCCCGCTCGAAGTGGAGCTCGCATCCGGGGCAGCGCTCCTCGAGGTCGTAGAACGAGGCGAACACGGGCGAGTGCCCACATCGGGGGCAGGCCCGACGGAGCGCCCGGCCGTACCCGACCATCAGCGGCGGCGCCTCCTCCGGCTCCGCTTCACCTCGGGGGCACGACGGGGGGGATCCCACGCCCAGAGATCATCGAGTCGATCGTCGGACGAGTACATCTTCACGAGTTCGTGGTCGAGCTCTGATTCTCGCTGCAGCGCCTGGACGGCAGTCTCCTGGTCCCACTCGGCCAACGTCACGACCATGCCGGATCGCCCGGCGCGTGCCGTTCGACCGGACCGGTGGAGGAACGTCTTGGCGTCACTCGGCGGGTCGTAGTGGATGACGAGGTCGACGTCGTCGATGTCGAGCCCGCGAGCAGCCACGTTCGTGGCGACGAGCACCGGCGTCTGACCGTCGGTGAACTGGTCGAGCGCCTGCTGCCGCTTGTGCTGGGGGAGGTCTCCGTGGATCGCCCGTGCCCGGACGCCCGTGTCCTGGAGGTCGCCGGCGACCCGGTCGGCCATCCGCTTCGTCTGCGTGAACACGAGCACCCGCTCGGCGCTCCGCGCGATCCGTGCCGCCACGGCGAGCTTGTCGCGGTAGTGGACGAGGAGGAACCGGTGCTCCATCTGCTCAACGGAGATCGTCTCCGAGGCGACCTCATGGCGGACGGGATCCGTGAGGCGACGTCGGATGAGGTGGTCCACGGCTCCGTCGAGGGTTGCGCTGAAGAGCATCGACTGGTGCGCGTCGGGGACCTGCCTCCAGATGTATTCGACCTGGGGCATGAAGCCCA
>CAZRJG010000059.1:0-13654 GCA_964600365.1 uncultured Acidimicrobiia bacterium
GGGATCCTTGCGTCGGAACCACGCCATCTTCAGTTGACTCCTTCCGGCGACCGCCATGGGCGAACGCCAACACCTGTTCGGGGGTCCGGGAGGATGAGGTGGCGCGACCCGGGTGGCGAGGATGTGCCACCGGTTCCTCTCGGGGGGTCGAGGCGCCGTCGGCCCTGCCGGACGGCCGCACTGCGGCTGTCCCCACTGTAGCGACAGCCGATTCGCTAGTCCCGTGTTGGATTCCGGGGCAGCGGACCCCTCACAGATCGAGTCGGGGCTGCTCTGGCTCGGTCGGGTCCCAACACCTGCGACAGCGTGCTTCATAGGAGTCCGTGGCCCCCAGGACGACGAGGTCGTCACTCACCACCGTGCGTTGGGTGAAGTTGGCCGGCTCGCCGCACCGATGGCAGACCGCGAGCGCCTTCGTCACGTACTCGGCCCGGGTGGCGAGGGTCGGGATCGGCTCGAACGGCCGTCCGAGGTAGTCGAGGTCGAGTCCTGCCACGATCACCTGCCGACCCCCGTAGGCGAGGCTCTCCACCACCTCGACGAGTCCCTCGTCGAAGAACTGGGCCTCGTCGACGCCGATCACCTCGGTGTCGTCCTCGACGCGACGCAGCAACTCTGCGGAGTCCTCCACCGGGATCGCCGAGACCGAGAGCCGCGAGTGGGATACGATCTCCCGGTCGGCGTACCGATCATCGAGCGCCGGCTTGAAGACCTGGACCTTCCGCTTGGCGATGTCGACCCGGACGACCCGACGGATGAGTTCTTCGCTCTTGCCCGAGAACATCGGCCCGCAGATCACCTCGACCCATCCGACATCGCGTGTGCGCATGGGGCGGGAGCCTAGGACGCCGACCGATACGCCGGGGCAACGGCCGCCACGCGTCGGCGGTCCCCTATCCGCCGATCTCGACTCGCTGCTGCGCGCGCTGGGAGGGTCGTCGCGCCCAGATCGAATTCGCGATGCCGAGGCTGATCGCCGTGGCGAGCATCGACGAGCCTCCCGCAGACACCAACGGGAGCGGGAGGCCGGTGATCGGCACGAGTTGGACCGTCATGCCGACATTGACGAACACCTGGAAGCCGATCATCCCCGCGATGCCCACGAGCACGAGGGTCGCGAAGGGATCCGTTGCGGTGACGGCGATGGCGAGGAGCCTCCAGAGCACCACGGCGTACACCGCGAGGATCACGACAGCACCAAGGAATCCGAGTTGCTCACCGATGGCGGTGAAGATGAAGTCACTGTCCTGCTCTGGCACATAGTTGAGCTGGGTGAGGTAGCCGTTGAACAGCCCCTTCCCCGAGAAGCGACCCGACCCGATGGCGGTGATCGACTGGACCTGGTTGTAGCAGTCGCCCTGCGGATCGGTGCCCGGGTCGAAGAAGCACGTGAAGCGGGAGAGTTGGTACGCCTTGAGGAAGCCGACCTGGAAGAGCGCCCACCCCGCGGTCGCGGCACCTCCCACGAGTCCCAGCACCTGCCTGCCCGTTGCGCCCGCTGCATAGATCATGAGGCCGGCGAAGAAGAAGTACACGAGGCTCGTGCCGAGGTCCGGCTGGCGGACGATGAGGAGGATCGGAAGGGCGAGAAGCAGGAGGGCTCGGGCGATCTTCCTCCAGGTGAGCTTGGCCTCCTCCTCGTCCCGCCTTCGTCGCAGTGAGGCGGCGAGCACCACCGCCATGGCTGGCTTGGCGAACTCGGATGGCTGGAGGGACTGGCCACCGACGAGGATCCAGCGATTGGCCCCGTTCACTTCGGGGAAGAAGTAGGTCGCCAGCACCACGAGCACGGTCACGATGTAGATGCCGGCGGCGAAGTGCTCGAACTCGCGGTAGTCCACGATCGAGAACGCGAGGAAGAGCACGACCGCGATCACCGCCCAGATCGCCTGTTTCCGCATCGCCGTGTAGGGGTCATCGCCGGCGCGGAGAAGCCGCTCCGACGTCGCCGAGTAGATCATCGTGATCCCGAGTCCAATGAGGAGGAGCATCGCGACGAAGAGGATCGGGTCGCTCCCGGCTGGTTGGAACCGGCGTTCCTCGTCGGGCGTGAAGAGCGTCATGGTGCGTCATCCTCCGGACGCACGGCCTCTTGGCCATCAGGGACGTCGGTATCCTCGCCATCGTCCTCGGGGAGCTCCCACGGCATGGGGCTGCCGAGCACCCCCCCATCGATGATGGGGTCGACCTCCTCGTCGAGGAGGTACTGGAGGATCGCCCGTGCGGTGTGGGCGGCGACGGAGCCGCCGCCGCCGCCTTCCTCGACGACCACCGACACCACATACCGAGGAGCCGCCACCGGGGCCACGCCCACGAACCACGAGTGCGGGAGCTTGCCGCCGGCGTGGTCGGCGGTTCCGGTCTTGCCACCCACCTGCGCCTGCTTGTCCATGACGTCGAAGGCCTCCCGTGCCGTTCCGTTCGTCGTGACACGGGCGAGGTCGGTGCGGAAGGTGGTCAGGAACGAGTCGGGGACATCGAGCGTGCGGATGAGACGCGGGCGGATCACCTGCACGGCCCGCCCCTCGGCATCCTCGACGCGTCGCACCACATGGGGCTCGTAGACACGGCCGGTGGAGAGCGACGAGAACGCGACGGCCATCTGGAGCGGCGTGGCGAGCACATCACCCTGGCCGATGGCGAGGTTGAGCAGGTCGCCACCGACCCAGATCGAGCCCGGTTGGAACCGGAACGGTGCAAGGCGCTGGGGGGACTCCTCCGCCCACTCGAGGTAGAGCTCCCGGTCGGGCATGAGGCCGGACGCCTCGAACGGGAGGTCGACGCCGGTTGGCGAGCCCAGTCCCACGAGGCGAGCGTGCTCTTGGAGGATGCCCTCGTTCTCGGTGCCCTTGTACTCCTCCCACAGCGCGTACGCCGTTGCCCAGAAGTACCCGTTGCACGACTCCTCGAACGCGTAGTGGAGGTCCACGTCCCAACCGTTGCAGTGGGTGTCGGGGAAGAGGAGCTGGCTCGCCTCGTCACCCTCCTGTCGGAACGGGAACACGATGCGCCCATCCGAAGGGATCGACAGCGTTGACGCGTCGCTCGCGAGCGGCCCCTCGATCGCGGGGGAGTAGGCGAAGATGCCTTGGTCCATGGCGGTGAAGTAGGTGATCGCCTTGAAGCTCGAGCCGGGCGAGAACTGGCCCTGGATGGCGAGGTTGTTGAACGCCTTGTTGTCGATGAGCTCTCGGAACTCCTCCCTCGAGATCCCTTCGACGAACGACTGGGGCTCGAACGACGGGAGCGACACCATGGAGAGGACGGCGCCGCTCGTCGCATCGAGTACCACCACCGCCCCGGAGCTCGCAGTCGAAGGGATGACCCCGACGAGCTCGCCGTCGTCGTACACCTCCGACACGGCCGTGCGGCGGGACAGTTCGATACCGTCGGCGAGCGCTTGTTGCACGACCACGGAGAGTTCGGTGTCGATGTTCAGCACCACGCGGTGCCCGGGGATCGCCGCCGCCTCCTCCACGAGGGCGGTGATCTGTCCGCTCGGGGTGATCGTGAAGAGCTTTGCCCCCCGGGTTCCCTGCAGGAGCTCGTCGTAGGAGCGCTCCACACCCGCCTTTCCGACGGTCCCGTTGCGATCGAGGCCGGGGCGATCCTCGAGGTCCTCGGCGGAAGGGGACGCGGCGTACCCGAGCACATGGGCAGCGACATCACCGAGGGGATACGTCCGAATCGGGGTCCACTCCACCTCCACACCGGGGAAACGACTCTTGTGGCTCAGCACGAACAGCGCGTCCTCGGGGGAGAGCACCGCGCCGTCGAGCTTGTCGAGGCGGAAGAGTTGGTTCGCCGGACGGCCGTCGAAGTACTCCTTCACCTCCCAAGCCGGGAGGTCGACGAGGGCCGAGACCTGCTGGATGAGCCGATCCCTGGCATCCTCATCGCCGACCTGCGTGGGGTCGATCACGAGGGTGGGCACCCGTTCGATCCCGGCCATGAGGCGGCCGTCGCGATCGACGACCTCCCCGCGGGCGGCGACGGTGGGTACGGGTTTCACCCTCTGGCCCTCTGCCTGCACTTCGTACTCGGCACCCTGTGCGACCTGCACGAACCACAGGCGTGTCGAGAGCATGCCGAGGAGGATCGCGAAGACGAGGCCGATCACGCTGAGCCGCACTGTCACAGCGGCATCCTCCTCTCTCGGGGCTTGAGGACCCGGGCGAGCAAGGGGAAGAGTACGGCTGCGAGCACCACATTCAGGAGGGGCACGGCGATGGCCCGCTGGAGCAGCTCGGCCTGCAGCAGCGTGCCACGTCCGGCGAGGGTCCCGACCACGAAGAGCACCACCTCGGCGAGGAGGCTGATCGGCCACACACCCGCGATCGAACGGAGGGGGAGCTCACTCGTCATCCGCACCGCTGCGTAGGCAACGGTGGTGAGGACGAGCGCGCGCAGCCCGAGGATCCCTCCACCGAGCAGGTCGAGGAACAGGCCGGCGGTGAAGCCGAGGAGCAGGGCCGCGCGGGGGTGGAGCCACCGAGCCGAGAGGATCGCCAGAACCACCACCAGGTTGGGGGCGAACCCGAAGAAGGGCTCCTGGAGACGAGTGACGATGGTCGTCTGCAGGATGATCCCTCCCATCATGAGAAGGATCGCCCTGCCGACGGCATGCCGATCAGCCATCGGCACCCTCCTCGACCGGCGCCTCGCCGCCGCCGTCGTCTGCAGGGGGGTCCGGGGGCTGTTCCTCGCCGGGACGTTCGAGGATCGGGAGGATGAGGACGAACCGCGGGAGACGGGAGAGGTCGGCGAAGGGGGTGATCCGCGCATCGATGATCGTGTCGCCGAGCGGCACGAGCTCCTCCTCGGCGTAGCCCACCTGGAGACCGCGCGGCAGCCCGAAACCGGCCGTCGTGAACACCGTGCCTTCGGGGATGTAGAGGGCACCGAACTCCACGGAGAGGCGTAGCTCGCCCACGCGACCAGTCCCCGTCACGACACCGGTCACCCCATCGAGCGTGTCCACGATGACCGCATCGGTGGAGTCGATGAGCAACTCGGCGACCGCCTGCTGGTCGGTTGCCTGGACGACGCGCCCGATGAGCAACTGCGACTCGTTGAGCACGGGCATTCCCACGGTGACGCCGTCGTCCTTCCCCTTTGCGATGAGCAAGCCACCGTCGTCCGTCGCGCCGGTGACGTCGGCGACGATCGGGATCGTCTCCAACTCCAACTGGCTCTCGAGGTCGAGGAGTGCCCGCAGCTGCTCGTTCTCCAATTCGAGGCGGCTCACCTCCTGGATACGGGCCCGGAACTCCTCGTTCTCGCGGACGAGCGTCTCGTTCTGCTGGCGGAGCGTGGCGATGGAGGCAACACCGGAGACGAACTCGAACACTGGGTCGGCCACGAAGTCGACGCTCCGTTGCACCGGCCCGAAGAGTGCCGCCGCCCCGTTGCGGAGGATGCCGACGAACCCCGTCTGTTGGGTGCGTTGCGCATCGAAGGTCATGAGGACGAACGACACCAGCACCAGGACGATGAAGACGAAGGTGGGGTTGTCGCGACCCTGTCGCAGGCGCATGGGCGGCCGCTCAGCCACGACCGGACGAGACGAGCACCCCTTGGAGCAGGTCGAATTCCTCGAGGCAACGCCCCGACCCCTCGGCGACGGATTTGAGCGGCTGGGACGCCGTCACCATCGGCATGCCCGTCTCGTAGGCGAGGCGCTCATCGAGGCCGCGGAGCAGGGCACCGCCCCCGGTGATCATGATGCCTCGCTCGATGAGGTCGGACGCGAGCTCCGGAGGGGTCTTGTCGAGCGTGTACTTCACCGAGTCGACGATGGCCTGGACCGGCTCCTCGGTCGCCTCTCGGACCTCGCCGGCGGAGAGCATGATGTTCTTCGGGAGTCCGGTCACGAGGTCACGCCCACGCACCTCCGCCGAGGGCTCCTTGGCAAAGGGATAGGCCGAGCCGATGGCCATCTTCAGCTGCTCAGCGGTGCGCTCGCCGAGGAGGAGGTTGTACTCCTTCTTCACCCACTCGATGATGGCCTCGTCGAGTTCGTCGCCACCCACGCGGATGGAGCGGGAGACGACGATGCCACCGAGCGAGATGACGGCCACCTCGGTGGTGCCGCCGCCGATGTCGATCACCATCGAGCCGGACGGCTCATGGATGGGCAGGCCCGAGCCGATGGCAGCAGCCATGGGCTCCTCGATGGTGTAGGCCCTGCGGGCACCGGCCTGGTACGCGGCCTCTTCGACGGCGCGGCGCTCGACGGGCGTGATGCCCGATGGGACGCAGACGACGATGCGAGGGCGCGCCCACTTCCGACGATGCACCTTCTGGATGAAGTACCGCAGCATCATCTCGGTGATCTCGAAGTCGGCGATCACACCGTCGCGGAGCGGCCGGATGGCGCGAATGTGCGACGGCGTGCGGCCGATCATCCGCTTCGCCTCCATGCCGACGGCAAGGGCTCGGTTGTTCTTCGAGTTGATCGCCACCACCGACGGTTCGTTCAGGACGATGCCGGCTCCGCGGACGAACACGAGGGTGTTCGCCGTGCCGAGGTCGATGGCCATGTCCTGGCCGGCGAAGGCGAAGAGAGACTCTGCCACAAGGGCCCTCTCAGGAGCTTCCGGTCGGCAGTGTACTGAGGGGCGGCGCTATGCGCCGTTCCGCCCTGCCCGGTCAGGGAGCGAGGGGGAGGTCCACGCGCATCACGGTGCCCGTGCCGTGGGGGGATTCATCGATCACGAGGTGCCCGTCGTGGCGCCGTGCGATCTTCTCCACCAGGGCGAGGCCGATCCCCACCCCCGCCGTGTCGGACCGCCGCACGTTGCGCTCGAACATCCGGCGCACGCGGTCGCGGTCCGCCGGGGGGATCCCAATGCCGTTGTCGCGGACCTCGAGGAGGCAGCGCCCATCCACGACCAGGCCGGTGATCTCCACGACGGGCGGCACGCCGGGCCGGTGGTACTTGAGGGCGTTCGTGACGAGGTTCTGGAGCAGCTGCGCCATCTGGGTGGGCTCGGCGAGCACCACCGGGAGGTCGCCCACGTGGACGGCGCCGTCCACGTCACCGATGAGCACCTCGCAGTCGTCGACGACGTCGGCCGCTGCGCGGGCGAGGTCCACCTCGACGGGGCCCGTGCCGTGCGTCGTCACCCGCGAGTAGGCGAGGAGCCCGTCGAGGAGTTGTTGCATCCTGCCGGTCGCCGAGCGGAGGCGGTCGGCGACGTCATCGACATCAAGCCCCTCGTCCGTCGCCGTGACGAGGATCTCGGTGAGCGCATGCACCTTCCGCATCGGCTCACGGAGGTCGTGGGAGGCGGCGTACACGAACTCCTGCAACTCGTCCCGGTGGGCGCGGAGCTCCTCGGAGAGCGCCTCGGCGCGGCGGCTCAGGTCCTTCCACTCGGTGACGTCACGCAGGGTGAGGATGGCGAGGGAGAAGGGGTCGGGGTCATCGCCCGCCACCTGCCATGTGAGGAGGAGGTCCTTCGGGCCACTCTTCCCGATCGCGTACCCGTCGAGCTCGACGCGTCCCCACCCGCGACCGTCGCGCACGGCGCCCACGAATGCCTCGAGCCCCTCCGGGAGCCCCTCGAACCGTTCGTCCCAAGGGGAGCCACAGGCCACCTCGGCGGGGGTCTCGACGCCGACGAGGTCGAGGAAGGCCCGGTTCGGCGCCGCGGGGGTGAGCACGTCACACACCAGCCGAACGACCGCCTCGTCGCCCGGTTCCCGGTCCGGTGCGCCTGCCGCGGCCCGGAGCGGGGCGAGGTCGGCCTCCCACGTGGCGATCGGCGAGGCATCGAACAGCACCCGGTGCCTGCGCTCGCTCGCTGCGACCGCAGCCGCTCGTTCCTCCTGCTCGGTGAGGTC
The DNA here is from genome assembly GCA_964600365.1 of uncultured Acidimicrobiia bacterium. Lineage (GTDB taxonomy): Bacteria > Actinomycetota > Acidimicrobiia > Spongiisociales > JAENVV01. Next base: position 7,849 of record CAZRJG010000059.1, read on the forward strand.
GCGGATCACCGCGATGAACTCCTCGCCGACCTCCGACAGGGACCGCCCGATGCTGACGGCGGCCGGGAACAGCGACCCGTCACGGCGTCGCCCCCGGACGTCGATCCGAGCGCCCATCATGCGGCGCTGCTCGGCCCCGGCGGCGAACCCCGCGAAGTCGGCCGCATGGCGCTCATCCACGTCCTCCGGGATGAGGCGGGCGAGCGATGCACCCAACAGCTCGTCGCGCTGCCACCCGAAGAGGTCCAGTGCTGCCCGGTTCACCCAGGAGACCAGCTGCCCTGCGTCGACGACCACCACCGCATCACCCATGGTCTCCACGAGGGCCTCCAGGCGCGACGTCTCCACGCGGGCCCGCACCCACCGGGCCCTGCCCACCGCCCCGAGGAGGATGGTGAGACCGACGAGCGCCGCTCCCTGCCACGCACCGTCGACGAGGAGAGACACCGAGACGAGGGTGAGGCCGCCCAGCAGGACGACGAGCGCCGTCGCGTGCACACGCCGGGATCGTCGCCCGGCCGCGCCGTGGTGGGGTGCCTGCACCGCGTGCTCCTCGATGGTGGCTACTCCGGGAGCCGCACGGCGTTCGTCCAGTACGACGACAGGATCCGCATCGCCTCCTCGAGCTTCTCCATCGTCACCGGCTTCGTGATGAAGGACGCCGCGCCCTTGGAGTACGACTTCCGCACGTCCTCGAGCGAATCCGACGAGGTGAAGACGATCACCGGGATCACGTCGAATCGGGGATCAGCCTTCATCCAGTCGAGGGCGGCGAACCCGTTCATCCGCGGCATGTTGATGTCGAGCAGGACGATGAGCGGCCACCGGGAGGCGTCCCCGCCCTCGGCGACCTCCTCCAGGTAGTGGGTGAGCTCGACGCCGTCGTCGAGGGTCTCGATCGGGATGTTGAGCCCCACCCGTCGGAGGGCGAGTTGGACGAGCAACTGGTCGTCGGGGTCGTCGTCCACCACGAGGATCGGCCTTCGGGCCTTCATGCGGCGCCTCCTTCACTCACGTCGCGCTGACCGCCGCGAGGCGGAGGGAGCCTGACCACGAAGCGGGAACCCACGCCGGGGCTGCTCTCTGCGGTGAGCGTACCACCGTGCCGCTCGACGATCCGCTGGGCGATCGGGAGGCCGATGCCACTCCCCTCCACGGCGCCCCTGACCGTCGGCAACCTGCCGAACGGCCGGAAGAGCTCGTCCATGTACTCCTCGTCGAAGCCGATCCCGTCGTCCTCCACGACCACCTCCACCCACCCGTCGTCGCCCACGCGGCCGTGCACCCGCACCGCGGCGGGCTCGCCCGGCACGCGGAACTTGACGCCGTTGGCGATGAGGTTCTCGAACACCTGCCCCATGAGCACGCGGTCCACGTCGGCGATCGGGAGCGCACCGATCGTGACCGCTCCCTCCTCCTCCTCGATGAGCATGTCGAGGCTGCGCACGGCGTCGACGACCACCTCCCCCAGCTCACATCGTTGGGTGCTCAGCTCCCGGGACATCGCGCGGTTGTAGTCGGTGATCGCCCCCACGAGGCCGCTCAGCCGGGTCGCGCCATCCTGCACCTTCTCGAGGCAGGTCCCCACCCAGGGGTCTCGCTCCTCCCCGAGTGCCGCGGCGAGTTCGTCCCCGAACGCCTGCACCTTGCGGATCGGCTCCTTCAGGTCGTGGGCGGCGATCCAGAAGAACTCCTCGAGGCGTCGGTTCTTGTCCACGACGGCGAGGGAGAGCTCCGAGATCCGGTCGAAGGAGGCGATGCGGTCCGAGACGTCCCGCACCTGGGCGAGGACGTACCCCTCGAGGCCGGTGGCGGTCACCTTCGCCAGGGTGACCGAGAGGGGGACCACCGACCCGTCCTTGCGCACGCCCTCCAGGTCCTCCCGGACGCCGGCCATCCGCTTCGTTCGTTCGTCCCCGGTGGCGAACCCCGAAGCCAACTCGTCGTGCTGATCCCGCGCCGACTCGGGGACCAGGGTCGAGAGCGGGGCTCCCAGCAACTCGTCGGGGCCGTATCCGAACAGCTCCGAGGTTGCCTCGTTCACGAGCACGATCTCCAGGTCGGGGGAGACGAGGAGGAGCGGGTCGCCGCTGTCCATGAGGACCTGCGCCAGGCGTCGTTGTCCCTCGCGGAGCGCAACGAGCCGTCGGCGATCTGCGGCATGTGCCCGCACGTACCCGAAGCCGAGCAGCGCCACGACGGCCAGCGCGCCCGGACCCGACAGGTTGAACCAGAGCATGGCGGCGTCGTGGGCGGCGAAGGCACGGTCACGCCCCACCTCGACCGCGTACCCGAGTGCGAGGTCAGGGTGCCACGCCCAGGCGCCCACCACCGTCTCCCCGAGGACGTTCCGGTACCCGTCGAGGTCGATGCCGTCCTGGCCACGCACGAGCGACGCCGCCATCTCCGTCAGCGGCCAGGCACCGGCCGCGGGGGCAGGGACGGTCGTCCCCGGGAGGGGCCGGCCGGGGTCCCGGAGCGTGAGGCCGAGCACACCGGATTGGTCCCGGGCGAGGAGCCCCACCGCCCGCGCCTCGTCCTCGTACCCGGTGGCGCTGAGGAGGCGGCCCGTCGCGTCCGCGGCGAAGACCTCCCTCCCCTCGCGGGCGGCGAGCGCCCCGAAGATGGGCGTGAACTCCGACGCCGGGTCGATCCGGAACGTGAGCACGGCCAGCACCCGCCCGTCGGCGTCGCGCACCGGGGCGCCGACGAACATCGTCGCCAGTCCGGCCCGGAGCACGCCGTCGGGGTCCGGGAGGGGGACGTCCGACACCTGCGGCGAACTCACGGTCGGGCCCTCGAGCATCCGTGCGAACGTCTCCGGGTGCTCCCTGGCGATCAGGTTCACGGTCCCGGTGTTCTGGTCCCGCGTGGAGGCGAGGCTGAGGCCGTCGGGGGTGACCACGAAGATGCCCCGGTAGCCGTGGGCGTCGATCACCGGGTTCAGGAGTGCCCGGAGCTCCGACTGCGCCGGGGCAGCGAGCAGCGCCTCGGGAGCGCGTTCCACCGCGAGGAGCTGGTCCACCAACTCGACCACCCGCTGGTGGCCCGCCCAGTAGCCGATCTCCTCGTACTTGGACCCGACCCACGCATCGAGGCTCGCGCCCGTCGCCGTCCGGGTCGACACCAGCTCGGCCTCGACCTCGTGCACGAGGCGGTCGTCGAGCACGCTCCGGAAGCCGAGCCACACCACGTTGGCGGCGAAGAGCGCGATGGCGAGGACCGCCACGACCATCCACCGCGTCCCCTCGCGTCCATCCGATGCGGCGATCCCGGGGGCATCCATCGCAAGCCCGAGCGGGGCGTCCGCCGCCGACCCCCAGTCAGCCACGCTGCTCCGCCAGGGCCGTGGCGAACGCCTGTGCATCGAGGGGACGCGCGTAGAGGAAGCCCTGTCCGTGGTCGCAGCCCAGTCCGTGGAGGATCGTGGCGACGTCCTCGGTCTCTATCCCCTCGGCGACGACCGTGAACCCGAGGTCGTGGGCGAGGGCGATCACCGACCGGAGGATCGACGACACGCCGGGCTCCTTCGCCTGGCGCACCAGCGACATGTCCAGCTTGAGGACGTCGGCTGGCACCCGGTGGAGATAGTCGAAGGACGAGAACCCCTTCCCGAAGTCGTCGATGGCGAGGGAGACGCCCCGCTCGGCGAGCTCCCAGAGCACCCGGGAGGAGCTCGTCTCCTCGGAGAGGAGGGTCGACTCGGTCACCTCGATCCGGAGGTGTCCGTAGAGGTGGCCTCCCGCCCGTTCGGCGAGCGTGTCCAACTCCCGGAGCAGCCCACTGTCGACGGATCCCGCGCTGATGTTGACCGCGATCCGGCGCCCCTCGGAGAGGGCGCCCGAGGTAATCCAGTCGCCGACGAGCGCCCCGGCGTGTCGGAGCATGTACCGGTCGATGCGCTCTATCATGTGGAACTCCTCGGCCACCGGGATGAAGAGCCCCGGCGAGCGGAGGGAGCCATCCGGCATCGGCCATCGGGCGAGCATCTCGCCACTCACGATCGCCCCGTCGGCCAGGTCCACGATGGGCTGGATGTACCCGAGAAGGTGGCCCTCGTCGAGGGCCTCTGAGAGCTCGGTGCGGACCCGGAGGCGGGTGAGCGCGTCCTCGACCATCCCGCCCTCGTACACCTCGCATCGCTCGGCCCCGAGGGCGACCGCCTTGGCGAGCGCAGCGTCCGCCCGACCGACGAGGTCGAGCGCGGGGACGTCCGCGTCGTCGGCGCCGAGCCGGGCGAGGCCCACGCTCACCGTGACGACCACGTCGATCGACCCGACGTCGAGCAGGCCGCTCGCCCGATCCTGGATGCGGGACGCGACGTCCCGCGCCTCCACGGCCCCGCTCGCCCCCATGAGGATCCCGAGGTCGGATCCGCCCACCCTCGCCACCAGCGGATCCCCGTCCAGGGCCGCCTCGATCCGGTCCGCCACCCGGGAGAGCACGATCTCGGCGGCGTCGCGGCCCATGCTCCCGACCATCCGGTCGAACCCGTCCGGCCGCACCACGGCGAGGACGGCCCCGCCCTCGAACGGTCGCGCCCGGTCCACGGCCGCCACGAACGCCGAGCGATTCGGGAGGTTCGTTCCCTCGTCCTGGAATGCGAGTCGGGAGAGGCGGTCCTCCGCCTCCCGCTGGCGGGTGAGGTCGGTGAGCGACCCGGCGATGCGGACGACCTCCGAACCGACCCGGTGGCCGATCCCGCGGGCCAGCACCCACCGGTACCCACCGTCGTCGACGAGGATCCGGTGCTCGTGCTCGATGGCCTCGGTCGCCCCCTCGACGTGGTCCAGCATGGCCTCCCAGAAGTCGGCCCGGTCGACAGGGTGCACCCTGTCGAGCCAGGTCGAGAGGGTGCCGGTCACCTCCTCCTCCCCCCTGCCCACGATGGCATTCCACCTCGGGCTGAGGTACAGCGTGTCCTCCGCCACGCTCCAGTCCCACAGCCCGTCGTTCGTGCCCCGCATCGCCAGCGCCAGGCGCTCCTCGCTGGCGCGCAGTTCGCGGATCATCCGCGAACGCTCGATCGCGTAGCGGAGGGATCGCTCGAGGCGGTCCGGGTCCAACTCGTCCTTCACCAGGTAGTCGCTCACGCCCCGGCGCATCGCCGAGATGTCGAGCCCGTGCTGGCGGGACCCGGTGAGGAGGATCACGGGCCCCTCCCGGCCATTCCACTCGATCGCGTCGAGGAGGTCGAGCCCGGTCTGTGGTCCGAGTCGGTAGTCGAGGAGGCAGACGTCGTGCGAGCCCATCTTGAGCATGGAGAGGCCCTCACCGAAGGAGCGGGCCCACACCGGCTCGTACTCCCCGCCCGTCGCCCGTCGGAGCAGGTTGGAGACGATGAAGTAATCGTCCTCATCGTCGTCGATCACAAGGACCTGGTGCACCACGGTTCACACCTCGCCTTCCGGATCGCGAAAAGTCAGGGACACACTGTACCCACTATCACACCCCTCGTACAGGGGTTCCCACTCTCCGTGCAGGCCGACACATCTCGTGATGGTCGGTGCTCACGGGCCGCCCTAGCCGAAGAAGATCCCCAGTTCGCGCTCCGCGGACTGCGGGGAGTCCGAGCCATGCACGATGTTCTCCCCGATCTCCAGGGCGTAGTCGCCGCGAATGGTGCCGGGAGCGGCCTCGACGGGGTTGGTGACGCCCATCAACGTGCGGCACACCCCCACCGCTTCCTCCCCGGACCACTCCATCGCGACCACGGGGCCCGAGGTGATGAACTCGACGAGCGAGGGGAAGAACGGCTTGCCCACATGCTCGCCGTAGTGCTCGTTCGCCATCTCCTCGGTGATGG
>CAZRJG010000060.1:0-13533 GCA_964600365.1 uncultured Acidimicrobiia bacterium
ATATCAAGTTCACGAGCAGATCCCCCCATCGGGGTCAGCGAGCGAAGCGAGCCCAGAGGAGGCGCACTCGGAGCGAAGCGACGACCAGCCGGAGGCTGGCCGTGCGGATGCACGGGTGGGGCGAGCACGATGGGACCCACGGCCCGAAAAGGGGCGTGGGAGGGGGGAGGAACATCTGTCACCCCCACCCGTTCGCTTCGCTCACGGGTCCCGTCCTCCCTTGAAGGGGGGACCCGCGGCCCGGCCGACGCTCCCCTTTCGTCCGCAACGCTGGCGCCGCGCGCGGCTCTTCCGTACGCTGCCCAGCCATGGGAACGGTTACACAGGCGTTCGGCGCGGGCCGACGAGAGAGCCACGACTCGTCGGGGTTCTACAGCAGGTTCACCGCACCGATCATTTCGGCGGACGCGACCGTCGTCCCACATGCCCAACGAGACCGCATCTTCCTCGGTGACGCCGCCGCGATGACCGAGGCACAGGTGGCTGAGAACTCCGTTGCCCTCGTCGTCACGTCGCCGCCGTACTTCGTGGGCAAGGACTACGAGGCCGACATGGGCCAGGGACATGTCCCTGCGACGTACCTCGAGTACCTCGACGGCCTGCGCGACGTCTTCGCGGCGTGTGCGAGGGCGTTGGAACCCGGGGGTCGCATGGCGATCAACGTCGCCAACCTCGGGCGCAAGCCGTACCGGAGCCTCGCGGCCGACATCATCTCGATCCTCCAGGATGATCTCGGCCTGTTGCTTCGTGGCGAGATCATCTGGCAGAAGGCACGCGGTGCGGGTGGGTCCTGCGCCTGGGGTTCGTTCCAGAGCCCCGCCAACCCGGTGCTGCGCGACCTCACCGAGCGCGTGATCATCGCCTCGAAGGGTCGCTTCGACCGTGCGCTCACCCGCAAGCAGCGGGCGAAGCAGGGCCTCCCCTCGGAGGTGAGCGTCTCGGTTGACGACTTCCTCGACGCAACGACAGATGTGTGGGAGATCCCCTCGGAGTCGGCCAAGCGGGTCGGCCATCCGGCGCCGTTCCCCGTCGAACTCCCGCAGCGCCTCATCCACCTCTACACCTACGCAGAGGACCTCGTCCTCGACCCGTTCATGGGCTCGGGGACGACCGGGGTGGCCGCCGTGCGGACGAATAGGTACTTCGTGGGATACGACATCGACGAGGCGTACATCAAGAAGGCGGTGCGCCGCATCGACAAGGAGAAGCTGCGGCTCTCCGACCGCGACCAGATGCGCCTCCCCGGTGTGAGCCTCCCCGCCCTCGGCATCGAGGACACCGACTCCGACCCGTTCGAGGCAGCCCTCCGCGCGGGTCTGAAGGCCTCCGAGGTCGCCCGGGCCATGCTCGAGGAGGCGGGATTCCTCATCACAGGGGAGAGGAAGAAGCTCCTTCCCGGGGTCGAGGTGACCTTCGAGGCAGAGGACCGCAACGGCTCCCCGTGGTACTTCGAGGTCGCAGGCGGGTTCACCACCCAGCGGTCGGGCCTCAGCCGCACCGACGCCTTCTGGCGTGCACTCGGGAAGGCGGCCGCCATCAGGTCGGTCACGCAGGCACCGCTCATCTTCCTCGGCCCCGACCTCCCGCCCCTCACCGGTCCGCTCGGCACGACCCTCGACGCGGTGCGCGGCACCGTCATCACCGATGCACTCGGCCTCCTCGACCCGGAGACGCGCACACGGCTGGAGGGCTACGCGATCGGGCGCTGACCGTCGACGGGAATGCGGTGGATGGTGTGTCCGTTGTCGTCGACATGACAACCCTTCTCCCCCTCCCCGACACGTTCCCCGCAACGCGGCGGTCGCTCCATCTCCTCCACTTCTATGCCCTGTCGTACGCGCGACAGCAGTCCGACGGCGAGGTCTGGCTCCTGCCGGCGCCGGGCGGCATCGTGACTCCTCGGTTCGGTGGCAGGGTCCTGCGGGTGCACGGCACCGACCTCGTCGAGGAGGTGGGAGGCGAGGAGACGGCGAGGGAGCCGATCACCACCTTGCGTGATGCGCTGTCGTTTGCTGGAGTGGCGTTCGACCGTCCGCGGGGCGAGCGAAACGACATCGAAGTCCCCGATGACCTCGACGAGGTGCTCGCCCCCGATGCCCACGCTGTCGAGGCGCTCGCGGCGTGGTACCTCCTCGGCGAGCGAGTCCTCGGCGCGCTCCTGGACGAGGCCGAGGATGCCGGGGACACCCAGATCCGGCTCTGGGGAGAACACTTCGACGTGGCGATCGAGCTGGGGAGTGAAGCCCGCAAGCGCAGGGCTTCGGTGGGGTTCGCGCCCGGCGACGAGCACATCGATGAGCCCTACGCCTACGTCGCGCCCTGGTGGAAGGAGGAGACCGCCGACCTCCTGCCTCCGACCGAGTCGTTCGGGGGTGTCGCGATTCGGTATTCGGAGCTCGCCGAGGTGGACGATCCCGAGCGCGCCGCCTTCGGTTTCCTCCGCGACGCGCTCTCGAAGCTGACCGGTTGAGCTGTCAGAGGGCCGTCGCCACAGCGAAGATCGCCACGCTGAGGAGCAGGATGGCTCCCTGAACCATGCCCCGGACACGGGGCGACGAGGCGCCGGCTGTCATCTGGTGGAAGAGTGCGAGGCCGGCAGCGAGCCCGACCAGCAGGAGTTTCACGAAGAGCGCCCGGCCGAAGGGGGAGTTGGGAGTGGTGGCCTCCCGCCCGTAGGCGAGCACTTGGATGATCCCAGTGAGGAGCGCCACGGCCATCGCAGTCCACGACACCCGTCCGAAGGCCTTGGCCACTGCCCTGAGATGGGGTCGATCGGCTCCGGCCCGGCGGAGCCCCATCACGACGAACGCGAGGACGACGAGTCCGCCGGTCCACACCGCTGCGCCCACGAGGTGGGCGAACCGCACCCAGTCGATGGTCATTGGGGAGATTCGACCTGTTCGACCTCGAGCCAAAGGCCGCGCACCGCGGTGACGGTGAGTGGATCGCCGCGTCCGATCTCCGCCGCACGATGCGTCGATGCCTGCCATTTGGCGCCACCGAGGTCGATCGTGCCGGCACCATCGGAGAACTCCCCGACGGCGACCCCGGAGCGGCCGACGAGGTGGTCGCGACCAAATGTCCCGGTCGAGAACCTGCTGCGCGCCACCACTGGCATGGCGACGGCATAGAACGCCGCGACGGAGACCACCGTGAGGATGGTGCCGGTCCACGATGCCCCCAGCGTCGGCCCCCCATCCACGAGCAGCTGGCCGGCGGCGACGAGCAGGAGTGACCCGAGCACGCTCGCCGCCCTGAAGCGCCCGGCCTGGTAGTCGGCGGTGAGGAGGAGCAACCCACCGAGGAGCAGGAGCACCCCCCAGGGGGAGACAGGGAGCTGGGCGATGCCGTACGCCCCGACGAGGATCGGGAGGAGCGCCGTGCCCGCTGCGACACCGGGTCCAATGGCGTAGAACTCGAACGCAGCAACGGTGAGCCCGGCGGCGAGGAAGAAGAACAGGGCGTCGGGGTTGAGGGCGGAGTTGAGCGTGCGGATCCACAGGTTGGGTTCGACGAACCGCACCTGGACCGTCTGCTGCAGGCGGGTCTCGCCATCGTCGTCGGTGACCTCCTCGGCGGTCTCGAAGGTCACCTCGCCGACGGCGGTGTCGATGGTCTGGCCGTCGAGCCACACGATGAGCTGGCCGAGTGAAGCGTCGACCCTGTCGAGGGACGGGAACCCCTCCTCGACGAGTTCGGCGGGCCCGTTCCAGGGACACGGGAGGTCGGCGGGGGTCTTGTCCCCACCGATCTCGACCACGCTGATCCATCCGATCTCTGATCCCGGCGCCGCGGCGGAGACGTCGGCGAGACAGGTGAGGTCCGCGGCCTTTCCGAAGGCACGCGCCGGGGCGTCACCCACCCAGGCGATCAGCGGGATCCTGCGGTCCGAGATGGCAGCGAGCAGGGGATCGACTGCGGCCTCCACCGCCCCCGGGGAGTCAATCTTCAGGATCGCTGCCTGGGCGCCGTCGTCGGCGGCCCGCTCCAGGGCATCGGCGAGGTAGCCGACCTTCGCCTCGTCGATCACACCCTCGAGTTCGATGACGTCGATACGGCCCTCCGATTGGCCCATTGCGGGGAGGGCGAGGGATCCGAGGAAGAAGGCCACGAGGGCGAGGAGTGGGAGGCGGCGTCGCACGGCGGAAAGGGTAGGACTCCTGGCCCCGAAGCCCACAGTCGGGATCCCGAAGCAGATCCCCCCACAGGGGGGATCGGGACCACCGCCCGAAGCGACGTGGGAGGGGGGTGACAGATCTTCTTCCCGCTCCCGGTTCGCTGCCCTCTCAGGTTGCGCCCCCGGGAGGGGGGGACCTGCCTTCATCCACCGTCCCCACGCCCGGGTGTACCCCACGTACGCTTCGCCCATGCCGATCACCCCCGACACAGTCGATCGCCTCCGGTCGGCGGTGGGCGGGGACTTCGTCCTCGACGAGCCCATCCAACGGCACCTCTACACCAAGGATGCCGGCCTGCGCCGCAGCCCCGTCTCGCTCGTGGTGCTCCCTTCCTCCACCACCGAGGTGGCAGCGGTGATGCGCATCGCTGCCGACGACGGCGTGGACGTGGTCCCCCGAGGAGGCGGCTCGGGCCTCACCGGTGGTGCCGTGCCAACCGGTGATGCGCTCGTCATCGCTGTGACCCGGATGAACGCGGTCCACGAGGTAGATGTCGCCAACCGGACCGCGTGGGTGGGACCCGGGGTGATCAACCTCGACCTCTCGCAGCACACCGAGTCGGTCGGCCTCCACTTCGCGCCCGATCCCTCCAGCCAATCGGTGTGCACCGTGGGCGGGAACGTCGCCAACAACGCCGGCGGTCCCCATTGCCTTGCCGAGGGTTCGACGCACGCCCACATCCTCGGCCTCGAGCTCGTGCTCCCCGACGGCGAGGTGTGCGTGCTCGGGGGCCAGGCGCCGGACCTCCCCGGCCTCGACCTGCGGGGGGTGGTCGTCGGTTCGGAGGGGACGCTCGGCGTGGTCACCAAGGTGCTCGTGCGGCTCACCCCGAACGCCCCCGACGTCCGCACGTTGCTCATCTCGTTCGATCGGATGGCCGACGCCATGGCCACGGTCTCGGGGATCATCGCCGAGGGGATCGTCCCGGCCGCCCTCGAGATGATGGATCGCGCCACGCTCCGGGTGGTGGAGGGCTTTCTCCATGCCGGCCTCCCCCAGGTCGAGGGCGCCCTCCTTGCCGAGGTGACCGGCACCACCGATGCAGTGGAGGCAGAAGCAGCGCTGATACGTAGGGTCGCGGAATCGCGGGGTGCGACGGAGGTTCGGTTTGCCGCGGGCGACGAGGAGCGGGCGACCCTCTGGCTCGGGCGGAAGGCGGCATTCGGGGCGGTGGCACAGCTGGCCCCCGACTTCTACCTCCATGACACGGTTGTGCCCCGTACCCGCCTCGTCGAGGTGATGGAGCGCGTCACGGAGATCGGTGAGCGCCACGGCATCACGCTCATGAACGTGTTCCATGCCGGCGACGGCAACCTCCACCCGATCATGGGGTTCGACCTCTCCGAGCCGGGCATGGAGGCCCGCGTGCACGAGGCGGGCCGGGAGATCGTCGAGGCGTGCCTCGATGCCGGGGGAGCGCTCACGGGAGAGCACGGGATCGGGACCGAGAAGCGTGGCTTCATGACCCGGGTGTTCGCCGAGGCCGACCTCGACGCCCAGGCACGGATCAGGGAGGCGTTCGATCCCGACGGCCGGATGAACCCCGACAAGGTGCTCCCTGAGGGATCCCGCTGCGCAGACCTCGGTCGCCCCCTCCCGGAGGGTGCATGGGTGTGACCGTCCCCCCATCGCTCTCCGATCGCCTCGTCGACGTACCGGTGCCGACCGTGGTGCCGGGGTCGATCGAGGAGCTCGCCGAAGTGCTTGCAGCCTGCGCCGGAGCAGGGTGTCCGGTCACCCCCCGGGGTGGTGGCACGCACGACGGGATCGGATGGCCGGCGGTCGAGGGCTTGGTCGTCTCGATGGCCGCATTGGACGCCGTCGTGGACCACCAACCCGACGACCTCACAGTCGTCGTCGAGGGAGGAGTGACGCTTTCCGCGCTCGCCGAGGTGCTCGGACCGCACCGCCAGATGCCCGTGCTCCCCGAGGGCCCGGGTGCTGCCACGATCGGCGGAGTCCTCGCGGCGGGCCGCTCGGGGTACCACCGGGGGCGGTTCGGCCCGAGTCGCGACCACGTCCTCGAGGTCACCCTCGTCACCGGTGACGGTCGGATTGTGACCGCCGGGGGCAGGGTCGTGAAGAACGTGCAGGGATTCGACCTCATGCGCCTCGCAGTGGGGTCGCTCGGAGCGATAGGTGTGGTCGCCCGTGTATGCCTGAAGCTCTGGCCGGAGCCGGCACGCCGTGTCTCGGTGCAGGTCGATGGCCCCGATGCGGCAGTGCGGGCATTCCGACCGTGGGCGGTCCTCGGGACCCGATCTGGTACCCAGGTGTACCTCGCTGGGACGGGCGACGACGTCGAGGCGCAGGCGAAACGACTCGGAGGAGCGGTGGAGGAGGGTCACACGTGGCCTGATCTCTCCGACGCGCCCGACCTCCACGAGGTGCGCGTGGCGCCGTCCGACGTGCCCGAGGTGGTGCGCAGGCTTCCGTCGGGTCTGGAGTTCGTCGCCCAACACGGTGTCGGCGTCGTGGAGGTGGCGACCGGCGAGCCGGTGCTGAGGGACTGGGCCGAGGCGAGGGGCGGCGCCGTCGTTCGCGTGCGGGGAGATGGCGCTGGGGACCCGTGGGGGAGACCGCCCGCCTCGCTCCCGCTCCAGCGTCGGGTCATCGCTCGGTTCGACCCCGATCGCATCATCAACCGTGGGCGACTCCCGGGGAGGGTGTGATGGGCTGGGTCACCGACCACCACCCGGATCGGGCCGAGCTCGGGGCCTGCATCCAGTGCGGCTTGTGCAATCCCCACTGCCCCACCTTCCGCCTCACGGGCCGGGAGGACGCCTCGCCCCGCGGTCGACTCACCGCCATGGCTGCCGTTGCCGACGGGATCGCACCCATGGACGATCGGTTCGCCGAGATGCTCGACTTCTGCCTCGGGTGTCGGGCCTGCGAGGCTGCGTGCCCGTCGCTCGTGCCCTACGGCCGGCTCCTCGAGGCGGCTCGATCCGAGGTCGAGGCCGCTCGCAGGAGGCCTTCCGCCGGAGCGATCGCATGGGGGAGGCTGGTGGCCAGCCGACCGGTCCTACGCGCTGCCACCACGGGCGTTCGGGTCGCCCGGGCCACCCGCCTTGCGGGTCTCCTGCACGGCGCAGGCAGGCAGATGGAGGGGATACGTCCACTCGCCGATCGGCCCCCCTCCCGACTCGGGCAGGTCCTCGAACCCCCGGGCTCGGTCGTCTCCACGGTGGGGCTCCTCGTTGGATGCGTCATGGAGGAGTGGTTCAGGGAGGTGCACGAAGCCGTGATCGGCGTCCTCCTCCTCGCAGGGCATCGGGTCGTCGTGCCCGAGTCGCAGGGGTGCTGTGGTGCCCTCGCCGCCCACGCCGGTGCCCACTCCGACGCGGTACGCCTCGCCCAGCGCACCATCGCGGTGTTCGCCGATGTCGACCTGGTCGTGAGCGATGCGGCCGGCTGCGGCGCCCACCTCAAGGGCTACGACCACCTCGCGGGGACCGCACTCCCCGCAGCCGATGTGACCGAACTCGTCGGCGCAGCCATCGAGGACGGTCGGCTTGCATCGCTTCCCCCCAGCGGCGTGCGCGTGGGCGTGCAGGATCCCTGCCACCTCCGGCACGGGCAGCGCATCACTCGTGAGCCCAGGGCGATCGTCGCTGCTGCCGGCCACGAGGTCGTCGAGATCGACCCCTCGGGGATGTGCTGTGGCGCTGCCGGGTCATGGGCGGTGTCGCACCCGGAGGCGTCGGCCGCCCTCGGGCAGCGCAAGGCCGACGAGATCGCCATCGCAGGAGTCGACGTCGTTGCGTCGGCGAACCCGGGGTGCGAGATGCAGCTCAGGGCGCACTCGGAGGGAGTGCGGATCGTCCATCCGGTCGAGCTCTACTGGGAGTCGGTGCGGGGGTAGCCCACGCTTCGATACCCTGCGGTCCATGACCCCGAGCAGCGAACCCCGCAGCCTCGACTGGTGGCAGACCGTCCAGATGTTCGGCCGCCAGCTCGGCCTCGCCGGCGACGTGTACCTGTCGGTGGTCGGATCGGCCTTCCTCGCCCTCTCGTTCGTGGTGTTCCTGGACGGCTTCGGGATCATCGACAAACAGCTCGCCGAGGGGACCGGCACCACGCTCGGCGTCGGACTGGTGCTCGCCGTGCTCGGGTTCTTCGCGCTCGGCATCGCGTCCGAGGGCCCGCTCACCGGGATTGCCTATGCGTACCCCGAGCTCCACCTCGCAGTGAGCCGCGTCATCGGCATCGCACTCGTCTCGGTGCTCGGCCTCGTCGGGGCCGCCTTCCTCGAGCCGGCTGCAGCTCGGATCGCTCCTCCCCTCGAGGTCGCCGTGGTCGTGCTCCGCGGAGCTGCGTTCGGCGGGCTCGTGTTCGTGCTGCCCGTGGTCATCCCGGGAGCCTGGTGGTTGCGTCGGGAGTTCCCAATGGTGCGGTTGGGTTGGGATCGCCTGCTGTTCCTCGCGGCGTGGACGGTGACGACATGGGTGGTCGTCGCGTCCAGCCTCCGCCCATGAGCTCCGTCGTCCGGCAGGCCCGACCGGACGATGCCGAATCCATCGCAGTGTTCACCCGCGACACCTTCGCATGGGGTGACTACGTCGCGGAGTCGTTCGCCGGCTGGCTCGACGATCCTCGACTCCACGTGGTCGTCGCCGTCGACGAGGCCGATCGGGCCGTCGGGGTGATGCGCACGATGCTCACCTCCCCCCGGGAGGCGTGGCTTGCCTCGGCGCGCGTCCACCCCGACCACCGGGGGAAGGGACTCGCCACGGCGATGAACGAGGCCGGCGTCGCCTGGGCCGTTGCCCGGGGTGCCCGTGTCGTGAGGCTGCTCATCGAGGACTGGAACGAAGGGCCCCAACGGCAGGTCGACCGGATGGGATATCGCAAGGTGAGCACATGGTCCTTCGCCCAGCGCGACGACCTCCAATCGGATCCCAACCCGCTTCGCAACGGCGGCCCGCGCGTCGCCGGCCCCGAACGACTGATCCCTGCCGCCGGGGCGGAGGTGGACGACGCGTTCCTGGCGTGGAGCACGGGTCGGCTCATGCGGGCGGCCCGGGGGCTCGTCTCCCGCCACTGGGCGTTCTGGACGCTTCGCCCACAGGACCTGGTCGATGCCCGTCGACGTGGCGCCCTGCTCGTGTGCCCGAGTGGGTGGGTGATCGGGGACCACTCCGAGGGTCGTTCAGGGATGCGACGGCTCGACGTCACGTGGATGCAGGCGTCCCCTGACGACTACTGGCGGGTGTTGCGGGCCTGCGTCGACCTCGCCGTCGAGGAGGGCTGCGCCTCCATGGCCATGTGGCTCCCCTCCGACCCGTTGCTGGATCGGGCGCTCGACGCCCTGGGGTTCGAGGTGGGGACGAGCAGCGTGTGGGAGAAGGGGACCTAGGCGCGGAGCGCCTGGTCGAGGTCCTCCCAGATGTCCTCGACGTCCTCGAGGCCGACGCTGAGGCGCACGACGCCGGGGGTGATGCCCATCGACTCGCGGACCTCCGGTGCGAGGCGTCGGTGGGTCGTGCTCTCGGGGTGGGTGATGAGGCTCTTGGAGTCGCCCAGGTTGTTGGAGATATCGATCATCTCGAGTGCGTTGAGGAGGCGGAACGCCCGCTCGGCTCCACCCTTCACCGAGAAGGTCACCACGGTGCCGCCCGCCGACATCTGCGCCTCGGCGAGTGCGTGTTGGGGGTGTGAGGCGAGCATGGGGTACCAGACCCGTTCGACCCCTGCGGCCGACTCGAGGCGCGTCGCCACGTCGAGCGCGCTCGCCGACTGGTGCTCCACCCGGAGGCGCATGGTCTCGAGCGACTTGGTGAGCACCCAGGCGTTGAAGGGGCTCATCGATGGGCCGGTGTGTCGCATGAAGGGCTGGAGGGTTCCCCGAACCCACTCCTCGCTGCCGAGGGCGATCCCGCCGAGCACCCGTCCCTGGCCGTCGATGTGCTTGGTGGCGGAGTACACGACCCGGTCGGCGCCGAGCTCGAGCGGGGACTGGAGCACTGGCGTCGCGAAGACGTTGTCGACCACCACCGGAACGCCGGCTGCATGGGCGAGTTCCGAGACCGCCCGCACGTCGACGAGGTCCTGCATCGGGTTGGAGGGCGTCTCGAAGAAGACGAGCGATGCCGGTGTTGCGAGGGCCTCCTCCCACGCCCTGAGGTCGCTCCCGTCCACGAAGTCGGTGTGGACGCCCCAGCGGGGGAGGATCTCGTCGAGGATGATGAAGCAGGAGCCGAACAGGGTGCGCGCCGCCACGATGCGGTCGCCGGACCGGACCGACGACGCGAGGGCGGCGAAGACCGCTGCCATGCCCGATGCGGTCGCGAAGGCGGCCTCTGCTCCCTCGAGGGCAGCCATGCGCTCCTCGAACGCGGCGACGGTCGGATTGCCGTAGCGGGAGTAGATGAAGTGGTCGGACTCGCCGTCGAACGCCGCTGCGGCCTCCTCGGCGGACGGGTAGACGAACCCGGAGGTGAGCCAGAGCGCCTCAGCGGTCTCGTCGAAACCGCTGCGGTGGAGTCCGCTGCGAACCGCCTTCGAGTCGTCACGCACGGCGTGCCTCCTTCCATGGGTCGAGGAACCCCTCGGCGGCTTCCTCGACGAGCGTCGAGAACGAGATTCCGACGAGCACGGCGCCCGCCGCGCCGTGGGCCTCCAGTGCCGCGCACGTCTCGAGGGCGTGCGCCCAGGCGAAGGCACGGCGGTCCGTGGGGTCGAGCCCGGCGACCTTCGCCTTGAGGCCGTCGCTTGCGGCCACGGCCCCGATCCCCTCGGCGCGGTCCACCCATGAGGGGCTGAAGGGCGGCATGACCATCACATGGACGGGTGGATCACCTACCTCCCGGCCGAGCGCCTCGAGGCTCGGCGCGACCGTCGCGGCGTCGATGAGCGGCCCTGCCACGAGGAACTGCGCGCCAAGGTCTCGGCGTTTCTCCAGATGGGACCTCCGGAACCGGGTCGGCATGCCCACCTCGAAGGCGTCGGGGATCTGCCCCTGGAGGTCCCTCAGGTGCCGGGTGATCTGCTCGTGGTCGGCGAGGTGGTCGACGTGGGGGCGTGAGTCGCCGATCACGACGAGGAACGAGGCCACCCCATTCGTGATGGCACCCCGGACCTCCGACTCGATGGCGAGGATGTTCCGATCGCGGGTGGACACGACCACCGTTGGGTGGCACCCGGGGAGGTCGTGGGTGAGCCGCGCCCCGTAGGCGTAGGGGGAGACGCGGATCTTCCCGAACACGTTGTCGGTGACGAGGACGTGCTCCCATGTGCCCCGGAGGCCGAGGTGATCGGTCCCCGGGAGTTCGGGTGGGTTCACCTCTGCGGTGAGGGTGAAGTGCGGGTGGCGGGAGAGCATGCTCATCGTGCGACGAAGTACTTGGCGGACGGATGGTGGCAGATGAGCGCCGACGTGGTCTGCTCGGGCTCGTACTGCCAGGCGGTGTCCTCACCGCACACGACGTCGATGCGATCGGCGCCGAGCAGGTCGGCGACGACGGCGTTGTCCTCGAGGTCCGGACAGGCAGGGTACCCCCACGAGTAGCGCCCGCCGCGGTACTGCTGGCGGAACAGGCCGGTGAGGCTGGGGCCGTCCTCGTGGGCGAAGCCCCACTCCTCGCGTATCCGCCGGTGCCAGTACTCGGCAAGGGCCTCGGCCATCTCGACGCCGAGGCCGTGCGTGTGGAGGTAGTCGGTGTAGTGGTTGCCGTCGAAGAGGGCGGCGGTCCGCTCCGTCACCTTCGGGCCCATGCTCACGATGTGGAAGGCGGCGTAGTCCACGTCGGGCCCGTCGGCGGGCCGGAAGAAGTCCGCGATGCAGAGCCAGGGCTCCGACGACTGGCGGGGGAACGAGAACCGGGTCCGCTCGGCGGAACGGCCCTCGTCGTCCCAGATGATGAGGTCGTTGCCGTCGGAGTTGGCGGGGAAGTACCCGTACACGAGTTGGGGCTCGAGGAGGTGGGACGCCTTCGCCTCGGCGAGGCGGGCGCGCAGCTCCGGCCGGATCCGCTCCTTGAAGTCGGCGTCGGATTCGCCGGCTTCGGGCCGGTACTGCCACTGGTTCCGGAACAGGGCGGTCTCGTTGATGTAGCGAGCGATCTCGTCGACGGCGATCCCTCGCACGACGCGACTCCCGAGGAACGGCGGTGTGGGGACGGGGTTGTCGGATGCGACCTCGGACCGCCGCACGACCGAGGTGTCCCCGCCGCGGGCACGCCGCTCCTCCATCGATCGGCCCTCGGGGACGAGCCCCCAGTCGCCGAAGTCGCCGCCCTCGCCGAGGCGCTCCATGACGGCGAGGCCGTCGAACGCGTCCTTGCCGTAGAAGAGGCGGCCGTCGTAGACCTCGCGGAGGTCCCGCTCGACGTAGCTGCGGGTGAGGGCCGCGCCGCCGAGCACCACGGGGAGCGTCCGCTCGCGACGGTTCAGCTCCTCGAGGTTGTCGCGCATGATGAGGGTGGACTTCACGAGGAGGCCCGACATGCCGATGGCATCGGCCCCGACCTCGTCGGCCTTCTCGATCATCTCCCCGATGCCGACCTTGATACCGAGGTTGTGGACGTCGTACCCGTTGTTGCTGAGGATGATGTCCACGAGGTTCTTCCCGATGTCGTGGACGTCGCCCTTCACGGTCGCGAGGACGATCGAGCCCTTCCCGCCCTCGTCCGCCCGCTCCATGTGGGGCTCGAGGTGCGCGACCGCAGCCTTCATCGTCTCGGCGGACTGGAGCACGAACGGGAGCTGCATCTCCCCGGAGGCGAACCGCTCACCAACGACCTTCATGCCGTCGAGGAGAACATCGTTGATGATGGCGAGGGCCGACATCATCCCCAAGGCCTCGTCGAGGTCCTCGATGAGGCCGTTGCGATCGGCATCGATGATGCGGGCGGTGAGCCTGCGATCCACCGGCCAGTCGGAGCGGTCCTCCTGCACCGCCTTCACGGACTCGACGTCGGTGAAGAGTTCGATGAGGCGGGAGAGGGGGTCGTATCCGTCCTTGCGCCGATCGTGGATGAGGTCCCGGCAGACCTGGACCTGTTCGGGGTTGATGCGCCCGAGCGGCACGATCTTCCCGGCGTGGACGATCGCGGCGTCGAGGCCCGCCTCGACGGCTTCGTGGAGGAACACCGAGTTGAGCACATGGCGGGCGGCGGGCTTCAGGCCAAACGAGCAGTTGGAGACCCCGAGGACGGTGGACACACCGGGGAGCTCGGCCTTGATGCGGCGGATCGCCTCGAGCGTTGCGATGCCGTCGCCCCGCAGGTCCTCCCCACCGGTGCTGAGCGGAAACGTGAGCGGGTCGAAGATGAGGTCATCGGGCCGGAGGCCATAGGTGCCCACGGCGAGCTCGTGGATGCGATGGGCGACCCGCATCTTCCACTCGACGTCG
>CAZRJG010000061.1:0-13327 GCA_964600365.1 uncultured Acidimicrobiia bacterium
CCTATCTGATCAAGGGGTTCATGGACACCGTCCCGATGAGCCTCGACGAGGCGGCCAAGGTGGATGGAGCGTCGCCGGCGGTCATCTTCTGGCGGGTCATCCTCCCGCTCGCCCGTCCCGTGCTCGGCGTGATCTTCATCATCACCTTCGTGAACCTCTACTCAGAGCTCCTCCTCGCCTCGGTGCTGCTGCGCTCGGCGGAGAACTTCACGCTCGCGATGGGCCTCCAGCAGTTCTCGCTCTCGGAGTACGCCGCCAAGTGGGGTGCCCTGAGCGCTGCGGCGATCCTCGGATCGGCGCCGATCGTCCTGACGTTCCTCGTGGCCCAGAAGCAGATCGTCGGCGGGCTCACGCAGGGCGGCGTGAAGGGCTGACCATGCAGGCAACCGAGTTCACCCGCGGCGGCGAGTCGTTCCCCATCGATGACGACAGCAAGGTGTACCCCTACGACGGGGCGTTGGTCCCCCGCTGGTATCGCTTCAATCCGTCGGACGCAGCACATCTCTCCCGCACGAGGGATGGCTCCGTGCGGTTCCGACTGGTCACGGCGCCGGGAGTGGTCGACGCCCGAATCCAGGTCCGCTCCGGCGAAGCGCTCCACTCCCATGCGATGGCGATGGAGCTCGACGGCACCGTCCTGCAGGTGTGGTCGGTCTCCCTCCCGATGGCGGACGACGACCACTACTCGCTCGCCTTCCTCGACGAGGACCATCGCGCCTACTACCTCACTGCGGCCGGCATCGCCGGGGCCGTCGAGCGCCTCGATCGCTGGGTCGTCGACCTCGGTGTGATCCCACGCATCGACACACCGGAGTGGATCGACGGGGCAGTGATCTACCAGATCTTCCCCGACCGCTTCGCCAACGGCGACCCGTCGAACGACCCCGAGGGGGTCGATCCGTGGGGTGCAGCGCCTCGCCGGGACGGGTTCCAGGGAGGTGATCTCGCCGGGATCGAGCAGCACCTCGACCACCTCGAGCGCCTGGGAGTTGAGGTGCTGTACCTCAACCCCGTGGTGACCTCGCCCTCCAACCATCGGTACGACGCCTCGGACTACCACCACGTGGACCCGATTCTCGGCGGTGACAGTGCTTTCGACTCGCTCCGCAGGGCCACGCGGGAACGCGATATCCGGATCCTCATCGACCTCTCGATCAATCACTGCCATCCCCAGCACGACGCGTTCGCCAACGTGCGTGACCGGGGCCCCGACTCGCCGTTTTGGAACTGGTTCCGGATCGAGGAGTGGCCGTTGCGCGTCAAGTACCGCCCGCACAACCGGCCCCCGGGGTTCGAGCACTTCTCCCAGTCCGATGCCGAGGCCTTCACCGACTTGACCGGGATCCCGGTCGAAGAGGAAGACGGCGACGGACCGTTCATCGAAACGACCTACGACGCGTGGTACGGGGTGCCGAGCATGCCCCGGTTCGACCTCACGAATCCCGAGACGAGGGAGTATCTGTTCGACGTCGGGGTCCACTGGTTGACCCGTTTCGACGCGGACGGTATCCGGATGGACGTTGCCCGTTACATCGAGCTCGACGTGTGGCGGGAGGCGCGTCCGGTCTTTCGCGCAGCGAAGGACGACGCGTACCTCCTCTGCGAGATCTTCGGTGAGGCCCAGGCCTGGCTCCAGGGAGACACGTTCGATGGGGTCATGAACTACATCGGTCGGGACCTCATCCGAGAGTTCGCCGCCGGGACGCTGGGCGGCGCGGGGTTCACAGCCGGGATCGAGCGCCTCCTCGCCTCGGTCACTCCCGAGGCCACGAAGGCGAGCCAACTCCTTCTCGGCAGCCACGACGTGGACCGCTTCCTCACCGTCGTCAACGGCGATCGCGATGCGCTCCACCTGGCGACCGTGCTCCAACTCACGCTCCCCGGGGCGCCGTCGATCTTCTACGGCGACGAGGTCTACCTCGAGGGCGGCCACGACCCGGAGATGCGCAAGGCGTTCCCCTGGGGAGAGGAGGCAGGGTCTCCGCTCGTCGCCCTCATCGCCGAACTCACCGAACTCCGGCGGAAGCACCCCGTGTTGCGCACCGGATGGTGGCGTCCGCTCCACGCCGAGCGCGATGTGGTCGCCTTCTCCCGGTGGTCCGACGATGGCGAACTCGTCGTGCTGGTGAACCGCGGGGACGTCCCTGCGTCCCTCGAGGTGGGCGACGCCCGGCTCGTCTGGGGTGTGGGCGGCGACGTGGCCGCTGGAGCAGTCGTCGCCTCGCCCCGCTCGGCCGTGATCGTTGAAAGGATCTCCTGATGTCCCGTCCCGCAGGCCGCCTCCGCGTCGCCGCAGTGACCCTGGCGATGGCGCTCGTGCTCGCCGCATGCACGTCGGGGGAGTCGACCCCAACCGAGTCGCCGACGACCACCGAGCCGGCCGTCACCACCACCTCGGTGCCGGTCGAGGTCGAGATCGAGCGGGATGACTCGTTCCAACTCATGCTCCTGTGGCACCAGCACCAGCCGTTCTACCCCAAGGACGACGACGGTGTCGTGACGCGCCCGTGGGTGCGGGTTCATGCCACCAAGGACTACGTGGACATGGCGACCGTGCTCGAGCAGTACCCGCAGGTGCACGCCACCTTCAACCTGACCCCGGTGCTCCTCCTCCAGCTCGAGGAACTGCAGCAGGGGGTCCGTGACCTGTACTGGGTGCACACCGAGGTGCCGGCGGACGAACTCACCGAGGACCAGCAGCGGTTCATCCTCGAGCGGTTCTTCGACATCAACGGCAAGATCGTCCAACGCTTCCCCCGCTACCAGGAGCTCGCCGACCTCCGGAACGCGAACGGCGGCCCGCAGGCCGACCCGGCCGTGTACTCGGACGACGACTACCGCGACCTCCAGGTGCTCTTCAACCTCGGATGGACCGATCCCGACTTCCTCGCCGAGGAGCCACTCGCATCCCTCGTCGCGAAGGGCCATGGCTTCACCGAGGAGGACAAGGCGCTCGTCCTCACCGAGCACGAGCGGATCATCGGCGAGGTGTTCGATGTCCACACGCGCATGTGGGACGCAGGGCAGATCGAAGTGATCACCACGCCCCTGGCGCACCCCATCCTCCCGCTCATCGTCGACAGCAACGATGCCCGGGTGGGCGATCCGACGGCGACGATGCCCCAGGGCCAGTTCAGGCAGCCGCTCGACGCGGTCGAGCAGGTCAGCCGGGGCCTGGACACCGCTGAGCGTCTCCTCGGCCAGCGTCCCGTCGGTATGTGGCCGGGCGAGGGGGCCGTGAGCCAACTCGCTGCCTCGGTCATGTCGGGCGCAGGGGTCGAGTGGATCGCCACGGGCGAGCCCGTCCTCGCTGCGTCGCTCGGCCTCGGGGGCTTCGCCCGGGCGCAGAACGGCGTGCCGGACGGCGCCGAGTCCCTCTACCGCCCGTGGTCGGCGACCTTCGCCCGCAACCCCGACCTCCCCATCTTCTTTCGAGACCTGCGGATCTCGGACCTCGTGGGCTTCGAGTACTCAGGGATGAGCGGGCAGGCCGCAGCCCAGGACTTCATGAACCGCCTCGCCGACATCAAGGAGGCGCTCGGCGAGCCACCGTCCCCGGACCAACCGTGGGTCGTGAGCGTCATCCTCGACGGAGAGAACGCATGGGAGAACTACGACAACGATGGCAAGGAGTTCTTCCATGCCCTCTACTCGATGCTCTCGGAGGCCGACTGGCTCACCACGACGACCCCCTCGGACTACCTCGCGACCTACGCCGCCCCGGAGGCCCTCCCCGAGGACGTGTTCCCCGCATCATGGTTCCAACCCAACTACGCCACCTGGATCGGTGAGGACGAGGAAGCGACCGCGTGGGAGTACCTGATCGCCGCCCGGGACGACCTCACGGCCGCCGAGCGATCCGGCGACCACACCGAGGAGCAACTCGCCGAGGCCTTCGAGGCCATCCTCTTCGCAGAGGGATCGGACTGGTTCTGGTGGTATGGCTCGGACCAGTCCTCCGGGGATGACGGGTACTTCGACACCGCCTACCGCGCATGGCTGGCCCGCATGTACGAGGCGCTCGGAGTGGACGTCCCGGCATTCGTGGACATCCCCATCATCCCCCAGGTCCCCGCCGACCCATCGTCGTCGACCTCCGAGGTCCTCACCCCGGACATCGACGGGTTCCAGGCAGAGGGCGAGTGGGCCGGTGCAACGGCGTACGCCTTCGAGGACGGGTCGCCGAGGCGCCTCCTCGCCGGACTGGACGCCGAGAACCTCTACCTGCTCATCGATGGGTTCAGCGAGCCGACGTCGATCGAGGTCCTCATCCCTTCGGCGGCCCCGGCACGCGGCACGACCGCGGATGGTCGCCCCGTGGGGTTCGGTATCACCCACGAGCTCCAACTCGCGATCGACCAGGCCTGCCTCGGCGGGGCCACCGCAACCGGGACGACGGACCTCACCTGCTACTCCGCCGCGTCCGCCGACGGTCTGTGGGAGGCGGCGATCCCGATCGGTGATCTCGGGACGCTCGAGGCCGGCGATCGGATCCTCTTTCGCGTCGTCGGATCGGATGAGGATCTGTATCCGAGGTCGGCGCCGGGGTTCGTCCAGGTGCCCGACATCAGCACGGTCGAGATCCGCTTCGAGGCGTTGGATCCGACGGGCGACGACAACGGGCCCGGCACCTACACCTACGCGTCCGATTCGGTGTTCGCTCCCGGTTCCTACGACCTCACCCGGTTCACCGCGGGCGTCGACGGCGACGACGTCGTGTTCACCTTCGAGGTGAACAGTCCGATCGCCAACCCGTGGGGGAGCGCAGTAGGGCTCTCCATCCAGACGTTCGACGTGTACATCGATGTCGACCCTGGCTCCGGCACGGGCGAGCGGCTCTTCATCCCGGGCCGGAACGCCGCCCTCGAGGCGGGGAATGGATGGGAGTACGGGATCACGATCGAGGGGTGGGACCCCGTGGTGTACGTGGCGTCGGGTGGAGTCGTCGAGGAGACGAAGCCCACCTTCCAGACGATCGTGCTCGCGGACAAGGGCAAGGTCATCGTTCGGATGCCCGCAGCCCTGTTCGAGGGCGACCCCGGGGAGTGGGGCTACGCCGTGGCGGTCCTGGGCCAGGAGGGGTTCCCCTCCGGCGGCGTGCGGCGCGTCCGTGACGTGAACCCCGCCAGTGAGCAGTGGCGCTTCGGCGGGGCGCCGCAGGGCGCCAGCAACCACACCCGGATCATGGACCTCGTCTGGCCTGAAGAGGGTGGCGTGCAGGGAGCGGTCGGCGAGCAGGCGACCATGCTCTCCGGCTTCCCGATCCTCAACGTGCCCCTCGATGAGATCACCGCGGACGACGTGGCCCAGGTACCCCTCATGGCCGGGAGGAGCGAATGACGGCACTCGGTTCACCTCCCCGACAGATCGTTCAGCCCGTCCACCGATGGTGGGAGGACGCGGTCGGGTACGAGGTGTACATCCGGTCGTTCGCGGACGGCAACGGTGATGGCATCGGCGACTTTGTCGGGTTGGCCGAGCGGCTCGACCACCTCGTCGACCTCGGGGTCGACACGGTGTGGGTGACTCCCTTCTACCCGTCGCCTCAGCGCGACTTCGGGTACGACGTGTCCGACTACTGCGACGTATCGCCGGAGTACGGCACCCTCGACGACTTCGATGCCTTCGTGGGCCGTGCCCGTGTCCTCGGCCTGCGGGTCATCATCGACCTCGTGCCGAACCACTGCTCCTCGGACCATCCGTGGTTCAGGGAAGCGCTGAGTGATCCGACCAGCGAGAAGCGGGATTGGTTCATCTGGAAGGATCCGGCTCCCGAGGGTGGTCCGCCCAACAACTGGAGGGCC
Organism: uncultured Acidimicrobiia bacterium; assembly: GCA_964600365.1. Taxonomy (GTDB): domain Bacteria; phylum Actinomycetota; class Acidimicrobiia; order Spongiisociales; family JAENVV01. Next base: position 5,805 of record CAZRJG010000061.1, read on the forward strand.
ATCTTCGGCGGGTCCGCCTGGGAGTACCACGAGGCGACCGGCCAGTACTGGATGCACCTGTTCCTCGCCGAGCAGCCCGACCTGAACTGGGAGCATCCGGGGGTACGCGCCGCCTTCCGGGACATCCTCCGCTTCTGGCTGGACCGGGGGGTGAACGGGTTCCGGGTGGATGTCTCCCACTCCCTCGTGAAGGACCAATCGTTCGTCGACAATCCCCTGAAGCCCGGGGTCGAGGAAGCACTCGGGTTCGGCGACTTCGCCGTCCACCACGACATCGATCAGGACGGGGTCTTCGCGGTGTACGAGGAGTGGTCACCCATCCTCGCCGCATACGACGCCTGCATGATCGGGGAGACCTGGGCCCCGCCCGAGCGCCTCTGGGAGTACGCCAAGGACGGCCGACTCGACTACTCCTTCTGGTTCGGCCTCATGGAGCTGCCATGGGATCCGGTCGTGTTCGCATCGGAGATCGAGCACGCAGTCGCAGCGGTACCACAGGGCCATGCATGGGTGACCGGTTCCCACGACGCGCATCGCGCCGTCACTCGGTTCGGTGGGGGTGAGGAGGGCGTCGAGCGGGTGCTCGCACTGTGGGTTGCGGTGATGGGATTGCCGGGCATGCCGTTCCTCTACCAGGGCGAGGAACTCGGGCTCGTCGACGGGCTCGTGGAGCCCGACGACGTCCTCGACCCCGTCGGGAAGCGGGTGCCCGAGGACGGTCGTGATCCGTGTCGCACCCCGATGCCATGGCAGCCCGACCGCCCGCACTCGGGGTTCTCCGACGCCGATGAGGTGTGGCTCCGGTCGGGCCCCCGGCAATCGGATGAGACTGCTGATGCCCAGCGCCTCGATCCCCGCTCTCCGCTCAACCGCACCAAGGCATTGCTCCGGACACGCCGGGACCTCTCCCACCTCCGCCGAGGACCCGTACAGTGGTGCCCGTCGCCGGAGGGAGTGCTCGTGTACAAGAGAGGTGGAGTGGTCCATGCCGCGAACCTGCTGGACGAGGGCATCCAGGTCGCGGTCCCCGAGGGAAGATGGGCACTCATGCACGCCACGAACGGGGGGCGGCTCCTCGACGACGGCATCCTGCTCCTCCCGGCGCGCAGTGGCGCGATCCTCGGGGGGGTCGCGTGAGGGTCACGATCCGCGACGTTGCCCACGAGGCGGGTGTCTCCGTGGCCACGGTGAGCCGGGCTCTGCGCAACCTCCCGTCGGTGGCACCCGCCACCCGTGAGAAGGTGAAGGCGGTTGCCGATCGCATGGAGTACGTGCCCGACCCCTACGCCTCCCGGCTCGGTTCCATGGTCGCCCACACGGCGCTCGTCGTCGTGCCGTTCGTCGGCCAGTGGTACTACGCCCAAGTGGTCACCGGCATCGAGGCTGTGCTGTCCGAGGCGGGGTACGACATGACGCTCACCGTCGTCGGTGATGCGGGGCAACGCCACCACTTCGTCGACGACGTACTCCCATCGCTGAGGCGGGTGGACGGCACGATCTTCGTCGACGTTCCGTTCTCCAGGGACGAGATCGATGCGATCGTCGGCCTCGGGTCCCGCGTCGTCGCGGTGGGTGAGCACCTCAAGGGCATCCCCGGTGTCTCGATCGACAACGAGCAGGCCGGGTTCGATGCCACGACCGTCCTGCTCGCCCAAGGCCATCGGAGGATCGCGCTCGTGGGGGGCCTCAAGGACCCACAGGGCGACGGGACCATCCCCGGGCGCCGGACCGCTGGGTATCGGCGTGCGCACGAGGTGGCCGGCGTGCCCCTCGACGAGTCGCTACTGGTGAGTGGGAACTTCTCGGTCAGCGGTGGGGCGGAGGCCGCAGGGGAGTTGCTCGGCAGGTCCGATCCACCGGACGCCATCTTCACGCTCTCCGACGAGATGGCGATCGGTGTCATCGCAACGGTGAGGGAGTCGGGCCTTTCCATCCCCGGTGACGTCTGCCTGCTGGGCTTCGACGACCACGAGTTCTCCGAGGGGCTCGGGCTCTCCACGGTCCGCCAGCCGGTCGTGGAGGCGGGTGAGGCCGCCGCACAGCTCCTGCTCGACGTACTGGCGGGGCAGCCGCCGATCGATGTGGTGCTCCCCCACGAGGTCCACCTCCGGGCGACGACCCACTGCGGCTGAGCACCCCCGGTCGCCCCACCTACACTCCGCCACCGTGCGGAGAGTCATCCTCATCGTGGTGCTTGTCGCGACGCTGCTCGGCATCGCTGCGCCCGCCCTCGCCGAGGGCGAGGTCGTGCAGGGCGTGCTCGAGAAGGTCGACGGCGAGGAGCGGACCCCCGTCGAGGGCGCCGTGATCCGTGTCTTCCGCGGCGACGAGCAGGTGGCAGAGGGTTCCTCGGGTCCCGACGGAGCGTTCTCCATTCCCGTCCCCGGCCCCGAGACCTACCGAGTCCAGCTCGACGCCGGATCCCTGCCGTCGGGTGTGGGGCTCACCGAACCGGGCCGCGACGAACTCCCCAACGTGCGCGTGCGCGAGGGCCAGGAGAAGACCGTGCGCTTCCAGCTGGGCCCGGGTCGCACCATCGAGGTGAACTGGTACGAGCGAATCGGTGAGCTCACGGTGCTCGGGTTGAAGCTCGGGGCGATCATCGCTCTGTCTGCCATCGGTCTGAGCCTCATCTTCGGGGTGACGGGCCTTGTGAACTTCGCCCACGGCGAGCTCGTGACACTCGGGGCCGCCATCACGTGGTTCTTCAATGCCATGGTCGGGTGGCACCTGGCGCTTGCGGCGCTCCCCGGCGTGCTGCTCGTAGCGATGTTCGGGGGCGCCCAGGAACGGTGGCTCTGGCGTCCGCTGCGCGCTCGACGCACGGGGAACATCGCCATGATCGTGGTGGCGATCGGCCTCTCGCTGCTGCTCCGCTACGGCGTCATTCTCGTCCCCTTCGGAGGGCAGCCCCGGCCGTACCGCCAGTACGCGGTGCAGTCGGGAATCGAGGTCTTCGGACTCTCGATCGTCCCGAAGAACCTCGTCATCATCGGGGTGTCCGTGCTCATCCTCACGGGGATCGGGCTCATGCTGTTGCGCACCCAACTCGGCACTGCCATGCGGGCCGTGGCCGACAACGTGGACCTCGCACGATCGTCGGGCATCGACGTCGACCGTGTCGTGATGGCGACGTGGGTGATCGGAGCGGGGCTCGCCGCCCTCGGTGGGGTCTTCTTCGGCGTGAGTGAGATCGTCGAGTGGGAGATGGGCTTCAAGCTGTTGCTGCTCGTCTTCTCTGCCGTGGTCCTCGGCGGTCTCGGCACCGCGTTTGGCGCCATGCTCGGCGGCTTCCTCATCGGACTCATGGTGGAGTTGAGCACGCTCGTGCTCCCCGTGGAGTTCAAGCACGTCGTGGCCCTGCTCGCACTCGTGGCGATGCTCCTCGTTCGACCGCAGGGGCTCCTCGGCAGGAGGGAGCGAATCGGCTGATGGACCTGCTGAAGATCCTCATCGATGCAGCAAAGGCCGCCGTGGGCGCCCCCGCGGCCGCCTACGCGCTCACCTCGCTCGGCCTCAACCTCCAGTTCGGGTACACGGGGCTGCTCAACTTCGGCCATGTCGCGTCGATGCTCATGGGCGCCTACGGCCTCGCGATCACGGTGGAGCGGGGGGGTCCGATGTGGCTGGGCGTGCTCGTGGGCATCCTCTTTGCCGTCCTCCTCGGGATCCTCTGGGGATTCCCCACCGTTCGGCTGCGTGCCGACTACCTCGCCATCACGACCATCGGCGCCGCCGAGATCATCCGGCTCGTCGTGCGATCCAACTGGGCGCGGCCGGTCACGAATGGCGTGTTCGGCATCCAGGCGTTCGCCGACCCCTTCTTCGACCTCAACCCCATCCCGCGCGGGTTCTACGGCATCGGCGACTTCCGATTCGACGCGAGGCAGTTGTGGGTCATGATCCTCGGCTGGTCGCTGGTGCTCGTCTCGGTGTGGGTGATCCGCCGACTCATACGGAGCCCGTGGGGCCGCGTGATCAAGGCGATACGCGAGGACGAGGACGCGGTAGCGTCTCTGGGGAAGCACGTGTTCCTCCACAAGCTCCAGTCGCTCATGCTCGGAGGTGCCATTGGTGCGCTCGCTGGGATCGTCCTCGCCATCGACCAGCAGAACGTCGCCCCCGACTTCTTCCTCCCGCTCCTCACGTTCTACGCCTACACGATCGTCATCCTCGGCGGCCCCGGGACGGTGTGGGGCCCCGTCATCGGCGGCGTCATCTTCTGGTTCCTCTTCGAGTTCCTCGACAGCTTCGTGGGTTCGGCGATCGAGTTGGGATGGACCGGTGGCCTGCTCGACTCCACCGACGTCGGCCCGATCCGTTTCGGTGTGCTCGGACTCGGACTCATGCTGCTCATGATCTTCCGGCCACAGGGCATCTTCGGTTCGAGGGAGGAGATTCTCGTCGATGACCGCTGAACGACTCGCCGATATCGCGCCCCTTCCGGGGGTTGCGAAGCCCGATCCCATCCTCGAGGTGAATGCGATGGTGCGCCGTTTCGGGGGGCTCATCGCCGTCTCCGTCGATCACCTCGAGGTGCAGAAGGGCACGATCACGTCGCTGATCGGTCCCAACGGCGCGGGGAAGACCACGCTCTTCAACCTGCTCACCGCCTTCGACCAGCCCGATGAGGGTGAGTGGCACCTCGAGGGTGGCGCCCTCGCAGGGGTCCCCTCGTTCCGGGTCGCCCGGAAGGGCATGGTGCGCACCTTCCAGCTCACGAAGTCGCTCGCCCGCCTCACGGTGCTCGAGAACGTGATGCTCGCCGGCCAGGAGCAGTCAGGTGAACGACTCCTTTGGGGGTTGCTCGGAGGATGGGGTGCCGAGGAACGGGCGAACCGGGAGGCGTCGATGGAACTCCTCGAACGGTTCGGCCTCGCACACATGAGCGACGAGTACGCAGGATCCCTCTCGGGGGGACAGCGGAAGCTGCTGGAGATGGCGCGGGCCCTGAGGAGCGAGCCAGATCTCATCATGCTCGACGAGCCGATGGCGGGCGTGAACCCGGCCCTCACCGAGTCGCTGCTCGTCCACATCAAGAACCTGCGGGACGAGGAGGGGAAGACGGTGATCTTCATCGAGCACGACATGGATGTCGTCATGGAGATCAGCGACTGGGTGGTGTGCCTCGCGCAGGGGAGCGTGATCAGCGAAGGGCCTCCGCTCCATGTCGCCGGCGATCCCGCCGTGATCGATGCCTACCTCGGTTCGACCCATGGGGAACGCGCATGAGCGACCCGATCCTCGTCGCCAACGACCTCGTTGCCGGGTACCTGCCTGGCGTCGACATTCTCCGCGGGTGCTCGGTGGAGGTGGCCGAGGGCGAACTCGTCGGGATCATCGGGCCGAACGGGGCAGGGAAGTCGACGCTGGTGAAGACGATCTTCGGGCTGGTGAAGGTGCGATCGGGATCGATCGTGCTGGGGGAGGCCGACATCACTTCCCTCCCCGCCCACAAGCTCGTCGCAGCGGGCGTCGGGTACGTCCCGCAGAGGGAGAACGTGTTCGGGTCCCTCACGGTCGAGGAGAACCTCCGGATGGGCCTCTACCTCCGCCCCGAGGCGTGGGAAAAGCGCTGGGCATTTGTCACCGAGATGTTCCCGCGGCTCGGCGAACGCGCGACCCAGCGGGCCGGATTGCTGTCGGGCGGAGAGCGCCAGATGCTCGCCATGAGCCGGGCGCTCATGATGGACCCGTCGGTCCTGTTGCTCGATGAGCCATCCGCAGGGCTCTCCCCGGCGAACCAGGACCTCATATTCGAGCAGGTGCGGGCCATCTGCGACACGGGCGTCTCGGTGCTCATGGTCGAGCAGAACGCACGACGCTGCCTCCAAATCTGCGACCGCGGCTACGTCCTCGACCAGGGCACCGACGCGTACACCGGCACCGGAGGTGACCTACTCCACGACCCCAAGGTGGTGGAGCTGTACCTCGGCATGTTGGGCCGCGTGGAGTAGGGGTCGTTCGGCCCCCCGAAGGCGGTGGGCCGACCGCACATTCCGCCCCTGTAAACCCGGGTCCCTCACTACGCTCGCGGATCGATGCAGCACGTCAATTGGGACTTCCGACCGACGCTTCTGGACCCCATCGCGTTCATCGCCTACTCGGGCTGGAACGACGGTGGCGAGTCGGCGTCGTCGGCCGTGGAACACCTCATCGACGTCCTCGGCGCAGAGCAGGTGGCAGCCATCGACCACGAGGAGTTCGCCGACTTCCAGGTGACCCGCCCCATGGTGATGCTCGACGAGGACGGTTCCCGTTCGGTGCAATGGCCCGAGACGGGCATTTTCGTGGCGTCGACCGCCGGACAGGACGTCGTGCTCATCCTTGGTGAGGAGCCGCGACTCCGTTGGAAGGCGTACACCCGAGTCGTCGCGGGAGTGCTCAAGGACCTCGAGGTCTCCCGTGTGGTCACCTTCGGGGCGTTCCTGGGGCAGGTCGCCCACACCTCGGAGCCACCGATCGTGGGTGTGGCCTCACCCGAGGTGAAGCGCGAGCACGACCTTCTTTCCTCCTCCTACGAGGGGCCGACGGGCATCGTGGGGGTCCTCACCGCCGAGCTCGTGGACTACGGGTTCGACGTCACCTCCCTGTGGGCAGCGTCACCCCACTACCTCGCAGGTACCGACAACCCGAAGGCGGCTCGGGCGCTGCTCGCCAAGTCCGAGCAGGTGTTCGGCCTCGAGCTCGGCTCGTTCACCCTCGACGAGGCCGTCGACGACTGGGAGCGCCGGATCGAGGAAGCAGTCGTGGAGAACGACGACCTCCAGGACTACGTCGAGAAACTCCAAGAGGTCCACACCGAGATCGAGGGGACCGGCGGGCGTCTCGTCGAGGAGATCGAGCGTTTCCTCCGCGACGACGAGTGACTCGCGCCGTCGTCCTCCACGTCCCTGCCGCCGAGCGGTGGCGGAAGGCACTTGCCCCGCTGCTCCCCGGCGTGGCGATCGTCGGTCTCGACCACGAGCACGCCGCTGAGGTCGAGGCGGCGATCGTCTGGAAGCACCCCCCCGGGTCGCTCGACCGGTTCCCGAACCTCCGCTTCGTCCAGTCATTCGGGCACGGTGTCGATTTCCTCGCCGCCGACCCCGGGGTGCGGGATGTGTCGGTCGCCAAGCTCGTGGACCCCGGACTCACCCTGGCGATGGCCCGCTACGTCGCCCACGCTGTCCTCGAGCACACGCTGTCGGCACCGCGGTTCCGAGCCGCCCAGGCGGCCCGGCAGTGGAAGCCGAAGCGGCTCGCACCCCCGGGCATCGTGGTGGTGCTCGGCCTCGGGGCCATCGGGTCCGAGATCGCCCGGGTGCTTGACACCCTGGGCTTCGAGGTGCGGGGGTGGACGCGGTCCCCGAGCGAACGTCCCTTCGCCCACTCCCACGGTCGTGGCGCGCTCGGGGGACTCGTCGCCGATGCCGACGTCGCCGTGAACGTCCTGCCCTTCACCCGTGACACCGAGGGCCTGTGCGATCGCCGGTTCTTCGCGGCGATGCAGAAGGGGTCGTTGTTCGTGAACGTGGGCCGGG
>CAZRJG010000062.1:0-13118 GCA_964600365.1 uncultured Acidimicrobiia bacterium
CCAGCCTCCGGCTGGTCGTCGCTTCGCTCCGAGTGCGCCTCCGCTGGGCTCGCTCGCTCGCTGACCCTGTTGGGGGATCTGCCGTGTGGCGGTCCCAACGCGACGAAGCCGCCCTTGCGGGCGGCTTCGAGGCGTGAGCGGGGTGGGCTACTTGAGCTCGACGGTTGCGCCGGCGGCCTCGAGGGTCTCCTTGGCCTTCTCAGCATCTTCCTTCGAGACGCCTTCGAGGACGGCCTTCGGGGCAGCTTCCACGAGCTCCTTGGCCTCCTTGAGGCCGAGGGACGTGAGGCCACGGACCTCCTTGATGACGCCGATCTTCTTGTCGCCGAAGCCGGTGAGGACGACGTCGAACTCGTCCTTCTCCTCTTCGACGGCAGCCTCGGCGGCCGGGACGCCGGCAGCGGCCACGGCCACGGGGGCGGCAGCGGTCACCTCGAAGCGCTCCTCGAATGCGTCGAGGAACTCCTTGAGCTCGAGCACGGTCATCTCCTCGAACAGGGAGATCAGCTCGTCAGTGGTCATCTTTGCCATGGTTGGTCACTCCTCCTCGCCGGCGGCCGGATCATCGGCCTCGGCTGCGGGGTCGGTCTCCGCGTCGGCCTCGGCCTCGGCAGGAGTCGTTTCATCGGTCGTGTCTTCGTCGGCGGTGTCCTCGGTGGGGGCTTCAGCCTCCTCCTCGGCGGGAGCCTCCGCAACGGCCGCGGCGGGAGCCTCGGGCTCCTCCTCGGCGGCAGCGGGGGCACCGGCGGTCCCGGCAATCGGGTCGCCCGCCTCCTTCTTCTCGAGCAGTTGGGACATCATCCCCGCAGCGTTGCGGGTGAACGCCTGGAACAGGCCGGCGGCACCGAACAGCGGTGCGGCCATCGCCCCGGCGATCTTGCCGAGGAGCTCTTCGCGGCCGGGCAGCTTGGCGAGATCGCTGACGTGCTCCGGTGCGAGGAGGTTCCCACCAAGCAACCCGGACTTCACGACGAAGACGTCGTGCTCCTCGGCGAACTTGGTGAGGGCCTTTGCGGCGGCAACGGCATCGGTGCCAGCAAACGCGATGGCGGTCGGACCAACCATCTCGTCGGCGAGCTCGTCGAGACCGAGGTCGCGTGCAGCGATGGCCGCCAAGGTCATCTTCACGACCTTGTAGTCGGCACCCGCCTCGCGAAGCCCTTCGCGGAGCTTCTCCTGCTGGGGCACGCTGAGCCCCCGGTACTCCGTGAGGAACACCGCGGGCGCAGCGTCGAGGCGCTGCTTGATGTCTTCAACTGCCTGGACCTTCTCAGGTCGTGGCATCTACCTACTCCTCAAATGGAATCGGCCCCTTCGGCCCGAGCGTTGCAGCATCGGGAAGGGGCCTTCCTGAGGTCGCAACCTACGTCGGTGGGAGGATCCCTTTCAGCCTTGCGGCGCCGGACGGTCTCGGGTCGAGAGGTATGGGTTGTGGCGGGGAGTGTATCCACCCCCCGCCACTTCCGGGAATCAGCTCTTGCGGTACGGGGTGATGTCGACCTTCACACCCGGGCCCATCGTGGACGAGACCGAGATGTTCCGGATGTATACGCCCTTGGACGACGCCGGGCGGGCCCGGACGATCTCGCCGACGAGAGCGCTGAAGTTCTCCATGAGCTGCTCGGCGTCGAACGAGACCTTGCCGATGGGGGCATGGACATTGCCATAGCGGTCGTTACGGTACTCGATCCGCCCACCCTTGAACTCTCCGACGGCCTTGCCGACGTCGGGGGTGACCGTGCCGGACTTGGGGTTCGGCATGAGGCCCCGGGGACCGAGGACCCGGCCGAGCTTGCCGACGTGGGCCATCATGTCAGGGGTCGCGATGGCGAGGTCGAAGGCGGGCTCTTGCCCACCGGCGAGTGCCTCGACGAGCTCCTCGCCGCCGACGAGGTCGGCACCGGCCTCAGTGGCCTCGGCGTGCTTGTCGGCCGGGGCGAACACCGCCACCCGCACCGTCTTGCCGGTCCCTGCGGGGAGGCTCACCGTCCCGCGTACGAGCTGGTCTGCCTGACGGGCATCGATACCGAGGCGGAAGGAAGCCTCGATCGTCTCGTCGAAACTCGCCGGCGCCATCGACTTCACGAGTGCGAGGGCATCCTCGGCGGCGTAGGTGGTCTCTTTGTCGAAGCTGCTCGCAGCAGCTGCGTACTTCTTGCCGTGCTTCGGCATATGTGTCTCCTTGGTCCGAACGAGGGATCGGGTCCCTCTCCCAGTGGTGTTTCGTCGGGAGCTCAACGCCCCCTACCCCCGCCTGCGGCGGCGGTACCTTCCCCCGCAAGCGGGGGACTGACGTCGGCTAGCCCTCGACGATGAGGCCCATCGAGCGGGCGGTGCCTTCGACGATCTTCATGGCGGCCTCGATGTCATTGGCATTGAGGTCGGGCATCTTCGTCTCGGCGATCTCCTTGACCTGCGCCCGGGTGACCTTGCCCACCTTCTCTATGTGGGGGGTCGACGAGCCCTTCGCCACCTTGGCGGCCTGGCGGAGCAGGACGGCGGCGGGCGGGGTCTTGGTGATGAACGTGAACGACGTGTCCTCGAAGATCGAGATCTCGACGGGGACGATCGTGCCCTGCATGCTCGCCGTGGCGTCGTTGTACGCCTTGACGAAGTCCATGATGTTCACGCCGTGCTGACCGAGGGCGGGACCGACCGGCGGCGCCGGGGAGGCCTGCCCTGCAGGGATCTGCAACTTCAGGATGGTCTTGAGCTTCTTGCGGCCCATGGTGTGGTTCCTTTTGTCTTCTGTGGTGTGTTCGGCTCCCACCGGCCAGAAGCCCCCGTGGGTGGCGTCGGAGCAGTGACGCCGTGGGGACCGGTGGTACGCCTCACGCGTGCGGGCGAGCCCGCCTGCGCTAGTTCTTGTGGATGTCCTCGAACCCGAGTTCGACCGGGGTCTCCCGACCGAAGATCTCGACGAGCACGACGACCTTCTCCTGGTCGAGGTTGATCGACTCGATGGCGCCGTTGAAGTCGGCGAAGGGACCGGTGATGACGCGGACGCTGTCGCCGACCTCCCACTCGGGCTTGAAGCGAGCGGCCTTCTTCTTCTCGTCGTCTTCCTTCTTGCCCGAGCCGAGGAAGCGCTCGATCTCGCGACGGGAGAGGGGGACCGGCTTCTGGCCGGACCCGACGAAGCCCGTGACGCCCGGCGTGTTCCGCACGGCGTACCAGGTCTCGTCGTCGAGGTACATGCGAACGAGCACGTAGCCGGGGAGCACCTTGCGGGGCACCTCCACCTTCTTGCCGTTCTTGATCTCGATCTCGTTCTCCATCGGGATGGCGATCTCGAAGATGGAGTCCTCGAGGTGCATCGACTTGGCGCGGTTCTCGAGGTTCGCCTTCACCTTGTTCTCGTGGCCGGAGTACGAGTTGATGACGTACCAGTCGCCCGGGCGGTCATACGGGCTGATGGTCTCCTCGTCGAACGTGTCCTCTGCGAGGGCCTCGTCGAGTGAGGTGTCGGTGTCGCTCATCGTCCAAGCCTCAAGAGTGCGAACACCCCCTCACGCAGGCCCAGGTCCATACCGAACACGAGCAGCGTGAGGACGGTTGAGGTGATGACGGTGACGGAGGTGAACGCGATCATCTGCTCGCGGGTCGGCCACGAGACGCGCTCGAGCTCGACACGCACCTCGTGCATGAAGCCGGTGAAGCGTCGGAACAGCGACTTCTGGTCCCCCCGCTTCCCGCCGGGCTTGCGCTGCGGACGCTTCCGCTCTTGGTTCTTCTGCCGCCGCTCTTCCTTCTCGCTGAAGCGGCGCATCTCTCGGTTCATGACATCCCTTGTCGTTGGTCGGTGCGAGGGAGTGGCAGGGGCGGTGGGACTCGAACCCACAACCTCCGGTTTTGGAGACCGGCGCTCTGCCAATTCGAGCTACACCCCTCGGTCTCGGGCCCCGCGAGTATATGGCGGGGCCATCCGTAGCGCTATCCGCGGCTGCCAGCCCCGACGGATCGGCGCCTCCCGAGCAGCCACACGAGCACTGTCAGCCCGGCCGACACGAGCCCCAAGACGCCGGCGGTGAGGGCCCGGCCCCGCACCCGGGCTGCGTGCTCACGCCGGGCGATTCCTTCCATGACGCCATCAACGAGACCTCGCGGGGCTCCTCCCGACGCCGGTTCCGGGAGGTCACCGACGGCACGGGCAAGCGGGCCCTGCTGGGCGGCTTCGGCCTGGCAGACGAGGCAGGTCTCGAGGTGGAGTTCCATGAGCGAGTCGGCGGCGGCCGAGCCGAGGATGCGGTCCGGGAGCCGGCCGTTCACGAGGCGGCACCCGAGGCGGGAGACGGCGAAGCGGCCGATCGGGTCAGCCATCACTGTGCTCCAGCATGTCGCGAAGGCGGAGGTGGGCGCGATGGAGGCGCACCTTTGAGGCGCTCACACTGATATCGAGCGCCTCGGCGATCTCACTGTGCGACCAGTCGTACACGTCCTTCATGAGCACGATCATCCGTTGCTCGATTGGGAGGCGGGCGAGAGCGTGTTCGAGGCGACCCCGGAGTTCGCCGTTCACACCCATGAACTCGGGATCGACCCGGTGGTGGGGGTCGGCGATGGGGGTCACCCCGTCGATCTCGTCGTGCTGATGGCGCTTGGCCCGCGACCGCTGCGTCCACGCCGTGTTCACGGTGATGCGGTGGATCCAGGTCCCGAACGCGCTGTCTCCGCGGAACTTCGGAAGTGCACGCCACGCCCGGATGAACGCCTCCTGGGCGATGTCGTTGGCGAGGTGGGGGTCGCGTGTGAGTCGGAGTGCGAGGGCGTACACGTCGTGCTGGTGCTCCTCGACGAGCTGCCGGAAGGCCTCCTGGTCGCCGTCCTTCGCCCGTGCGATCGGGGACTCTGGTTGGACCGCGGGCTCGTTCATCGGGTTACCGCCCGTCCGGTCACACACGCCTCCCCGTCCGCGAAGAGGGTGAGGTCGATGACGCCGCCATCCGTGGTTCCCTCCACCACGGCCTGGTCGCCTGCGAGGACCGGCTGCTTGAAGCGGACCTTCGCCTCGGCGAGGGGATGAACCCCGTCGGTGAGGCGGCAAGCCGATTGGAGCATCCAGGCCTCGAGGAGGAGGCCGTGTGCGACGACACCCCGGAGCCCGGCGGTGACTGCCGTGTCGTGGTCCCAGTGGATGGGGTTGAAGTCATCGGTGGCTGCGGCGTACCGAACGAGGTCGGCGCGGGACGCCGATCGCCGCAATGGAGCGAGGTCGGTGACGGACGTGAGCGGGTCGTTCACGCCACGTGCGTCCTGCGCTGGCTCGGGCCGGGGTTCGCCTCCCGACGCCGGGGGGACATCGCCGGACATGAGGAAGGTGGCGGTCGCGTCGAGCACCCGCTCCCCCGCCCGGTCGACGGCCACGGTGAACGTCACGAAGGCAACGCCCCGGCGATCACGCACCCGGTCAACCGTCCCGACGACCTCGTAGCGACCGGCTTCCCAGGGGGCATGCCACGTGAAGGTCTGGTCGGCGTGGATCACACTCTTGGTGCGGGCGGCCACGTCGGGATCGGCGAAGAACGCCGGGGCGGGCTGGAACAGCATGGCCGCCGCGAGCCCCGGAGGGGCGTGGTCCACCCAGCGCGTGGGGTCATCGCTCGTGGCGGCGACGTACGCGGCAATCCGGTCGACGGTGAGGTCGAACGGGAAGGGGCCGTACGTGCGGCCCTCGGCTGCAGCGAGGTCGGCCATCGGTTCCGAGGGTAACGCCCGGAATCGGAGCACGCCCAGACGCGAAGAGACGCCCCGGACAGGGGGCGTCTCGACGCGGATGCGATCTGTGGGGTTACAGGGCTGTGACGGTCTCCTTGCCGTCGGCGATCCAGACGAAGGCACCGCCGAGGACGAGGAGTCCGAGGGCCAGGAGCACCATCTGGTCGGTGTCGAGGCCGGTCTCAGGAAGGATCTCGACTCCAAGAACCTCGGGCTCTTCCTCTGTCTCGATCGAGATTCCGAGCACCTCGGGCTCCGGGGTGTCGTCAGCCTCGATGGTGACGCCGAGCACCTCGGTCTGCACCTCTTGGGTCGTCTCGGGCTGCTCGGGGGTCTCGGGCTGCTCGGGGGTCGTGGTCGTAGGCGTTTCGGGATCCGTGGGCGGCTCGGTGGTCGAAGGGGTCACAGGATCGTCGGATGTCTCCGATGCAGGAACGACACACTCGATGACGTGGCTGATCTCTTTGCCACCAGTCGAATCGCCGACCGTGTTGGGATCGGCATCATTCGACTGCGAGGAACCCGCCTTGACGATGATCACGGCGTCCGGGTTGTACGGCGTCCATGTGGTGCCATCCTCGGAGACGTGGCCGTTCATGGCCTCGCCTTCATACTTGACGCAGCTCGTGCCCTCGCCGAAGTGCTCCTCCCAGTAGCTGGGCTGGTTGGCGTCGGCGTCGTTGGCCATCGCAGGCACGGCGACGAGCAGGAGGAGCGAGAGGGCGGCGAGCACCGTTCCCAGTCGCTTCGTGAAGTTGGTGGTGGTCGCATCCATGGCCACTCCTCGGGTTGGTCCAGATTTCTTCTCAAGTTCCGAGTGCCCCGTTGCCGATACTGACTTTGTCGGAGTCACTCCGGCTGTTGTGTGAGGGCGATTCATCACTCTAAGTGACATTCTACCACGCTCCGTAGTTGCTCGTCCACTCTTTTCCCACATGTTGCGCGCAGGGGGACGAACCCGAAACGCGAAGAACGGGCGGCCCGAAGGCCGCCCGTTCTCAGTTGGATGCGCCCAGTGGGTGATTAGCCAGTGAAGCTCTCACCACGCTTGAGGTTGCTGCCGATCACCAGGCCGGCGCCGAGCAGCATGAGCAGCCCTGCGATGGCCGCCAAGGCGTCGCTCTCCACACCGGTCTCCGGCAGGATCTCGATGCCCAAGACCTGGGGGAGCAGTTCGACGTCCGCCGGGTCCTGGTTGTTGGGTTCGACTGTGTCACCGTCGACATCGACGACAGCCATGTTCACGTACTCGCCGTCCAGGATCGTCGTCGAAACGATGGTCAAGCTCACCGAGTCGCCGAGAGCGAGGTCGAACGGGTCGCATGACAACGTGTTGTTGATGATCGAGCAGTTCAGACCACCAGAGACCGACACGAACGTGATCCCATCGGGGGCCGTGTCGGACACGGTCGCCCCGACTGCGTCGGCCTCGGAGGTCGCACCGTGGGAGATGGTGATGTCCCACTCGATCGTTGCCGTACCGTTGCCATCGTTGAGGTCGGCCACAAGCCGTGCGTCCTTCTGAATCGCCAGGTCGATGATCGGATCGAGCTCGGGGACGGTCGTCGTCGTAGGAGCGGTTGTCGTCGAGGTCGCGAACGAGTTGGTGAAGGTACAGACCGTCGCCGACTCGACATCACCCTCGACAATCGTGAACGACACGGAACTGGAGGCCACCGGTGAGGCGTCGCCACACGATGCGATCGTGTTCCAATCAGTGCCCAGATCCTCCTCTGTGAACGTCACGACCGTGCCAACCGGATAGGGACCAAAGGTCTTCGTGCCCTGATCCTGCAGGGTGAACGCCTCAGGGCTCGTGAACTCGAAGTCCGTCACACCCGACTCTTCACCCGCCACGACCTTCTCAACCGTGACATACCCCTCGGGCTCGTCATACGTGTTCGTGAAGGTACAGACCGTCGCCGACTCGACATCACCCTCGACAATCGTGAACGACACGGAACTGGAGGCCACCGGTGAGGCGTCGCCACACGATGCGATCGTGTTCCAATCAGTGCCCAGATCCTCCTCTGTGAACGTCACGACCGTGCCAACCGGATAGGGACCAAAGGTCTTCGTGCCCTGATCCTGCAGGGTGAACGCCTCAGGGCTCGTGAACTCGAAGTCCGTCACACCCGACTCTTCACCCGCCACGACCTTCTCAACCGTGACATACCCCTCGGGCTCGTCATACGTGTTCGTGAAGGTACACACAGCTGCAGACGCTTCGTCGCCCTCGACGATCGTGAACGTCACCGAGTTGGACACCAGAGGCGACTCCTCGCCGCAGTAGGACGTGGTCGACCAGTCGTCGCCGAGGCTTGCCTCGGTGAACGTCACCTCAGTACCGACCGGATACGGACCAAACACCCGCACCTCGTCGGCAGCCAGCGAGAAATCCTCAGGGCTCGTGAAGTCGAATGAGATCACATCCGAATCGTCGCCAGCAACCTTCTTCTCAACCTTCACAAAGCCGGTCTTGAACGTCTCTGAGCAGGTGTCAGGGCCACCGTTCTTCACAATCGTGTAGCTAACGATCACCCACTCGTCAGCAGGCACGGGGAAGCTGGACCCCGGACTGCCGTCGCTCCCTGAGTGGTATCCGTCATCGAACACCGCCGAGCAGGAGACATGCACGTAACGCTCTCCGAAACCCCACTCGAGAGGAATCGGGACGTTGGTGGTATCGCCAGAACCGGGCGCGCCGCCTCCGTCGTCGTCGAGGTCATTGTCCCCTTCCCAGACGACGATCCCGTCTGGGGTCGAGAACACAAACTCGAAGTCGGCAAGCAGAGCTGCTTGCGACGGCGATGCCGGGAGCACCACCAAGGCAGCCGACAGGAGCATCAAAGCAATACCCGCAATCAGCATCCGTTGCGAGGTCGTCACGGTCCGAGTCATCTTCTGTCTCCCACTCCCCGGAGGCGCTTCCCGGGATTCTCTTGGATTTCGGCTCAAGTTCTCGTCTACCTGGGCCGATGATCTGTCTGTCGGAGAGAAACCGGCCTAGTAGACGCCGCCTACGGGCAGTGCTGACCACTCTCCGAAGTCGAGCGTATCACCCTTCGTGGCGACTCGCTACTGGTTCTTCACGCTGCGTGGGAAATCATCAGGTTTGACGATCGCGTCAACCACCAGGAGTGCACGAAGGAATCGGGGCCTTCCATGAAGAAGGGGCCGCCCGGTGGGCGGCCCCTTCTTTGATTCAGCAGTGACGAGCGGCTACGCCGTCCAGCCACCCTCTCGGCGGCTGCCGAGCACGAGCGCTGCGCCCATGAGGACCAGGAGTCCGGCAGCGAGTGCCATCCGATCAGCATCTGCACCGGTCTCCGGAAGGATCTCGATGCCGAGGACCTGGTCGACGACGACCACGTCGTCATCCACGTTGTTGGACTCCACGACGTCACCCGCCACCTCGACCTCGGCGGTGTTCTCGTACACGCCGCCAGCGGCCACGGTTGCCGTGACCACGACGGTGGCCGATTCACTCAGTCCGAGGTCGAACGGACCACAGCTGAGGACGTTGTCCACGATCGCGCACGTCAAGTCCGCCGAGCTGGCCGAGACGAAGGTCATGCCCGCCGGGGCCGCGTCGGTGATGGTGGCTCCGACTGCATCGATCTCCGAGTTGCCACCGTGGGAGACGGTGAGCGTCCACTCGATCGTGGCCACGTCGGCATCGGTGAAGTCCTCGATCACTTCACCCGTCTTCGTGATCTGCAGGTCGAGCACGCTCGGAGGCGGCGGAGGCGGCGGAGGCGGAGGCGGAGGCACCTCACCATTGGTGAAGACACACGTCACATCCTGTCCGTACGTGAGGTCCACGGACACCGTCGATCCCTCGAGTGAGGACTGGAATGGATCCTGCACCTCCTCGCTCTCGCCAGGGACGAAGCACTCGGCACCCTGGAAGGTCCATCCGCTCGGGACGTCCTCCTCGACCGAGTGCTCTCCCACTGTCACGGTGAAGGTCTCCGAACCATCGTGTCCGAGTGCGAAGGGAACCTCGCCGCCGTCCAGGTAGAAGTCGAACGTCTCCTGCGCACCAGCCTCAGGTGCGTACTTCACGACCGTGAGGGTCGGAAGCTCACCGTTGGTGATGTAGCAGGTGGCGGCTTCACCGAGGCCCAGGTTCACCGGGTGGTCCGCCGGCTCACCGTCGATCTCACACTCGACGTCTCCCACCTGGACCCAGCCCTTGAGGCCATCCTCACCGACCGTGTAGGCCACGCCGGCCGTCACCTCGGTGGGGGAACCGTCGAGCACGTCGATGGCTGTCGCCGACTCCTCATCGGGGGTGATCGTCAACCCGAACAGATCCGGGTCGACGTCCGATGAGCCAGCCTCGAACAGCTTGACGACAGTGATCGTCGGCGTGTCGTCGTCGTTGGCGACCACACAAGTGACATCGTCGTCGAGACCGAGAGTCACCTGGTCGCCCGAGGAGATGTTCGTTGGCGTCTCAGACTCGAGGTAGTCATCGGTGGAGTAACACGCCCAGTCGGTCGACTGCGTGTAGCCACTCACCCCGGACTCGGAGAGCGCGTACGTTCCAGCCATCACATCGATGTCCGTGTAGGACGCCTCGTTGTCACTACCGGAGAGGGCTCCGCTGACGACCACCGAATTGTCCGCCACGAGTGTCGCCGAGAGGGCGAAGTCCGATGCAACGGCCGTCCCGCCGTCGTCATTGCTCACGATCTTCACGAGCGTGAGGCTCGCCGGAATGTCATCGTTGGTGATGTAGCAGTGGACGGTGCCGCCAGGAGCGACATCCACATCGATCGACGTGGAGGACGAGGAGCTGATCTCCTCTGAGTCCACATCACACACCCAGTCGCTGGCCTCGTAGCCATCGGCGGGTGCCTCTGCGACCGTGTGAGGGTTGACCCCGACGCTCGTAGAGGACATGTAGTCGACGGTGTCATCGCCGGCAGGCGTACCCTCACCGAAAGCGAGCCCCGCCGAGTCGACCGTGATGTCGAAGTCGTCGGCGGTCGCCGTGCCGCCATCATCATTGATGACGGTCTTGTGCACGACGATCGTGCCGGGGCTGTCGACGTTCGTGATCGAACAGGTCGCGTTCTCACCAGGATCAAGGGTGATCGTGCCGTCGGAGGCACAGTCACCACCCCACCCGTTCGGAGCGGAGTAACCGTCCTCCTGCGATTCGCTCACTGTGTACACCGTGTTCGCTGACAACTCGGTCGACGAACCCCAACTCACTGGATCGGAGCCGATGTAGGCCGTGAAGTCATCGGCCTCAAGGGTTCCCCCAAAGTTGTTCGTCACCGTCTTCGTAAGCGTCAGCGTCGGGGCGATGTCGTCGTTGGTGATCTCGCACGTGACGTCATCGCCAAGAGCGACACTCACCGTGACCTCCGTGCCCGACGACGAGGTCTGGGCTCCGTCGTCACAACTCCAGCCGTCAGTGGTGTAGCCGGTGTTGGCGAGAGATTCCACGAGGGTGTGTGATCCAACGCTCACGGCGATCTTCTCGGTCGAATACTCAGAACTATCGCCGACAACATCGGGCGAACCGAAGCTGACCCCTGCGCTGTCCAACTCGATGGAGAAGTCGTCAGCCTCAAGGGCGCCACCGTCGTCGTTAACGACGGTCTTGACGATTGTGATTGTTGGAGCAATCGCGGTGTTGGTCACGGTACAGGTCGCATGATCGCCGTAGGCAAGAGTGATCGTCGCGGAGCCAGACTCGACACCGGACTGAGCGCCATCGTCGCAGCTCCAAGTGTCGCCGCTGAAGCCGGCAGGACCCGACTCGTTCAGCGTGTAGGCCACACCTGGCGCAACGTCCGACGGCCCGTAGGACGCATCCGGCGCATCTGCAGGTGAAAGGGATCCACTGATCTGCGTTCCAGAGGTCGGCGTGGCCGTCAGCGTGAAGTCGTCGGCAGAGATGCCACTTCCGGTCGAATCCACAACAACCTTGCGCAACGTGAGCGTCGGGATCTCACTGTTCGTGATGGTGCAGGAGTAGGCACCCCCACCCTGGGCAACGAACGAAGCAGAACCATCGGCGCCGGGACCAGAACAAGATACGCCTGTCTGAACCCAGCCGCTCACGCCACCCACCTCGCTCACGACGTAGGTGGAGCCGACCTTCAGGTCAACCGTCCCGCCCGAGGCGATCGACGTCGCGCTCCCTCCGTCCTCGGAGTACTGGAGCCCGAAGTCATTGAGCGACCCTTCGTACCCCGAGGCACTCTTGGTCAGCGTCAGCGTCGGAATCGGCTCATTGGTGATCGTGCACGTAACGTCGCCGTACGTCTTGAGGTCGGCCGACGCAGTCTCCGTGCCGGTACAACTGATTGACTTGAGCGTGAATCCAGCGGACATTGACACCGTGTCCTCTGACACCGTGTACAGGCCTTCCTGCAGGTCGATGCTCGTGCTGGAACCGTCAAACGTCAGAACACCGGAAGTGTCCCAACCGGAGTCCGCGATCTCGTAGGGGAAGGAGAAGGTGCCCGAACGACTAGGAGCAATATCCTTCACGACGGTCAGGGTTCGACAGTTGGACAGATCGATCGGAGCAGGAGCGGTGACGTCCTTAAGCGAGTCATTCAGGTTGTCACCACCTGAGTTTCCGCCGCCGGTCTTCGTGTAGAAGGTGGCCTGCCCAAGCCGCAAACAGGCCTCAGGATCCGTGGAGGTCGGGAAGAGCGAGGTCACGTTCACTGCAGCCTCTCCAAAGAGGCGGGACGGGTTGGCGGAGCCAGAATCAACGGGAAGCACACCCGACTCGGAAACCCAAGCGCCATTTGTCCACTTGTAGGTCTTGGCCGTAGCGAGGCCCTGACCGTCCCAGTTGAGGTCGATCACATAATCACCGTTCGCACGGTTGGATCCCTGGTTCAACTCCACAAGGGCGGACATGTCGCCGTTGCCCGAGTTCACGGCCAAGCCGACGTAGAGGATGATCTGCGTATCGCTGCCGATCCCCACGTACTCGTAGCCCACGAGCGCCTGACAGATGTCTGCCTTCCCATTCGGCGCCGGCGTCGGGTAGGGGTCTGAACCGGTAATGATCTGCGGCGTTGTGATGTCACCCTTGGCGATCGACTGATCGGAGCCCTCACACATGTCGCCGTACTGGCCACCGTTGCCTTCGGGTGCCAACTCCTTCACAACGCCATTCGGGTGGAGAGCATTGAGCAACACCTGATCCGACTCGTTAACGATCGCGAGGTTCGGGGCGTTCTGCCAGTCCACGTCTCCTGGGAACTGAACGGTCCCATCGCCAGAGTCCGTGTTGCCATCGGCGACGTTCATCGTGGTCATGCCCGAGAAGGCGGCATCAGCCCCCTGGTACGGCGGCAGAACGACGAGCGCTGCGACGAGCAGCGCGAAGGCCAGTGCGAGGTAGAGGAACCGAAGTTCTC
>CAZRJG010000063.1:0-12854 GCA_964600365.1 uncultured Acidimicrobiia bacterium
CAGGCGCTCCGCAAGCTCACGGGGACGATCAACCGTTCGCAGACCACGGCCGTGTTCATTAACCAGATTCGTGAGAAGATCGGTGTGATGTTCGGTTCCCCCGAGACGACGCCGGGTGGCCGAGCCCTCAAGTTCTACTCCTCGGTCCGCATCGATATCCGTCGTATCGAGGCGATCAAGGACGGGCAGGAGAACATCGGAAACCGTGTCCGGGCGAAGATCGTCAAGAACAAGGTTGCTCCGCCGTTCCGGCTCGCCGAGTTCGACATCATGTTCGGTGAGGGCATCTCCCGTGAGGGCAGCCTCCTCGACGTGGCCGTCGACCAGGGCATCGTCAAGAAGGCCGGTGCGTGGTTCTCCTTCGACGGAGACCAGCTCGGACAGGGTCGCGAGCAGTCGAAGCGGTTCATCCGGGAGAACCCCGATGTCGCCCTCCAACTGCACACCAGGGTCCTCGATGCGGTCGGTCTGACGGAGTCCGACGATGCCGCACCCGAGGCGGAGGACGCGGAGACGCCAGCAGACGACTGATCCACTCCACTCCACGGTGGGCAACGGGGGCGACCGGGTGCGGTTGCCCCCGTTGCGCGTCCGCAGGTGATCACGGTTCGAGTGGGTACGATGAGAGCCAATGAACACGATGATGCGGGATGGCGGGCTCGGCCCGGGATCCCGACCGAAAGGTAGGAACGCATGTCGACCGGACCGCTGCTCATCGCGGTGGGGGTCACGCTCGTCGTCGCCGGGGTCATGGGCTTCATCCTGGCTCGGGTGCTCGGGAATCGGGGTGGCGAAGGGCTGACGGCCGAGCACATCCTCGGCGAAGCGCGGCTGGAGGCGAAGCGCACCCTCGCGCGCGCCGAGGAGGAGGCGAGAGCGCTCGCCGACTCCTACAAGGAGCGAGAGGACGCAACCCTCGAGTTGCGACGGGTGGAAGCTCGTTCGTCCGAGGAGCGACTCGCCCAACGAGAACAGACCCTCGAGCAACGCGCCGCCAACCTCGCGCAACGCGAGCAATTGCTCATCCAGCGGGAGGAAGCGCTTCGTGACGCCGAGGGCGACGCCGAGCGGATCCGTGAGGAGGCTCGGTCCACGCTCGAGCGGATCTCGAGCCTGGACTCCCGGGCTGCGAAGGAGGAGCTCCTCGCAGAGGTGGAAGATGAGGCACGCCGCGACGCGATGCGACTCGTGCGCGACCTCGAGGTGCGTGCCCGAGAGGAAGCAGATCGCCGCTCGAAGCGCATCCTCGCGACCGCGATCCAGCGGAACGCCGCACAGGTCGTGGGGGAGATCACCGCGTCGGTGGTCGACCTTCCCTCCGACGACCTCAAGGGACGGATCATCGGCCGAGAAGGCCGCAACATCAGGTCGTTCGAAGCGGTCACGGGAGTCAACCTCATCATCGATGACTCGGCCGACACGGTCTCGGTGTCGACGTTCGATCCCGTCCGCAGGGAGATCGCCCGACTGACGTTGCAGGCGCTCATCGAGGATGGCCGGATCCACCCTGCGTCGATCGAGCAGTTCCACGAGAAGGCGAAGGTCGAGATCGAGCGCACGGTCCGCGATGCCGGTGAGTGGGCGATGGTCGAGGTGGGCGTCGGTCGGATTCACCCCGAGCTCGTCAACCTCCTCGGTCGGCTCAAGTACCGAACCTCGTACGGGCAGAACGTCCTCGACCATTCGCTCGAGGCTGCGCACATCGCAGGCATGCTCGCCGCCGAGCTCGAGATCGACGTGCCGAGCGCGAAGCGTGCTGCGCTTCTGCATGACATCGGCAAGGCGGTGACGCACGAGGTCGAGGGCTCCCATGCGCTGATCGGGGCCGAGATCGCGCGGCGTTTCGAGGAAGACGCCCAGATCGTCCACGCGATCGAGGCGCACCACAACGAGGTGGAGCCCCGCACGATCCTCGCCGTGCTCACACAGGCAGCGGATGCGGTCTCGGCGGCGCGCCCCGGCGCCCGCAGGGAGCAGCTCGAGGGGTATGTGCGCAGGCTCGAACGCCTCGAGGAGCTCGCGGGGGCATTCGCCGGCGTTGAACGGGTCTTCGCGATGCAGGCGGGGCGGGAGATCCGCGTCGTGGTGGATCCGGGCCAGATCGACGACCTCGGCGCTGCGTCGCTCGCCCAACAGATCTCCCGGAGCCTTGAGGAGAGCCTCCACTACCCGGGGCAGATCCAGGTGACGGTCATCCGGGAGTACCGGGCCACCGACTACGCGAGGTAGCGATGGGTGACATCCTGCTCGGAGTTCCGACGACGCGGCGCGTGGAGGAACGTGCCCCCTCGCGGGAAGGACGCACGTACTTCGTGCGGACCTTCGGGTGCCAGATGAACGAGCACGACTCGGAGCGCATCGCAGGCTTGTTCGAGCGCGACGGCATGCGCCTGGCCGCTTCGCAGGAGGACGCCGATGTGCTCTTCGTCAACACCTGCACCATCCGTGAGAACGCCGACAACAAGTTGTATGGCACGCTCGGCCACCTGAAGTCCCTCAAGGACGAGCGCGAGGGAAGGCTCCTCGTGGTCGGTGGCTGTGCAGCCCAGAAGGATCGGGATCTGGTGCGCCAGAAGGCACCGTGGGTCGACGTCGTGCTCGGCACGCACAACGTGGAGCGGGTGCTTGACCTGCTCGAGCATGCCGAAGCCTGGGGACCCATCACCGAGATCCTCGACGAGCCGGGCGAGACCATGGCCGCCGACCTTCCGTCGCGCCGGGATGTCGCCCATTCGGCGTGGGTCACGATCCAGACGGGGTGCAACAACACCTGCACGTTCTGCATCGTGCCCTCGGTCCGCGGCGGGGAGATCAGTCGGCGCCCGGGTGACGTCATCCGTGAGGTGGAACGGCTCGCTGGCGAAGGCGTCGTCGAGGTCACCCTCCTGGGCCAGAACGTGAACACATACGGGCGGGACCTCGCCATCGATGGCAGACGGCGCCCGATCTTCGGGGAGCTCCTGAGGCGCGTGGGCGAGGTGGAAGGCCTCCGGCGCATCCGGTTCACGAGCCCCCATCCGGCCGATATGAAGGAGGATGTCGCCGCCGCGATGGCCGAGACCGAGGCCGTGTGCGAGCAGTTGCACTTCCCTCTGCAGAGTGGGAGTCGATCGGTGCTCGCCCGCATGCATCGTGGGTACACCCCCGAGCGCTACCTCGAACGACTTGCCATGCTGCGATCGACGATCCCCGGCCTCACGGTTTCGACGGACATCATCGTGGGCTTCCCGGGGGAGACGGACACCGACTTCGAGGCGACCCTCGATGTCGTCCGCGAAGCACAGTTCGACTCCGCGTTCATGTTCGTCTTCTCGCCCCGCCCGGGCACGGCGGCGGCGGAGATGGAGGACGACTTCGTCCCCGACGACGTCATCCAGGAGCGCTTCCAGCGACTCCTCGCGCTGCAATCGGAGATCGGGCTCCAGCGCAATCGGGACATGATCGGCGACGTCGTCGAGGTGCTGAGTGAGGGGCCGTCCAAGAAGGATCCCGAAGCCACCACGGGTCGTACGCGTGGTGGCAAGCTCGTGCACGTGCCGGGCGTGCTCCCAGAAGGAGCCTTCGCCACCACCGAGATCGTCGGCGCCTCCAAGTTCCACCTCGCGGGACGGCTGGTCTGACCAGGGTCGTCGCCCTCGTGGGGCCGACGGCCTCGGGCAAGAGCGGGCTCGCCATGCGTCTCGCCCTCGAGTGGGACGCCGAGATCATCAGCGTCGACTCGATGCAGGTGTACCGCGGCATGGACATCGGCACGGCCAAACCCACCGAAGCCGAGCAAGCAGTCGTGCCCCATCACATGATCGACGTGGCGGACCCGGCAGATGAGTACGACGTCGCGACCTTCCAGGCCGCCGCCCGTGCCGCTATCGCCGAGGTCGCCGCCCGGGGGAGGCCCGTGCTCATCGTTGGGGGAAGCGGGCTCCACCTTCGGGTCACGGTGGATCCCTACACGTTCGGCGGGCATGATCCCGGGCTCCGGGTGGGGTTGGAGGCCATGGAGCTCGAGGACCTCGTCGCCCGGCTCCTTGCTGTCGATCCGAGCGCAGGCGAGGTGGTGGACCTCGCGAATCCCCGGCGGGTGATCCGCGCACTCGAAATCCACGGGGTGGACGGCGAGACACCGACTGCCCGAGCGGCCTCACCCGAGCGCCGGGCGGTCGAGGCATACGACCCACTCATCCCGTTCGTGGGGATCGGGGTGGATCCGGGAGAGGAGCTCGGCGATCGCGTCCGTACGCGCGTCGATGAGATGCTCGTGGACGGGCTCCTCGATGAGGTGGCGGAGGTCGCGCCGCGGCTGGGTCGTACCGCCGGCCAAGCCGTTGGGTACAAGGAGCTCCTCCCCGTGGTGCTCGGCGAGGCGGACCTGTGGGACGGCCAGGAGGAGATCGTCCGCAACACCGTCTCTTTGGCCCGACGCCAGCGCACGTACTTCCGGCGCGATCCTCGCATCGCCTGGCTCCCGTGGCATGCTGACGCCGACGCCCGCTACAAAGCCCTCAGGGAGGCGCTCGACGCATGACCGCGTTCACGAAGATGCACGGGATCGGAAACGACTTCGTGATGCTCGCCGGACCCACCGAACGGGCCATCACGCCCGACTTCGTCGCCGCGGTGTGCGATCGGCGCACCGGGGTTGGTGGCGACGGGCTCATCGTGGTCACGCATCTCGGTGACGACCTCGTCCGGATGGACTACTGGAATGCCGACGGCTCCGTCGCAGAGATGTGCGGGAACGGGTTGCGGTGTACGGCCCGCTTCGCGCTCGATCACGGCTGGGTGGGCGGTCCTGACCTACGGGTGGAGACCCGTCGTGGTGTGCTCGCCGCAACTGACCGTGGAGACGGTCGCATGACGGTCGAGCTGGGCCCAGTCGACGTCGGGGAGGTCGTGGAGGTCGGGGGTCGCAGCCTGTGTCGGGCCTCGGTCGGCAACCCGCACGCGGTGACCGAGGTCGATGACCTCTCCGTGATCCCCGTCCCCGAGGAGGGCGAGCTGATCGGCACCGATCCTGCTTTCCCGGAGGGGGCGAACGTGGAGTTCGCCCGTATCGTCGACGGCGTCGTGGAACTCCGGGTGTGGGAGCGTGGCGTCGGGGAGACGCTCGCCTGCGGGTCGGGTGCTGCGGCGGCGGCGGCGGTGGCCGTCAGTGGAGGTCGGGCGACCTCGCCGGTGGAGGTCCGCCTCCCCGGGGGGAGGCTCGAAGTGGCCCTCGCCAACGGCGTGGCGTGGTTGACGGGACCGGTGCAAACGGTCTTCGAGGGGTCGCTGCCCTAGACCGCCCGGAGGACAGAGACGACCTTGCCGAGGACGTCGACGCCCTCGGCGAACACCATCGGCTCGTAGTGCTCGTTCGCGGGATGGAGCACGATCGCATCGGAGCGTCGTTCGAGGTGCTTCACCGTCGCCTCCTCACCATCGATGAGCGCTGCGACGATCTCACCGTTCTCTGCAGTGGGCTGGCGGCGGACGACGACGAGGTCCCCGTCGAGGATGCCCGCATCCACCATCGAGTCACCCCGCACCCGGAGCATGAAGACGGGGCCGGTCCCCACGAGTTGCTCGGGAAGCGTCAGGACGTCCTCGACGTCCTCCTCGGCGAGGATCGGTGACCCCGCAGCGATGCGCCCGACGAGTGGGACGTCGCGGGTCGGCCCCGTGAGCATTGCGGTGGAGGGTGTCGCATCGACCACCTCGATGGCCCGTGGCTTGGAGGGGTCGCGACGCAGGTAGCCGAGGCGGACGAGGGTGGACAGGTGGCTGTGGACCGTGGAGGGGGAGGAGAGGCCCAGTGCCTCGCCGATCTCGCGCACCGACGGGGGATACCCGCGGGACTCGACCATGGAGCTGATGTAGTCGAGCACTTCCTGCTGCCTCGTGCTCAGGGCTGGTCGGTCGTGCATGTCGTCATCTCCTCCGAACGTGTGTTCCCTTCCAGCATACCGGGGGGCGACCACGGGTCAAACATATGTTCGACCTTGACATCGAACACGCGTTCGGGTTCACTGAGGGAGCGAACAGACGTTCGACGCCGAAATCCGTCACACCCCATCCATACGGTGACCGACATGACCACCAACTTCCCCACCACCACGGCCCCTGAGCTGGAGATTCGCCGCCTCACCGGCCGCCGCCCCGAGTGGCAGCGTCGTCGCCGGCGCACGCGGCTCATCACCGCACTCGTGACGATGGTCGCGGTCCTGCTCGGGATCGTCGGTGCCGTTGACGCCGACACGGGACCGATCGAGACGATCGAGGTACGGGTCGTCGCGGGGCAGACGTTGTGGGGCATCGCTGAGGCCCACACGGCACCGGGGGAGGACGTGCGTATCGTCGTGCGTGACCTCATGGAACTGAACGGCCTCACCGAGTCGTCGCTGCGGGTCGGCCAGGTGCTCGAGGTACCGACTGGCTCCTAACCGAGGCGTTCGGGCGCGGCCGTCTCACGGCTACGCTCCCGGCATGCTCTGCCCGCTCTGTGGGAGCAGCGACACGAAGGTCGTCGACTCCCGCCCCGCTGATCAAGGCGCCTCGATCCGCCGAAGGAGGGAGTGTCTCGGGTGCCACTCCCGGTTCACCACGTATGAACGGGCCGAAGCGGTGTTGCTGGTGCGCAAGCGCGACGGTGTCATCGAGCCTTTCCAGACCGAGAAGGTGCGACGCGGCCTCGAACGAGCGCTCACCGACCGACCGGTGGACGCGAACGACGTCGACGTGATGGTCGAGGAAGTCGAGCTCGCAGCTCGTGCAGCTGGTCCGGTCATCGAGAGCGACGTGGTGGGGAGGGCCGTCCTGGAGCAACTCCGGGGCGCCGACGAGGTTGCCTACCTGCGCTTCGCCTCGGTCTACAAGGACTTCCAGGTCGCGGCTGACTTCGAGCGAGAGGTCGCTGCGCTCGAGGGCGACTAGCGGCCTGGAATCGCGCTCGCGAACGCCTCGACCAGCGAGTCGAGTGCCGCGGTCTCTGAGGCGATGTGGGCCTCGATCGCTCCGTCGAGGGCCTCGACCTCGGCTTCGAGCGCAGCGAGGTGGCCACCCACCGGGGCGCCGCTGCGAAGGTCGGCGGCGTACGCGCCCGCCCGCTGCGTGATCCGCCCAAGGCCGTCTTCGACCAGTGCCTCGAGTTCGGGGTGTCCGCCGGGGATCCTCAGCGCCCGTGTGCGGGCGTCGGACACGGCGCTCGCAAGCGCGGTGCCCATCTCGGCCGCATCGTCGGGGCGGGTCGAGAGCGCCGGCAGGTCGACGAGCGCATCGAGGAGGAGGCGGGCAGTGAGCAACGAACCCATGGCGTTCTCGAGGTCACCGGCGGCGCCGGCCGCGGCGGCGTACTGCGACCTGTCGGGGACCGGGTCCGCGATCCCAAAGCCGAGCTCTCCGTCGGCCGAAGCCACATCTCGAAGGAGGAGCGCTGCGTCGGAGAGGTCGGTGATCACCTCGGCGGCGGCACTGAGGGAGAGGGGAGCAGCAGTGGGGTCGGTGATGTCAGCTACCGCCTGAGGTGCCCGTGAGGCCGCAGCCCGGGCAGTGGCGATGGCCGTATCGGCGGCGACACCAAGTGCCCGCGCGTCGGTGGTGGCAGACGATCGGGCGATCGCCCAGCCGCCGACGAGCATCGCCACGACGAGGGCAACGGCGATGGCATATCGGGCAGTGCGCGGTCGCGAGGAACGGTCGATTTCGATGGGCGTGGGCGGGGGGAGGTCTGGAGCATCGGCGAAGAAGGCCGATTCCCGATCCCACAGCTCGTTGACGATCGCCCGCATCCCCGCTGAGGAACCAACCGGCCGGTGGTCGGTGGGTCGCGCAGGGGCGGGGCGGGTTGGTGCGGGGGGTGGCGCCGGGGAGAACGCAGGAGCGAGTCGGACGGGCACTGGGGGCGCGTTGTGGGCGATGACGGGAGCGGGGTGGAGCTCCGTGACGTCGAATCCCATCATCTCGAGTGTCGGGCTCGACCCAATGACTCGACGGCCCCGGGGGTGCGGGGACGGGAGCACGGGGATAGACGTGCGGAACCGGCTCGGGGCACGGTGCCGGCCAGCGGTGCACGCACCCAGGTGATGGGTGTTGCAGGTTGGGCACGTCGACTGCATCTCGTGGTCTCCATCGACTCCACCCGTGAAGCCCCACGATTACCGTCAGTCCGTGCAGATTACCTTCCAACGCCTCGATCCCGGGGTACCCCTTCCCACTCGGGCCCATCCCGGCGACGCCGGTCTCGATCTTTGTGCCAATGCGCCCGTCTCACTCGAGTCAGGTGAGCGGGCGCTCGTCCCGACCGGCCTCGCAGTGGCGATCCCCGAGGGCCATGCCGGTCTCGTGGTGCCCCGTTCGGGTCTCGCACTCCGCCATGGCATCGGTGTGGTGAATGGCCCGGGCCTCATCGACGCCGGCTACCGAGGTGAGCTCAAGGTGATCCTTGTCAACCATGGACAGGAGACGGTCTCGTTCGAACGCGGGGAGCGGATCGCCCAGCTCGTCGTGACGCCCGTGCTCGTCGGCGGGGTCGTGGAGGTGGACGAGCTGCCGCCGACGTCGCGGGGCGAGGGCGGCTTCGGTTCCACCGGGACGTGACGCTTCGCACACCGCGCGGCGTCGTCTACACTTCCGGCTCCACGCGGGAATAGCTCAGTTGGCTAGAGCGCAACCTTGCCAAGGTTGAGGTCGCGGGTTCGAATCCCGTTTCCCGCTCCAGCAGGTGAGGGGCCGTCAGGCTCCTCATGTGCGAGAGGCGCCGAAACGTCGGCTCTCGCCCCGGCGACGTGGCCGAGTGGTTAGGCAAGGGTCTGCAAAACCCTGTACCCCGGTTCGATTCCGGGCGTCGCCTCCAAACAACTGATCCCGGGCGATTAGCTCAGGGGGAGAGCGCTTCCCTGACACGGAAGAGGTCACAGGTTCAAATCCTGTATCGCCCACCCCGGGAAACCCTCGCTACGGCGGGGGTTTCTTGTGTTCCTCGGTCGATCCCCCAAGTCGTTGGCGCCTTCTTGGCGCCCCACGCGAATCGTCAGGGGCAGCGTTCATGTCGATTGCAGCGCGCCGAACAGGTGCCCGTGCCGACCCATCGTCACGCGGATGCAACCGGGACCCAGCCGTTGCTGGATGCCCTTCGCGTGGGAGATGGCGCGGGTCAGTCCGGGGGTGGGGCTGGCACGCCGGGAGTAGCCCCGGCTCAGAGGTCGGCTTGCAGGACAGTTCTGAAGCAGTTCGGGCATACGCCGGGGTCGCCGGTGAGAGGCTGACTGCACGCTTCGCAGTTGACGAGCGACGAGACCGACGGGCTGTTCTTCGGAAGTCGTTTCAGGCAGTGGATGCAGTGGGAGGCGAGCGTTCGATTCAGACCCCCACACTGGGCGCAAACTAGGGCGAGCATTCCGGGGGGACCGATCAGTTGTCGTGTACCCACCCTAGGTTGCTGTGCGGCATGTGCGGCGGCGCACGAGCGACCCGCCGAAGGGGAGATGCCACCCCTCGACACCCTCCCTGGGGTGGGGGTTCCTTGCGGGTAGTGGGTCAGTGGCGGTAGCTGGCCCGTGCGTTCGCGATCTCCTGCCACGCGGCGTCCTTGCCCGCCATGCCCTGGGCCGAGGAGTACTTGTCGGGTTCGAGGGCCTTGTAGACCTCGAAGAAGTGCTGGATCTCGGCCCGGAGTTGGGGGGTGAGGTCGTCGATGTCCGTGACGTCGGCCCATCGGGGCTCCTTCGGCGGGACGCAGATCAGCTTGGCGTCCTCTCCGGCCTCGTCACGCATGTACAGGACGCCGATGGGTCGGGCCTCCACCCACACGCCCGGGTAGACGGGGTCCTCGAGGAGGACGAGTGCGTCGAGGGGATCTCCGTCGCCTGCCAGCGTGTCGGGGACGAAGCCGTAGTCGGCGGGATAGGTCGTCGCAGTGAAGAGGCGTCGGTCGAGGAAGACCCGGTTGTGTTCGTGGTCGATCTCGTACTTGTTGCGACTCCCCCGAGGGATCTCGATGACCACGAAGATGCAGCCCTTGGCCGGCGTGTGTTCCATCGGAGCATCCTACGACTGCCCCGGGAGCGTGCCCCCATCGCGGAACAGAGATGCACGGTGCTCGGGATGGGCGTGAGCGGTCTCACGACTGCCATCCGCCTGGGCGAGGAGGGATGGGACGCCCACATCGAAGCCCGGGACCTCCCCGAGGCGGCGGTCTCTGCGGTCGCTGCTGCCGTCTGGACGATCACCAATGCCGAACCCCGTGAGGCGACGCGCGCCTGAGCGCTCCACAGCCGCGAGGTGTTCGCTCGGTTGGCCTTGGATCCAGAGACGGGCGTCGCTCTCCAGGCCGGTCCTGACGGCCACAGCGTCGATGAGTGCGTCCATCGTGGGCCCTCCCTGTGGGTGCAGCCGACCCCATCGGGTTTCCGGTCAGTCCCACCCGAGTTCGTGGAGGCGGTCGTCGTCGATGCCGAGGTGGTGGGCGAGTTCGTGGAGGACCGTCACCCGGATCTCGTCGGCCAGCTCGTCGCGGTCGAGCCCGAGGGCGAGGTGGGGTTGCCGGAAGATCCAGATGGTGTCGGGCATCGCCCCCCAGTAGTCGGCGGCCCGGTCGTGGAGGTTGACGCCCTCGTACAGGCCGAGGAGCCCCTCACCACGGGGGTCCTGTTCGGGCGTCGGTGCCTCGGCGACCTCCACGACGAGGTTGTCGATGCGTTCGACGACCCACTCGGGGAGGCCGTCGAGCACCCGGTCGACGACCCGCTCGAACTCCAATCGGTGCATAGGGTGATTCAACCAGCCGGGTCGGCCTGCGAACATGGGGTCGATGACGACGTCGCCGCTCGTGGCCCTCCTCGTCGGGCTCTTCCTCGCCGCGGTCTTCGCCGCCCTCTCCGAGACGGCGCTCCTGCGGGCGTCGCGGGTGCGGGTGCAGGCGCTCGCCGCCGAGGGCCGGCGTGCCGCCCAGCGCCTCGACCGGCTCCAGCACCGCCTCCCGCAGGTCCTCAACGCCATCCTCCTCCTCGCGCTCCTCTCCCAGATCGGCGCGGCGTCGCTGGCGGGCCTCCTCGCCCAGGAGTGGTTCGGGCAGGTGGGGGTGACGGTTGCCTCGGTGCTCCTCACCGTGGTGCTGTTCGTGTACGGGGAGGCGATCCCCAAGACGTTCGCGGTGCGTCACCCCGAGGCGGTGGGCATGGTGTTGTCGGGCCCGGTGGCGACCGTCGAGGTGGTGCTCCGCCCGCTCGTGGTGGTCCTCGTGTGGTTCGCCGACCTCCAGATGCCCGGGAAGGGGATCCAGACGGGTCCGACGATCACCGAGGACGAGCTGCGCCTCCTGGCCGACATGGCGGTGCGCGAGGGGGAGATCACCGAGGAGGACCGCGAGCTCATCGACCGGGCGTTCCGCCTGGGCGACCGCATGGTGGACGAGATCATGGTGCCGCGCACCGAGGTGGTGGGCGTCGACGTGGAGACGCCGGTGGCGACCGCCATGGAACGGGCCCTCACCCACGGGCACCGGCGCCTCGTGGTGTTCAAGGGTGACATCGACACCCCGGTGGGCGTCGCTCGCCTCCGCGACCTCATCTCGGCGGCGGACGACGCGCCGATCGGCGACGTGATGCTCCCGATCCTCGCCACGCCCGAGTCGCGGCGGGTGCTCGACGTGCTCGAGGACATGAAGCGCCACCGCATCCACCTCGCGGCGGTGATCGACGAGTTCGGGGGGACGGCGGGCATCGTCACCGTCGAGGACGTCGTGGAGGAGCTGTTCGGCGACATCGCCCAGGACCCCTTGGAGGCCGACGTGGTGGAGGTGGGTGGCGCGTGGAGTGT
Source organism: uncultured Acidimicrobiia bacterium (assembly GCA_964600365.1). Lineage (GTDB taxonomy): Bacteria > Actinomycetota > Acidimicrobiia > Spongiisociales > JAENVV01. The sequence continues at coordinate 11,791 of CAZRJG010000063.1, forward strand.
CGCCGGGTCGCTCCCCGTGGCCGACGCCGCAGGGCTGTTCGACGACCCGACGGCCCTGGAGGGGGAGTGGAGCACCGTGGCGGGCCTCGTGCTCGGCCATGCGGGCCGCCTCCTCAGCGAGGGCGAGTCGGTGGAGATCGGTGGGCGCACCGTCGTCGTCACGGCACTGCGGGGCCGCCGCATCGACCGCGTGCACATCGCCCCGACGCCCCCGGGCCCACCCTGTAGCCTCGGGGGCCCCGAACCAGGAGGGAATCGATGAACCTCAAGGGCATCGAGGTCACGTGGCTCGGGCACGCGGCGACACGGGTGCGGATGGACGACGGCACCACGGTGCTCATCGACCCGTGGCTCGAGGGCAACCCGGCCTGCCCGGAGGACGAGTACGCCCAGGAGCGGGTGGACGCCATCTACGTCACCCACGGCCACTTCGATCATGTCGGGAGCACGGTTGACCTCGCCAAGGCGCACGGTGCCTCGCTGTACGCCATCCACGAGGTCTGCGTCTGGGCCGGTGGCCAGGGCGTGGAGGAGGCCGTGGGCTCCAACAAGGGGGGAGTGGTGGTGGGCCCCGGTGGCATAAGGGCGATGCTCACCGACGCCGTGCACTCGTCGGGCATCTCGGGAGACGAGGGCATCGTCCCCGGTGGGGAGGCGGCGGGCTGGATTCTCGACATTCCGAACGGGCCGACGATCTACCACGCCGGGGATACCACCGTCTTCGGCGACATGGCCCTCATCGGGGAGATCTATGCGCCCGACGTTGCCCTGCTGCCGATCGGCGGCCACTACACGATGGGTCCGGGCCTGGCGGCTCGGGCGGGGAAGTTGTTGGGCGTCTCGGCGGTGATCCCGATCCACTACGGGACGTTCCCGATCCTCTCGGGCACTCCGCAGCAGTTGGTCGACCATGCGGACGGAGCCTTCGAGGTGGTCGCGCTCGAGAGGGGCCAGACCGTCACCTAGCGCGGCGTGGGCGTGACTGCCGATGGGCGGTACACTTCCACGTCCCGGGCGCTTAGCTCAGCGGGAGAGCGCTGCCTTCACACGGCAGAGGTCACTGG
>CAZRJG010000064.1:0-12804 GCA_964600365.1 uncultured Acidimicrobiia bacterium
GTGGTGCCCGACGGGGCGAACCCGGTGGAGGTCTTCACGAAGTGGGCGCCCGCGGCCTCGACCGCCCGACATCCCGCGACCTTCTCCTCGTCGGTGAGGTAGGCGTTCTCGAGGATCACCTTCACGATCGCAGCGTCGCCTGCCTCCTCGACCACGCCGCGGATGTCCTCCTGGACCCCGTCGAGCATGCCGGAGCGGAGCCAGCCGATATTCAGCACCATGTCGAGCTCGGTGGCGCCGTCCTCGATGGCCCTCCGGGCCTCGTGGCGCTTGGTCGCGGTGGTGGAGTGGCCGTGGGGGAACCCGATGACGGTTCCGACCTCGACCGAGGTGCCGTCGAGGATCTTCACGCAGATCGGCACGTCGGCGGGGCGGGCGCACACCGACACGACCGAGTAGCTGGCGGCGAGTTCGCACCCCTCCCGCACCTCTGCGACGGTGAGTTCGGGCCGGAGGAGCGAGTGGTCGATCATGCCGGCGACCTGCTCGTAGGTGACGTCTTGTGCGGTGAGTGTCGTGGGGATCATCATGTGATGTTCGCACGCCCCGACGAGAATGTCTAGACAAGTTGACGGGGTCGTCCGACGGGGTGGGGTCGGGACCTGCGCGAGGAGGGACCCGGGACTGGGTCAGTGGCGCGGTTCGCCCACCGACCACCCGCCGTCGACAGCGAGGATCTGCGCCGTGATGCGGGCCGAGTTCGGTGATGCGAGGAAGGTCGCCGCCCGGCCGACATCCGAGGCTTGCAGGGGCCCGGCAGCGAGGGGTTGCTTCTCCCGGAGGTACGCGAGGAGGCCCAGGTCGGAGGTGGCTCGGGTGGCCATGGGTGTGTCGACCAGGCCGGGTGCGATCGCATTGACGCGGATCCCGTCCCCGGCGTAGTACGCGGCGGTGGCGCGCACAAGGGATTCAGTGGCCCCCTTCGCGGCGGCGTACGCGTGCGTTCCGAATCCCGCGGGGACCGGATGGGTGGCGAGCACGCTCGAGATGAGCACGATCGACCCCCGCGCACCGACCTCGTCGGGTTCCTGCGACCGCATGATGCGGATCGACTCCCGGGCGGCGAGGAACGGTGGTAGGAGGTTGAGGTCGAGGGTGGCCTGCCACGCGTCGAATGTCATCTCGTGGAGGGGGCCGTCGCCGAACCTGCGCCCGCTGCCCCCGGCGACCGCGACGAGGGCATCGACGCGAGGGAGGACCGCGGTGGCCTCCCGGAAGGCGGCCTCGGTGGCGTCTTCGTCACGGAGGTCGGCGACGGCGTGCCATGCGTCGGCCCCCACGGCGCGGAGTCCGGTGGTGAGTCGTTCGGCCTCGGCGGCATCGATGGAGATCACGAAGACGGACGCGCCCTCATCGACGAGTGCTCGAGCCGTCGCCTCGGCGATCCCCGTCGCCCCGGTGACGACCGCGTACCGACCGGTGAGGGAGGACATCGAGGGATGTCTAGCAGGCTCCTCCCTCGGCGTTGCCGAACGGGGGGCGGTACGCTCGCCATCCATGTCAGGACTTCTCGCATTCCACGCGCATCCAGACGATGAGGTAACCGCCACCGGAGGCACACTCGCCCGCTACGCCGCCGCAGGCGAGCAGGTCGTGGTCGTGACCGCGACCGACGGGGTGGAGGGTGAGGTCCACAACTACGACGACCCAGATGCAGTGAAGGCACGACTCGGTGAGGTGCGGGCAGAGGAGATCGCCGACGCGCTCCGCATCCTCGGGGTCGAGCACCACGAATGGCTCGGGTACCGGGACTCGGGGATGATGGGAGAGCCGTCAAACGACCATCCCGAGTGCTTCTGGCAGGCCGACTTCGATGAGGCCACTGCGCGGCTCATCCGCTCTATCCGAAAGTACCAGCCGGACGTGATGACCGTGTACGACCCCTTCGGTGGCTACGGGCACCCGGACCACATCAACGTCCACCGGGTTGGCGTTGCGGCGCACTTCCACGCGCTCGACTTTGGGCGCTTTCCCCTCGAGGAGGGGGAGGAGCCATGGCAGCCTCGCAAGCTCTACTGGTCGGTTTGGCCGAGGAGCCGTGTGAGGGCCATGGCCGAGCTCCGGTTCACTGCGGGGTTGATCGATGAGGAGCAACGCGATCGCATGATGCAGGGAGGGCACCCCGACGAAGAGGTGTCTGCCTGGATTTCAGTCGAGCGGTACTGGTCGCTGAAGGAGCAGGCGTGGCGAGCCCATCGCTCCCAGATCCCCGAGGACTGGTTCATGTTCCAGGTGCCCGCCGAGCAGCGTCCCAAGGTCTTTGGGGCCGAGGCGTTCCTCCGGGTCGATTCCCGTGGCATTGCCTGCCACGATCCCGAGGACGACCTCTTCGCGGGGCTCCGCTAGCTGCTCGTCCGTGCGCGGGCGGCGCGTTCCACCCCCCGGGCCATGTTCCCGAACACGAACGCGTGGAAGGGGAGCACGACGATCCAGTAGAGGCGCCCCATGAGTCCCCTGGGCCTGAAGTACGCCGTCTGCTCGAGGACGCGGCCGTCGCCCTCCTCCCTGATCCGCCATTCGAGCCACGCCTCGCCGGGGAGTCGCATCTCGGCCGAGAGTTGGAGGTGGTCGTTTGGGGCGATGCTCGACACCCTCCAGAAGTCGATGGTGTCGTGGAGTCGCACCGCTTCGGGGTGTCGGCGACCACGGCGGAGCCCAACGCCACCGACCATCACGTCGAGGATGCCCCGGATCCACCACGCCCAGTCGTATCCGTAGTAGCCGACGTTGCCCCCCACGCGGGTGAACGCCCAGAACAGGTCTTCGGCAGGGACGTCGGTGGGCACTTCCTGGTGGTCGGTGCGCAACGCGCCCCCTGCCCATGACGGGTCCGAGGGGAATGGCAGTGCGGGACTCGAACTGGCGTCGGACCACCGACTCGGCACGTCGAGGACGGCGTCGCGTGCCAACGCCCGCTCGATGGCCGATCGAAGTGTGTCGGGCGTGAGCCCGAAGCGATCGGCCGAGATTGTGCGCACCACGACCTCGTTGCGGAGGGAATCGACGAGTGGGCGAGCGACGCCCACGGGGACCGGCGTGACGAGGCCGATCCACAGCGACGAGAGGCGAGGGGACAGGACTGGTACCGGGATGATGAGCCTGCGCCGCAAGCCAGCGGCTCCGGCGTACGCATCCATCATTTGGCGGTACGTGACGATGTCGGGTCCGCCGATCTCGTAGACATGGCTTCCGGGCTCGTCGTCGAGGCCGGCAATGAGGTACGACAGCACGTCGCGAATGGCGATCGGCTGGCATCGGGTCTCCACCCAGCGCGGCGTCGTCATCACGGGGAGGACCTCGGTGAGGTGGCGGAGCATCTCGAACGACACCGATCCCGAGCCGATCACCACCGCCGCCCTGAACTCGGTCACGGGCACCGCCCCCGCGGCGAGAACTTCTCCGACCTCGTGGCGGCTGGAGAGGTGCTCGGACAGATCGTCGTCGGAGCCGAGGCCCCCGAGGTAGATGATGCGCCCGACGCCGCCGTCGGCGGCTCCCAGGGCGAAGCGTTCCGCAGCGATGCGGTCGGCATCGGCGAAGTCGCTCCCCGCCCCCATGGAGTGGACGAGGTAGTACGCGGCATCGCAACCGGCGAGGGCTGGTGCCACCGAGTCGGGTTCCTCGAGGTCGAACCAGCGGACCTCGACCCGATCCCTCCACGGGAGGCCATCGAGTTTCGCCGGGGTCCTCGCGAGACACACGACCTCGTGGCCGGCGTCGAGCAGTTGGGGGACGAGACGGCCCCCGATGTAGCCGGTGGACCCGGTGACAGAAATTCGCATACACCGACCCTACGGAGCCGTGGCGGTGTCGGTACGAGCCGTTCAGGCCGTGAGGAAGCCGAAGATGTCCTCGGCGTGGTCGTTGATCGTCGAGAAGTGGCCGCCGTCGACCACGGTGAGCGTCGAGCGCGGGAGTCGGGAGGCGAGGTACGAGCCCATCGCCGACGGAGCCTGTCGATCCTGGGATCCGTACCAGAGTCCGACCTCGAGGTCGACGTCCTCGAGTCGGAAGCCCCAATCGTCGACGTAGAGGAGATGGTCGGCGACGTCGCCGGTGCACAGCTCTGGATCGCGCTTCCGGAGGAGGCGCGCCACGGTGCCGCGGGGTTCCAGCACCTCGCCGAGCTCCCCGTCGCCGACCTCCCGAACGGGGAAGCATCCGTCCTCATCGGGTCGCTGGCCGGGGTGGCCTCACCGGCGGATGCGCACACACTGCTCGTCGCTGCGGACGTCACGTTCGAGGGTTCCACGGTGCTCCCGGCGGACCGGTCCTTCGAGTACGGCGTGGTTCCGCTCGATCGCCCGCTCAAGGTCCATGACGCCGTCGTCGAGCCCGGGTCGATTTCGCTCGTGCTGCCGGGATCCGATGACCTGCCGATCGAGGCGGCGGGTGGGCGATCTCGGGCCCTCGTGATCGGTGGCGAGCCACTCGGGGAGAAGATCCAGATGTGGTGGAACTTCGTGGCGCGCTCCAAAGAGGAGATCACCGAGGCGTGGCGGGCCTGGCAGGCACACGACACCAACCGTTTCGGGGAGGTGCCGACCGAACTCCCCCGGATCGACGCACCCCGGCCGATGTGGGTTCCTTCGGAGTGACCTTCACCGGGTCTACCGGTCCGGCGACTCCTACCCTCCCCCCGTGCTCATCGCACGTGATCTCCGCATCGAGGTCGGTCCGCGCGTCCTGATCGACGGGGCCTCGTTCACCCTCCAACCCGGCGACAAGGTGGGATTGGTGGGGAAGAATGGCGCGGGCAAGACCACCCTCATGAAGACCCTCGGTGGGGCTCGCACGCAGGCCGATGGCACGATCACCCGCTCGGGGCAGCACGGCTACTTCTCCCAGGAGGCCCACCTCGAGCGCGGTCGCCCCGATCTGAACGCCCTTGAGCGGATCCTCGAGGCCCGGGGGATCGGGGAGCTCCTGATCCGGATGGAGGACACGAGGAGGCGGCTCGAAGTGGCCTCCGATCCCGAGGAGGTCGGACGGCTCATCCGGCGGCAGGCACGGCTCCAGGACGAACTCGACACCCACGGCGGCTACGCAGCCGAGAGTGAGGCGAAACGCATAGCGGCAGCGGTCGGCATCGGCAACGACGAGCTCGGGCAGCCGATTGCGACCATGTCGGGTGGGCAGCGGCGGAGGGTCGAGCTCGCGCGCATCCTGTTCAGCGAGACCGATGCACTGCTCCTCGATGAGCCGACGAACCACCTCGATCTCGATGCCAAGGCGTGGCTGATGGACTACCTCGCCGGCTACAAGGGCGCCCTCCTGGTCGTGAGCCATGACTTGCCCCTCCTCGACCAGTCGATCACCTCGGTGCTGGCCCTCGAACACGGGCGGATCGAGTCCTACCGAGGGAACTACTCCCACTACCTCGTCGAGCGGGACCGGCGCCAGGAGCAGAAGGAGCGCGAGCGCGCCCAGCAGGAGAAGAAGATCGCCCAGCTCGAGACCACGATCTCCCGTTTCAGGGGCACGACCGAGAAGATGGCGAAGACCGCGAAGGCAATGGAGACCCGCGTCGAGCGGATCAAGCGAGACCTTGTTGAGGTGGACACCAAGGGCAGGGACACCAGGATCGAGTTCCCACAGCCCGAGCCGTCGAACCGGATCCCGATCGAAACGAGCGGCCTGGCGAAGTCGTTCGGCGACAACCTTGTGTTCGTCGACATCGACGTGATCATCGACCGGGGCGAGACATTCCTCATCATGGGACTGAATGGCGCGGGCAAGACCACCTTGCTCCGCATCCTCGCCGGGGTCGAGCGCCACGACCTCGGGGTGATCCACGTGGGCAACAAGACGACGTTGGGCTACTACGCCCAGGAACACGAGCAGATCATCCCCGGCAAGACGGTGTTCGAGCACGTGCGCGCGGTCTCGGACCTGCCGGATGCCACGCTTCGGGGCCTGCTCGGCCGGTTCCTCCTCGCCGACAAGGTCGATCAGGACGCCTCGACGCTCTCGGGTGGCGAGAAGACCAAGCTCGCGCTGAGCCAGGTGGTGCTGTCCCGGGCCAATGTGCTCCTGCTCGACGAGCCGACCAACAACCTCGATCCGCAGTCGAAGCAGGCGCTCCTCGAGGCGCTCCACGAGTACGACGGCACGATCGTGCTCGTGAGCCACGACACTGATTTCGTTGCCGAACTCGCTCCGGATCGGGCGCTCATGATGCCCGAGGGCGACGTCCGGTGGTTCGAGGAGGACCTCCTCGACCTCGTCGCGCTCGCCTAGGTGGCCGAGGAGGCCCTGGCTTCGGGAACCCCACGGCCGGTCGGAGCGTCCAACCTGTGTGCAGAAGCCAACGATCGTCTCTGCCCTTCTGGGCCTGCTCCTCGTTGCGGGTGCGGATGCGACCCCTCCCTCGACCACACTGGGACCGACCGATGCGCCTCCTCCCGTGACCCCGGATCCCAGCGGCCCCGTCTTCATCGATGAGACTGAGCTCCTCGTTGCCGAGTCGATGCAGCTCTTCCTCGGCGTGCGGGGCAACCTCCCCACTCCCTGCCACGTCCCACTCCCTGCCACGTCGCCGAATGGCAGGTCGAAGAGGTCGAGCCGGGACGTTTCGAGTTCATGCTGTACAGCGTGAACGATGCCGAGGCCTGCACGCAGGTGCTCGAACCGATCGAGGTGAACATCCCCCTCGGGACGAGCGAGGGGGGATCGATCGAAGTCGTGCTGAACGGTGAGATCGTGGAGACCGCGGAGCTGTAGCCCGGCAGCCCCAAGCAGATCCCTCGAACGAGGGACGCGCCTTGTGGAGTTAGGCCGGGGCCAATTCGATCATCGGCGCACGGCTGATGAGATCGGTGATGTCATGCTGCGTGCGATACCAGTGGGCGGCTGCCGCTTCCATCACCGTGCGACGCTCGTCGGGGTCGGTGACTTCACGGACCGAGCAGCGGACGTCGTCGGAGTCGGTGTGGACGATCGCCTTGCTCCTTGATCGAACGTTTGCGAGCCAGTCCCTCCGCCCGGGCGTCCCGGTGATGAAGGAACGGTCATGTACCCGCACCATCCAGATCTCTATGCGCCGTGGGAGGCCCGACGTGCGACCCCATGTCGTGAGGTCGACCGCGGTGAGGTCCGGAAGGTGTCCGAACGGGTCGGCGTTCATCCTGGAAGGGCGGCGCGGAGCCCTGCGACGGCGGCGGCCTTTCCCTCGGGGTGGCCGAGGATCGCCGATCCGGCGATGAAGTCCTCGGCGCCGGCCCGACGTGCCCGCCCGATCGTGTGGGGCTTGATGCCGCCGTCGACCTCGATGCGCACGTCGAGGTTGCGCTCGTCGATGACCCGTCGGGCCTCTTTGATCTTGCGCTCGACCGCCTGGATGTACGTCTGGCCGCCAAAGCCGGGGTTCACCGTCATGAGTACGAGGAGGTCCATCTCCTCCCATACGCCATCGACCGCGGAGAGGGGAGTGGCAGGGTTGAGTGCAACCCCGGGCCGGGCGCCCGCATCCCGGATCGAGCCGAGGAGGCGATGGAGGTGCTGTGCAGTCTCGGCATGGACGATCACGATCTCGCAGCCTGCCTCAGCGAACGAAGCGGCAGCGGTCGTCGGATGCTCGACCATGAGGTGCGCCTCGAAGGGGAGGGCCGAGTGGCTCCGGGCCGAGGCCACGACGTCGGCTCCGAAGGTGATGGGGGGGACGAACGAACCGTCCATCACATCCCACTGGATCCCGTCGACCCCTGCCTCCGTGAGTTCGGCGACCTCGTCGCCGAGGCGCATGTAGTCGGCTCCGAGGACCGAGGCGATGATGCGAACGGGTTGCTGCATGGAGGAGAGGGTACCGCCGGACGCACGATGGTCCCATCTCCGTCGTATCGGACCGGGAAGGGAAGGAGCGATCTATGAAAGCGCTTACACGCAGGAAATCAGAGAGATTCGGGCTCACGTCCCGAGATCCATTGCAACCGCTTCCATCTCGCGTGTAGGGTTCTGTGCTCGCGAGAAGGACTGGAGGGTCCGTGGCTGAGATCAAATTCGACGGGGTGGGCAAGATCTACCCAGGTGGCACGAGGGCCATCACCGATGTGAGCTTCGAGATCCACGACGGCGAGTTCGTCGTGCTCGTCGGACCGTCCGGGTGTGGCAAGTCGACGCTGCTGCGGATGGTTGCGGGGCTCGAGGAGATCTCCGAAGGAGAGATTCGCATTGGTGAGCGCGTCGTGAACGACGTGCCGCCGAAGGACCGTGACATCGCCATGGTCTTCCAGAACTACGCCCTGTACCCGCACATGTCGGTGTACGACAACATGGCGTTCGGCCTCAAGCTGCGGAAGTTCTCCAAGGATGAGATCGACCGCCGCGTCGGTGAAGCCGCTCGTGTGCTCGAGATCACCGACTACCTCCAGCGCAAGCCGAAGGCCCTCTCGGGTGGTCAGCGGCAACGTGTCGCCATGGGTCGTGCAATCGTGCGTGAACCGGCGGCGTTCCTCATGGACGAGCCGCTCTCGAACCTCGACGCCAAGTTGCGCGTCCAGATGCGCTCCGAGCTCGGCCTCCTCCACGCCCGTCTCAAGACCACGACCATGTACGTCACCCACGACCAGGTCGAGGCCATGACCATGGGAGACCGGGTCGCCGTGATTCGCAAGGGCATCCTCCAGCAGGTGGACTCCCCGCAGGTGCTTTACAAGACCCCGAAGAACCTCTTCGTCGCCGGTTTCATCGGCTCTCCCGCCATGAACTTCATCGGTGGGCTCGTGGGCGATGGCCAGTTCGACTATGGGGTTGGCAAGCTCTCGGTTCCCCGCGATGTCGGCATGTCGTCTGGCCGAGTGGTGGCGGGCGTCCGCCCTGAGCACTTCTTCGTCCCCGACGGCGAACTCCATCCCGACCAGGGCATGGAGGCCGAGGTGGGGCTCGTCGAGCAGCTCGGGTCCGACGCGTTCATCCACTTCGAACTCGACGTGGACCCGGTGCTCACCCCTGACATCCGCGAGCTGCTCGAGGATGCCGGTGAGGTCGCGAGCGATCTTGGCCACAAGACGAAGATCGTCGCAAGGGTCGATCCGCTCAAGGCCCCACGGCCCGGCGAGCGAGTGGTCCTGGGTGTCGAGACCGACAAGATGCACTTCTTCGACGAGGAGACCGGCGAGGTCATCTAGGCGCCGGGTACGCAGTACCCAGCACCACGATTCAGAAGGAGGGGCGGGCCGCTCGGCCCGCCCCTCCTTCTGCGCCACATCTGTAACCGTGTGCTGTAACCGTTTGCAGGCTCGGAATGTAACCGTTTACACTCACAGGGTCGTCACTCAGGTGACGCGTGTTTCACAGCAACAGGAGGACACAGATGCGGAAGCATCATTGGCTGCGGTTCCTCGCTCTCGCCCTCGTACTCGCCCTCACGGCGGCTGCGTGCGCGAGCGACACCGCCGATACCGAGGCCCCGGTCGACACCGAGGCCCCGGCTGCAACCGAGGCCCCCGCTACGACGGTGGCCCCGACCACCACGACCGAGGCCCCCGCCGAGACCGAGCCACCCGCAGAGGCGATCTCCCTCCTCGTATGGGCCGACGCGAACCGTGCGCCGGTCTTCGAGTCGATCGCTCCCGCCTTCGAAGAGGCGACCGGTGTGGACATCGAGGTCCAGGTCGTCGACTTCGGTGACATCCGCGAGCAGGTCCAGGTCGCCGGCCCCGCCGGCGAGGGTCCCGATATCTTCGTCGGAGCGCATGACTGGACCGGCGAGTTGGCAGCCAACGGCGTGGTCCGTCCGATCACCCTCGGCCCGAACGAGTCCGACTTCTTCCAGGTCGGCATCGACGGCTTCTCCTACGACGGCAACCTCTACGCCGTTCCGATGGCCACCGAGGCAATCGCCATGTACGTGAACCTCGACCTCGTGCCCGAGCCTCCGACCTCCATCGAGGAGATCGCCGAGCTCTGCGCGACGCTCGATGGCATCGAGAACTGCATTGGCGTTCCGGGTGGTGGCGACGGTGGCGACCTCTACCACAACATCTGGCTCATCACTGCCCAGGGTGGCTACATCTTCGGGTACGACGTGGCGACCGGGTACGACACCACGGACGTCGGCCTCGACTCCGAGGGCGCCATCGCCGGCGCCGAGGTGATCGCCCAGCTCACCGCTGACGGGATCATGGCCTCCACCAACTACGACACGGCCAAGAACCTCTTCCTCGAGGGCAAGCAGCCCTTCTGGGTCACCGGCCCGTGGGAGCGTGGCACGCTCGAGGGTTCGGACCTCAACTGGACCGTTGTGAAGCTTCCGACGATCAACGGTGAGACCCCCGCTCCGTTCGTGGGTGTCCAGGGAGTGTTCCTCTCGGCCTTCGCCCCGAACGCCGTGGTCGCACAGTCGTTCCTCGCCGACTACGTGGCGACGACCGAAGTGCAGCGGGCGCTCTACGACGCCGATCCCCGCAACCCCGCGACGCAGTCGGTCCTCGACCAACTCAGCGACGACGTGGTCGTGGCGACGTTCACGCTCTCGGGCGCCGACGGCATCCCGATGCCGAACGTCCCCGAGATGGGCTCGGTCTGGGGCGCGGGTGGCGACAACCTGCTCGCCCTCCGCAACGGTGACGTCGACGCCACGACGGCGATGACCACCGCTGCCGACCAGGTCCGGGAGTTGCTCGGCAACTAGCCCAACCAACCAGACGAGACGACGAGCGCGGGAGAAGAGGAAGAGCAATGGCCGGGAAACTGGACACCTCTGCCTCATCCCCGCGCTCGGTCTCGTTCTGGATCGTCGTTGCAGTCCTGGCGCTCGTCGATGCCCTGAGCATCGCCGCCGTACCGATTCTCTTCGCCGCCGACCAAAGGGCACTCGCGCTCTTCCTCATCGGAGCAGCGTTCGCCATGAACGTGGTGTACCTGGTCCCTCGGACCAGGGCCTCGCGATGGATCCTCCCCGGGTTCATCTTCATGGCGCTCTTCGTCATCTGGCCGGTCATCTTCACGGCCTACGTCTCGCTCACGAACTGGGCGACCGGCAACATCCTCACCCGGGTCCAGGTCATCGACCAGCTCGAACAGATACCGGTCGCCGGCGGTGGGGACGGCACCTCGGGCTTCCTCAACGTCTACGACGACGGCACAGGCGACCTACGGTTCCTCATCACCGAACCCGACTCCGGCGAGGTCTTCTTCGGAGCACCTCGGGCCAAGGACGCGCCGATCGTTGATCCCGCCATCGCCGGGCTCGAAGGCCTCGATGTGGTCGACGAGGATGCCGACGGCGTCCCCGAGTCCGTCGACGGTTTCGAACTCGTGCCCACCCTGGGCCTCTTCTCCATCGCTGAGCGGCTCGGCGACCTCGTGCTCGACCTCCCCAACGGAATCGCCACCGTCCAGACGGTGTCCCAGGTCTCGATCGTCCAGTCCACCCAGCGGTACGTCTACGACGACTCGACCGGGGTGCTCACCGACACGCAACTCGGCGTGGCGTGCGAGGAGGAGGAAGGCAACTTCGTATGTGACGGCAACGAGGTGAACCCCGGGTGGCGCGTCGTCATCGGCGTCCAGAACTTCACCGATGCGCTCACGAGGCCCGCCCTGCTCACCCCGCTCATCGAGATCTTCGTCTGGAACATGGTGTTCGCCATCGGGTCGGTGGCACTCACCTTCGGCCTCGGCCTGATGCTCGCCCTGGCGGTGCAACCCGACAAGATGCGGGGCAAGGCCTTCTATCGATCCATCTTCATCATCCCCTACGCCATCCCGGCCTTCATCTCATCGGTGGTGTGGCGCGGGTTGCTCAACACCGAGTTCGGGCAGGTGAACGACTTGCTCTCGAACCTCGGCGTCGCCGCCGTCCCGTGGCTCCAGGACCCCACGTGGGCGAAGGTCGCGGTGCTCCTCGTGAACCTGTGGTTGGGCTTCCCCTACATGTTCCTCATCACGTCGGGTGCTCTGCAGTCGATCCCGCAGGAACTCACCGAGGCCGCCGTGGTGGACGGCGGCACTCCCCGCCAGGTCTTCGGTCGCGTCACGCTGCCGCTGCTCCTCGTCTCCACGGCGCCCCTGCTCATCGGGTCGTTCGCCTTCAACTTCAACAACTTCGTGCTCATCTTCATCCTCACCCAGGGCGGTCCCCCCGTCGTCGGCGCGCCGGTCCCGTACGGCTCGACCGACATCCTGATCTCCTTCGTGTTCGACCTCGCGTTCAGCTCGGGTCGTGGCTCGAACTTCGGCCTTGCCTCGGCGTACACGATCCTGATCTTCGTGCTCGTCGCCCTCTTCTCAGCGATCGGGTTCCGGGCGAGCCGGTCCCTCGAGGAGGTCTACGGTGATTAGCCGCCGCAGTATCCTGCTCCGCCATGCGGCCCTGTGGGTCGGGATCCTCTTTGCCCTCTATCCGATCGTCTGGATCATCTCGGCCTCGGTCAACCCGGTGGACAACCTCGCTGCATCACAGCTCGTCCCGGACGGGCTCACGCTGGACAACTACACCGGCCTGTTCGACGATCCCCTCGTCCCATTCGCCAACTGGCTCGGAAACTCGTGGAAGATCAGCATCGTCGGGGCGATCGGCAACCTCGCCCTGGCCGCGCTGGCGGCCTATGCATTCAGCCGCCTCCGGTTCAAGGGCCGCAGGGCAGGGCTCCTCGGACTCCTGCTCGTACAGGTCTTCCCCCAATTCCTCGGTTTCATCGCCATCTTCTTCACGCTCCAGGCGATCGGTGAGGTCGCTCCCGGATTCGGACTCGACACGCACGCGGGCCTCCTGCTCGTATACCTCGGGGGTGCGATCGGGTTCAACACCTATCTGATCAAGGGGTTCATGGACACCGTCCCGATGAGCCTCGACGAGGCGGC
>CAZRJG010000065.1:0-12794 GCA_964600365.1 uncultured Acidimicrobiia bacterium
CGAATCGCATCGACCCCTCCTCCAACTTGGCGTCGGAGACACCGAGTGCGAGGACGACGCCGCGCAACGCCTGGGCGTACGCCCTGGCCTGGGCGCCAGAATGGATGTCGGGACGGCTCACGATCTCCACGAGGGGGACACCGGCGCGGTTGAAGTCCACGTGGGTCTCGGTGGCGGTGTGGATCCGTCCGGCCTCGCCGACGTGGATGGACTTGCCGGTGTCCTCCTCCTGGTGTGCGCGTTCAATACCGACCCGGTGGGTCTCGCCGTCGACGGTGACGTCGAGCCATCCGTCGTGGCACACCGGGAGGTCGAACTGCATGATCTGGTAGTTCTTGGGGAGGTCGGCGTAGAAGTAGTTCTTCCGGGCGAAGAGGCTGTGTGGCGTGATCTCGCAGTTGAGGGCGAGACCGATCGCCGTGATCCACTCGAGGGCCTTCTCGTTCGGGACCGGCAAGGCCCCTGGGAGCGCGAGGCAGACGGGACAGATGTTCGTGTTCGGGGGAGCGTCGAAATCCACCACGCAGCCGCAGAACATCTTCGACTCGGTCATGAGCTCCACGTGGACCTCGATACCGATGGTGGTCTCCCAGGTCATCGGGCCACCTCCTCCAGCTCAGGCATCCCGGAACGGCCCATGAGCGACTCGACGGCGTCGGCGACCCTGAACAGGACCTCCTCTCCGAGCGCGGGGGCCAGGATCTGGAAGCCGATCGGCAGCCCTGCGGGGTCGTTGCCCACCGGCACGCTGATCGAGGGGTGGCCGGCGAGGTTCGACGGGATCGTGCACACGTCGGAGAGGTACATGGCGAGCGGATCATCCGAGCGTTCGCCCAACTCGAAGGCCACCGTCGGTGACGTCGGGGACACGAGCACGTCGACCTCGCGGTACGCCGACTCGAACTCCTGGGTGGTGACCGTGCGAACCTTCTGTGCCTGTCCGTAGAACGCGTCCTGGTACCCGGCCGACAGGGCGAAGGTGCCAAGCAGGATCCGACGGATCACCTCGGGACCGAACCCCGCGGCCCTGGTCGCGGCCATCATCTGCTCGACCGTTTCCCCTGGTGCGCGCCGGCCGTAGCGGACTCCGTCGAACCGGGCCAGGTTCGCCGAACACTCGGCTGGCGCGACGAGGTAGTAGGCGGACACTGCGAGCTCGAACGACGGGAGGGAGACGCGGCGCACCTGGGCCCCTGCTCCTTCGAGCGCCGCGAGCACGGCCTCGAACCTGTCGATCACTGCCGGCTCGTAGCCGTCGCCGGACAACTCGTCGACGACACCCACGCGCAGGCCCTCGACACCCTTGCCGAGCCCCCCGCGGAAGTCCGGGAGGTCACCCGGCCAGGACGTGTGGTCACGGGGGTCATGCCCTGCCACTCCCTCGAGGAGCGTGATCGTGTCCTCGACGTTCCGACCGAAGGGCCCGATCTGGTCGAGCGAGCTCGCGAACGCAACGAGTCCGTATCGGGACACGAGGCCGTAGGTCGGCTTCATCCCGACGACACCGCACAGGGAGGCGGGCTGTCGGATCGATCCACCCGTGTCGGATCCGAACGCCCCGAGGGCCGATCCGATCGCCGTGGCCGCGGCCGAGCCACCCGAACTCCCCCCAGGGACGCGCGTGATGTCCCACGGGTTCCGGGTCGGGCCGAACCCGGAGTTCTCGGTGGACGAGCCCATGGCGAACTCGTCGAGGTTCGTCTTGCCCACGATGACCGCCCCGGCCTCCTTGAGGCGTTCCACTGCCGTGCCGTCGTACGGCGGGACCCATCCGGCGAGGATCTGTGAGGCACAGGTGGTCTCCACGCCCCGGGTCACCATGTTGTCCTTGACGGCGATCGGGATGCCGGTGAGCGCGCCGGCCCCACCCGCGGCGATCGCCTCGTCCGCCGCCGCCGCAGCAGCGCGTGCGCCCTCGTGGTCGATGGTGAGGTAGGCGTGCAGTTGGGCTTCGGTCATCGCAGCCCGCTCGAGCACGTCCTCGAGCAACTCCGTGGCACGGAGCTCGCCGGCGTCGAGTGCGCGACGTGCCTGGGCGATCGTGAGGTCTGCGGCGCTCATTCCTGATCCAGGGCCGGGGGGACGCGGAAGTGGGTCTCAGTGGCGTCGGGAGCCTGGGCAAGGACCTCGCTGCGATCGAGGGATGGACGGGACTCGTCCGACCTGAATCGATTCGACAGCCCGAGGGGATGGGCGGTCGGCTCCACGCCCTCGGTGTCGAGCGATTGCACCTTGGCGGCGTGCTCGAGGATCACCTCGAGCTGCGCCCCGTAGGCGTCGAGTTGGTCGTCTTCGAGGCCCAACCGGGCCAGCCGCGCGACGTGGGCGATGTCGATCTCGATGGCCATTCGGCGAGGGTACCGGCACCCCGGGGCGAACAGGGAACCGCACGGTCACGGCCGGCGTATCGTTGGCCCATGCCTCGGATCACCATCCTCGTGCTCCTGGCTGCCGTAGTGGCCAGTTGTACGCCGGGGGACGGCGCGACCTCCACCTCTGAGCCCGGCTCGACGCCCCCGCCCACCATCGGGGCGACCACCACGACCGCCGAGCCGCTCATGACGACCACCGGGCCGGCCCGGGAACTCACCGTGATCACGACGGGACCGAAGCGGCTGGGGCTCCTCCCCTCCGGTCGTCACCTCGACGCCGGTCTCGACCAATTCCTCGGCCGGGCCTACGACGACTTCGTCGGCGGCCTCGTCTTTTCGCGCTCCGGCGCCGACCAGGGCGTCTGGCTCCTGGAGGCCGGCCGCCAGGAGCCTTCCCTCCTGGTCGATGGCACCGGCATCGATCGTTTCGCACTCCTCGACGTGGCCGACCCTCCAAGCCGCCCACCCATGGCACTCGTCCTCACCGACGACCGGCTGCTGCTCACGCCCACAACGGGCGGCGCACCCGAGGAACTCCGCATAGTCGACCTCGCAGCCGCGGGATCTGGCTCCCACTTCGGTACGGCTTCGCTGGGAGGGGACCTCCTCCTGGTCGCATGGATCGACGGCGAGGGGTGCGCTCTCGTGGACCTCTTCACCCTGGACGGGGCCCTTTCGACGGGTGGGCTGTTCCGCACCTGCGAGGGCACCGAACCAGTGCTCTCCGACGAAGGCGACCTCGTCGCAACGTTGGAGCGAGGCGCCAGCGCACGCATGGTGTTCCGTGCTGCGGAGGACGGCCGGGAGATCGCTCGCTGGCAGGTGGATGCCACCAACGGATGGATCCACGCGTCGGACGGCGTCGTCACCTTCCCCTCGCCGCGGGGCGTAGGACTCATCGGGCTCAACGGCAAGGTGGAGGAGCTCCCCGAGGTGGGGGTCCTACTCGGGGCATCGGTATCGAGGTCACAACCAGAGGTGAGCGACCTGGCGACGCTCGGCGGCCTCACCGCACTCGCCACGTGCTCCACTGCCGACGATGCGCCCCTCGCCGCCCAGGACGGGCTCACCGAGGCAGCCTCCGACGCCCGGAGTGCGATCGGGGGCGCGATGGCATCGTGCGACCTCTCGTTGCTCGGCTCGCTGCTCGGACCCGATGCGCTCGCCGCCGGGGACCCCTCGCTCGAGTGGTGGGACGCCGAGGCGAAGGGGTTCCCGCTCCTCCTCACCGTCCGTGACGTTCTCGAGCTCCCCTTCGCGGTGCGTGACGAAGGGGATCGCGTCGTGTTCGTATGGCCGTGGATCGCGGAGGGCTCCCCCGATGGCGACTGGGATGCGCTCACCACCGTCTTCAACGAAGAGGACATCGAGCGCTGGCGCTCGGGGGGAGAGCCCTACGACCGGCTCGTGCTCGAGATCACCGAGGGCGGCGAGTGGGTGGGAGCGCGAACTGGGGGCTGACCTGCCTCATCCCTCCAACAGGGCAGCAAACGCCGCCTCGTCGATGACCCGGACGCCGAGTTGCTCGGCCTTCGTCGCCTTGGAGCCAGGACTCGCCCCCACCACGACGTAGGACGTCTTCCCTGAGACCGACCCGGTGACCTTCCCTCCCTGGGCCTCGATCGCAGCCTTCGCTTCTTCCCGGGTGAACCCCTCGAGCGTTCCCGTGAGCACGAACGTGCTTCCCGCGAGGGCGTCGGAGACGGGGCCCTCGGGTTCGGGGTCCTCGACGCGGACGCCGAGCTCGGCAAGTCGCGCTACCAGCGCACTGTTCTCAGGCTCGGCGAACCACTCCGCCACCGAGGCGGCGATGCTCGGGCCGATCCCCTCCACCGAGGCGATCTCCTCTTCGGATGCGTGTGCGAGGGCGAGGAGCGAGTAGAACCTCCCCACGAGGAGATCGGCCACTGAGGGGCCGACGTGTCGGATGCCGAGTGCGGTGAGCAGCTTCGCAGCGGGGCGGTCCTTGGCAGCGTCGATCGCCGCCATGAGGTTCCCGATGGAGGTCTCCCCCCACCCGTCGCGGCCTGCGAACGCCTCCGGCCGAAGCGTGAAGATGTCGGCAGGTGACGAGACGAGGCCTTCCTCTATGAGGAAGTCAATGGTCTTGTAGCCCAGATGCTCGATGTCCATCCCGCCCCGGGAGGCGAAGTACGCCATCCACTCCCTGAGCCGCGAACGGCACTCGAGCCCGCCGGTGCACCGTGCCACCTTCTCCCCCTCCGGGCGCATGATCGGGTGCCCGCAGAACGGACACTGCTCCGGCATCGACCAGACCTGCTCCGCACCGGTGCGGGCGGCGACCACGGGGCCGACCACCTCGGGGATCACGTCGCCGGCCCGCCGCACGACCACCGTATCCCCGACGCGTACATCCTTGAACCGGACCTGCTCCTCGTTGTGGAGCGTGGCCATCCCGACGTTCGCCCCACCCACGAAGACGGGCTCGAGCACCGCGAACGGCGTCACCGCCCCTGTTCGCCCCACGTTCACCTGGATGTCGCGCAAGACCGTCGTCCGCTCCTCGGGGGCGAACTTGTAGGCGATCGCCCATCGCGGTGCGCGGGCCGTGAAGCCGAGTTCGGACTGGTCGAGGAGGTCGTCGACCTTCACCACCACGCCATCGGTCTGATACCCGTTGGCGTGCCGGTTCCGCTCGGCGGTGTCGATGTAGTCCATGACCTCGTCGATCGAGGACACGATCGCCGATGCCGGGTTCACCCGGAGCCCCGCCTCGGAGAGCCACGCCATCGCCTCGCCGTGCGAACCAAGCTCCGGGCCTCCCTCGACGAGGCCCAGCTGGTACACCCAGATGTCGAGCTCCCGCCCGGCCGTGACCGACGAGTCCTTCTGTCGGAGGGAACCCGCAGCCGCGTTCCGGGGGTTCACGAACACCTTCCCCCCGGCCTCGGCCTGCTCCTCGTTTAGTCGGGCGAACGCCGCGTCGGACATGTAGACCTCGCCTCGGACCTCGAGGACCGACGGAGGGTCCTCGGTGAGGAGACGCAATGGCACGGAGCGGAGCGTGCGCAGGTTGGCGGTGACGTCCTCACCCGTGGCTCCGTCGCCCCGGGTGGCGCCGCGCACCAGGCCCCCGTCCTCATAGACGAGGGAAACGGCGAGGCCGTCGATCTTCAGCTCGCACGAATAGGCCGACGGTGCCTGCCCGAGCACCCGCTCGAGGCGCTCCTCCCACGCGGCCATGTCCTCGTGGGCCTCGGCATTGTCGAGGCTGAACATGCGCTGGAGATGGGTCACGGGTGCGAACAACGTGGACGCGTCCGTGCCCACCCGCTGGGTCGGCGAGTCGGGCGTGACGAGGTCGGGATGTTCCTCTTCGAGGGCGCGCAGCTCGCGCATGAGGTCGTCCCACTCGGCGTCGCCGACCGTCGGGGCGTCGAGCACGTAGTAGCGATGGTTGTGGAGGCGGATCTCGGCGCGGAGCTCGTCGATCCGCACGGCCGGGTCGGGCATGGAGGGGAGCGTACCCCCCGGGACGGACGAGCCCCGGCGGGTAGCATCCGCCCAGGAGGCGCGATGGATCTCCTCCCGCATGTTGGCGCGATGGTGGTGGGGTTCACGCTCGCCGTCCTTGCGTCCCGCGTGGCGGTGGACGGTGCGGCGGCCCTCGTGCGCCGCACGCGCATCCATCCGTTCCTGGTGGGGATCACCCTCGTCGCGGTCGGGACCGACCTCCCCGAGATCATCAACTCGGTGGTCGCCTCGGTCCAGGGACTCGGCGACGTGAACGTCGGCGATTCGACGGGGTCGGCGCTCACGCAGGTGACCCTGGTGCTCGGCCTCCTCCCCTTCCTGGCCGGGGCATTCGTCGTCACCCGACGGCGCATCAGTGCCATCGGCACGGTCACCGTCGCCGCCCTCGTGCTCGGCGGCTGGCTCGTCTCCGACGGCGACCTCTCCCGCCTCGACGGCGGGATCCTCGTCGGCTCATGGATCGTCGCCTCCCTCGTGGTCTGGAGCCAGGGGCACCTCCGTCCGCGCGATCGCCCGACGGCCGACGAGACCTCCGGGGGCCGTTCGTTCCTCGGGCTGGTGGGCGGACTCACGGTGCTCACCGCGGGGGTGATGCTCGCCGTCTGGGGCGTGGTCGGCGTCGCCGAGGCCCTCGGGGTACCCGCCTATGTGGTGAGTTTCTTCGGGGCGGCCATCGGCACCTCGCTCCCCGAGCTCATCTTCGACGTGTCGGCCCTTCGCCGCGGCCAACCCGACATCGCCATCGGCGACGTGTTCGGGTCGTCGATGGTGGACGCGACGCTCTCGATCGGCATCGGGCCCCTCGTCGCTCCCACCCCGGTCACCGCAGCCCTTGCCTCGAGGGGGAGCCTCATGGCAGCGGCGGTGATCGGCGCCGCCACGCTGCTCGTGGTGGGGCGGCGACGGCACACATGGGCATCCGGCCTCGCGCTGCTCCTCCTGTACGCGCTCGCCTACCCGGTCCTGCTCGGCTGATCAGTCGGGCTCGGTGCCCCGGACCGCCCTCGGACCGAATGTCGTCTCGCACGACGCGCACCAGAACGCCTGCTCGAGTTCGGTTCCGCACGGGGCGTGGACGAGCGACACCTCCTTGGCACCACCCGGCGCGTACTCCTCGGTCCACCGCACGAGCGCAACGAGCACCGGCGAGAGCGCGATCCCGGCATCGGTGAGCCGGTACTCGTACCGGTGCGGATGCTCCTGGTAGAGGACCTTCTCGAGCACGCCGTGCTCCACGAGCCTGCCCAGCCGATCCGAGAGGACGGGCCGGGCGATCCCGAGGTCGTTGCAGAGGGCGTCGAAGCGACGGACCCCGCGCAGGCCCGCCCGGACGATGAGGATCGACCACCGGTCGCCGATCACCTCGAGGGTTCGCTCGATCCCGGTTGTCGTCCGGTCGTCCTCCGTGGCCATGGGCCGAGCGTACCGGAGCCGGGACGGTCCCCCGCGAGTGGGTTCGCCATCCGAACCCACGGTGATAGGGTACGCCGGTGACCGCCCACGATCTGCTCGAACTCCCGCTCGACGACCTCATGGCGCGGGCGCGGGAGGTGCGGGACGACCACCACGGGACCCGGGTGACGTACTCGCCGAAGGTGTTCATCCCGCTCACCATGCTGTGCCGCGACAGTTGCGGGTACTGCACGTTCGCCCAGCCGCCGGCGAGGTTGGACTCCCCGTACCTCACACCCGACGAGGTCCTCGCAATCGCCTCCCGTGGCGCACGGCACGGGTGCCACGAAGCACTCTTCACGCTCGGCGAGGCGCCCGAGGATCGCTACGCCGCGGCCCGGGCGTGGCTGCGCGAACAGGGGTGGGACTCGACGGTCCACTACCTCTCGGCAATGGCGCAACTCGTCCTCGACGAGACGGGCCTCCTCCCCCACGCCAACGCGGGTGCGCTCCCCGCCGACGAACTGGCCCTCCTCAGGACGGTCTCACCCAGCCAGGGGATGATGGTCGAGACGCTCCGCGACGACCTCCCGTGCCATCGGGGCGCACCCGACAAGACACCGGAGCGGCGCCTCGCCACCCTCGAGGCGGCCGGCGAGCTGCGCATCCCCTTCACCACCGGGATCCTCGTGGGGATCGGCGAGACCCGGGAGGACCGGATCACCGCGCTCGAGGCGATCGCCGCGTCGCATCGTCGCCACGGCCACGTGCAGGAGGTGATCGTCCAGAACTTCCTCCCGAAGCCCGGCACGGCGATGCGCAACGAGCCGCCGTGCCCTCCCGAGGAGTACCTCTGGTCGATCGCCGCCGCCCGCCTCCTCCTCCCCCCCGAGGTCCACCTCCAGGCCCCACCGAACCTCTCCGACGACTTCGGTGTCCTCCTCGATGCCGGGATCGACGACTGGGGGGGTGTGTCGCCGGTCACGTCGGACCATGTGAACCCGGAGCGCCCGTGGCCGGATCTCGAACGCCTCCGCGAGGTGACGGAGGAGCAGGGCCACGCCCTCGCGCCACGTCTCACGCTCCACCCCGAGTACGCCCTGGCGCCCGAGGAGTGGCTCGACGAGGGACTCCGGTTCGCCGTGCTCGATCGTTCCGACGCCGAGGGCCTCGGCCGCGACGATCCCGGTGCACTGTGGCCGGAGCGGGTGAGCGCCGCCGACGTCGTCCACGACGGCGCCGAGGTCGTGCTGGTGGGGCATCGCTCGACGGCGTGGTACTCGGGTGCCACCACCCCGCCTCCGCGCCTCGTGCCGGGCCATCCCCACGTCCGCCCGGGGAGCGCCGTGGCCCGCGTGCTCGCCAAGGTCGACGCCGGCCACCCGGTCGGCCACGACGACATCGTCACCCTGTTCTCCGCCCGCGGACCGGAGGTCGCGGCGATCGCCGCGGTCGCCGACCGCCTGCGCGCCGAGACGGTGGGCGACACGGTGACGTGGGTGCACAACCGCAACATCAACTACACGAACGTGTGCACCTTCAAGTGCCGGTTCTGCGGGTTCTCGAAGGGGCCCCTCTCGCTCAACCTGCGCGGCACCCCGTACCTCCTCACCCTCGACGACATCGCCGAGCGCGCCGCCGAGGCCGAGGCGCTCGGGGCGACCGAGGTGACGCTCCAGGGGGGGATCCATCCCGACTTCGACGGCGAGTACTACATCGACGTGACCAGGGCGGTGAAGGACGCCGCCCCGTCGCTCCACGTCCACGGCTTCACCGCGCTCGAGGTGACCGAGGGAGCCCGCCGCCTCGGCGAGGACCTCGTCGGGTACCTGGGACGCCTCAAGGAGGCGGGACTCTCCTCGCTCCCCGGGACCGCCGCCGAGATCCTCGATGACGACGTCCGGGCCGTCCTCTGCCCCGACAAGATCACCACCGATGAGTGGCTCGACTGCCACGCCGCCGCCCACGAGGTGGGCCTCGGGTCGAACATCACGATGATGTTCGGCTCCATCGAGCACCCCGACGCGTGGGCACGCCACCTGCTCCGCACCCGTGAGCTGCAGGAGGTGACCGGGGGCTTCACCGAGTTCGTGGGGCTCCCGTTCGTCCACATGGCCTCCCCCATCTATCTCCAGCGACGCTCCCGCCGGGGGCCCACGTTCCGGGAGACGCTCCTCGTGCACGCGGTGGCACGCATCGTGTACCACGGCCTCATCGACAACGTGCAGGTCTCGTGGGTGAAGGTGGGCGAGGACGCGGCACGCCAGATGCTCCGCGCCGGCTGCAACGACCTCGGGGGGACGTTGATGGACGAGAACATCTCACGGGCCGCGGGCGCCGCCCACGGCCAGCAGATGACCGTGGAGCGCTTCCGGGACCTCATCGAACCGCTCGGCCGGCGGCTCGTGCAGCGCACCACCGAGTACGGCCTCGCCGATGGAGGCGGGACGAGGGAACCGGCGCTGGCCTGAGCGGGGTCAGCCCCAGATGATGCCGCCGCCCACGACCTCGTCACCGCGGTACAACGCGGCCGTCTGGCCCGGCGCGACGCCCACGACGGGCTCGTCGAAGGCGACCGACCAGTCGTCGCCCGCCGCCTCGAGACGGGCGGGGACGGCACCCCCCTTGTATCGCACCTGCACCTCGACGGCGGCCTCGCCGGGGGGGTGACCCGACACGAACGTGACGTCGCGGAGCAGGATCCGATCGACCTCGAGGTCGCTCCGGGTGCCGATCGTCACCGTCGAGGTGGTGGCGTCGATGCCGACGACGTAGCGGGGCTCCCCCACCGCAACGCCAAGTCCCCGGCGTTGCCCGATCGTGAAGTCGGTCACGCCCTCGTGGCTGCCCAGGATGGTCCCGTCGACGTCGACGAGCGCTCCCGGACGGGCGACGTCGGGGGCGTGGCTCCGGACGAACCCCCGGTAGTCGTCGTCGCCGACGAAGCAGATGTCCTGGCTGTCGGGCTTGTGGGCGGTACGGAGGCCGAGGTCGGCGGCGATCGCTCGGGTCTCGTCCTTCGTGAGCTCCCCGACGGGGAACCGGGTGCGCGCCAACTCCGCCTGGCCGAGCATGGAGAGCACGTACGACTGGTCCTTGGTGGGGTCGACGCCGCGCAGGAGGTGCCAGCCGTCGGTGCCGTGGCGGACGCGGGCGTAGTGGCCGGTGACGAGGGCGTCGCAGTCCAACTCCCGGGCGTGGCCGAGCATGCGGTCGAACTTGACGGTGCGGTTGCATTCGACGCACGGGTTGGGCGTGCGACCCGACGCGTAGTCGGCGATGAAGCGGTCGACCACGCCGTCCATGAAGGGCTCCGTGTAGTCGAGCACGTAGTAGGGGATGCCGAGCTGGGCCGCCACCCGTCGGGCGTCCTCTGCGTCGGAGACGGTGCAGCACCCGGCGGTGGGGAGCTCGCCCTTCGGCCCCTCCCACAGCTTGAGGGTGACGCCGATCACGTCGTGTCCGTCGGCGACCATGCGGGCGGCGGCGACCGATGAGTCGACGCCGCCGCTCATCGCGACCATCGCCCTCATCGGCCCACCCCGAGTGCTCCGACGACGGCCGCGGCAGCCTCGGCTCCCTCCCCCACCTTCGTCGTCCAGCCGAACGAGAACCGGAGGGCGGTCCTCGCCTCGGAGGTCTCGAGTCCCATGGCGAGCAGCACGTGGCTCGTGTTCGCGGCCCCCGACGCGCACGCCGACCCGGCGGAGGCGGCGATGCCGGCCCGATCGAGTCGGATGAGCGCGGTCTGCTGGTCGATGCCGGGGAGGCGCACGTGGCTGTGCGACGGGAGGCGGTCGAGGTCTGCGCCCGTGATCACGACCCCGGGCATCGCTGCGAGGAGCCCCTGCTCGAAGGCGTCGCGCTCGGCGGCGACACGGCGGACGAACCGGGATCGGTCGTCGGCGGTGCGTTCCATCGCCGCGGCGAGGCCGACCGCCCCCATGACGTTGGCGGTCCCCGCCCGGCGTCCCTGCTCCTGGCCACCACCGTGCATCACGGGGTCGAGGGAAATGCCCGAGCGGACGTAGAGGAGGCCGACGCCCTTCGGCCCCCCGAACTTGTGCCCGGCGAGGCTGAGGAGGTCGACGCCGAGGCGCTGCACGTCGATGCGCTGGCTGCAGAACGCCTGCACGGCGTCGGTGTGCACCGGTACGTCCCGCCCCCGGGCCCGGAGGCGGGCGGTGATCTCGGCGACCGGCTGGAGGATCCCCGTCTCGTTGTTCGCGAGCATCACCGACACGAGCGCCGTCGAGGGGCTCATCGCGAGCTCGATGGCGGCGGGCTCCACCTCCCCGGCAGGGGAGGGATCCACGAACGTCACCTCCCGGCCCAGCGACTCGAGGAACGCCCCCGATCCGAGCACCGCCTCGTGCTCGATCGCGGTGGTGACGAGGCCCCCGTCGTCCTCGGGGAGCACCACGCCCTGCACGGCGAGGTTGTCGGCCTCGGTGCCCCCCGACGTGAACACAACCTCCGACGGCCGGGCCCCGATCACCGCGGCGGCACGCTCCCGCGCCTCCTCGAGCGCGTCGCGGGCCGCACGGGCCGCCGCGTGGGCTCCCGAGGCATTGCCGAACACGTCGAGGGCGTAGGGGCGCATCGCCTCCCACACCTCGGGACGCATCGGCGTCGTCGCCGCATGGTCGAGGTAGTGCATGGTGCGGAGGGTAGGGACGGGTGGACGGAACGTGGGCCCGGGATGCGAACGGGGACGCGCCGCGCGTCGTACGCTCCTCGCATGGTCATCCGTGACGCCCGACCCGAGGACGCCGCGGGGATCGCCGCGGCGCACATCCGGTCGTGGCAGGCGGCGTACCGGGGGTTGCTCCCGACGACGTTCCTCGACGGACTGGAGGACGCCGTTCCCGGCCGCACAACGTGGTGGCAGCGGGTCCTCGAGGCGACGCCCGACGACCTGGTCGTGGCCGAGCGGAACGGCGAGGTCATCGGCTTCGCACGGGTGGCGCGGTGCCGGGACGACGACCACGGGCTCCTCCATCGGAGGGGTGAGGTCCAGGCGATCTACCTCGTCGAGTCGGCGTGGGGCCTCGGGATGGGGAGGGCGCTCATGGCCGAGGCCGAGCGACGCATCGCCGCCCGCCGCCTCACCGGGGCGTGCCTGTGGGTCCTCGAGGCGAACACCCGGGCGCGCCGGTTCTACGAGGCAGCCGGATGGGCTCCCGATGGCACCGAGAAGACCGAGACGATGTCGGGGACAACCCTCCACGAGGTCCGCTACGTAAGGGAGTTGTCATGAGCTCCATCACCGTCACCACCCGACTGCCCGTCCCACCCGAGGACGTGTGGGCCGACGTCGGGAACCTTGCCTCCCATGTCGAGTGGATGGCCGACGCCGAACGGATCACCTTCTCCTCGGACCGGACGTCCGGGGTGGGGACCGTCATGGACGTCCTCACCCGGGTCGGCCCCCTCCGCACCACCGACGTGATCGAGATCACCGAGTGGGACCCACCGCACCGGATGGGCGTGCGCCACCAGGGGGCGGTGGGCGGCTCCGGGGCGTTCACGATC
>CAZRJG010000066.1:0-12634 GCA_964600365.1 uncultured Acidimicrobiia bacterium
TGCAGCCGTCGCCGGGGAAATACCTGCCTTCGAACCGGGACCAGTACGTGTCGAGGTACCGCTGGTCGTCGCCATAGATGGTGCGCAGCATCGAGGGCCAGGGTCGGCGGATCGTAAGGAACCCACCTCCACCGAATGGGACGGTCTCGCCCTGGTCGTCGACCACGTCGGGCCGGACACCCGGGAAGGGGATCGTCGCGGAGCCCGGCTTCGTCGGCACTGCGCCCGGCAACGGGGTGATCATGATGCCGCCGGTCTCGGTCTGCCACCACGTGTCGACGATGGGACAGCGTTCCCCGCCGATCTTCTCGTGGTACCACATCCATGCCTCCGGGTTGATCGGTTCGCCGACCGTCCCGAGGAGCCGGAGGGAGCTGAGGTCGTGGCGCTCGGGGTACTCGTCGCCACACTTCATGAACGCACGGATCGCGGTCGGTGCCGTGTAGAAGATCGTGACCCCGTGGTCCTCGACGATCTGCCAGAGTCGATCGTTGTCAGGGTGGTTGGGAGCACCTTCGTACATGACGCTCGTCACGTGGTTTGCGAGAGGACCGTAGACGATGTAGGAGTGGCCGGTGATCCAGCCGATGTCGGCGGTGCACCAGAAGACGTCGTCATCCTTGTAGTCGAAGACGTAGTGGCTCGTGGTGGTGACGCCGGTGAGGTACCCGCCCTGGGTGTGGACGATCCCCTTCGGCTTCCCGGTCGTGCCCGACGTGTAGAGGATGAAGAGCACGTCCTCGGCGTTCATCACCTCGGGGGCGCACTCGGTCGACTGGCCCTCGACGAGGTCGTGGAACCACACATCCCTCCCATCGACCATGTCGATCTCGTTCTCGGTCCGCTTCACGACGACGACGTGCTCGATCGAGCTGGACTTGCGGACCGCCTCGTCGGCAGCGCCCTTCAGGTCCACGACCTTGCCGCGGCGCCACGCCCCGTCCTGGGTGATGACGGCCTTGGCCGACGCGTCATTGATGCGATCTGCGAGGGAGTCGGCGGAGAAGCCGCCGAAGACGACGGAGTGGATGGCCCCGATCCGTGCGCAGGCGAGGAGTGCGACGGCAAGCTCGGGGACCATGCCCATGTAGATGGCGACGCGGTCGCCCTTGCCCACGCCGAGGGACTTGAGGCCGTTGGCGAACTGGTTCACCTCGGCGAGGAGGTCCGAGTAGGTGATGGTGCGGCCGTCGCCGGGCTCACCGATCCAGTGGAAGGCGACTTTGTCGCCGCCGCCCGCCTCGACGTGACGGTCGAGGCAGTTATGGGAGACGTTCAGCTCGCCGTCGGAGAACCACTTGAAGAATGGGGCGTTCGAATCGTCGAGGACGATCGTTGGCTCCTTGAACCACGAGACCCGCTCCCGGGCGTTGCGCTCCCACCAGCCGAGCCAGTCCGCCTCGGCCTCCTCATGGATGCCGGGCTTGCCGTTGGCAGCCGCTGTGAACGCCTCCGACGGAGGGAAGGAGCGGTCTTCCTTCATAAGGTTCGCGAGTGTCTCGGACACGTGTGACTCCCATCTCGACGTTGGACGCCCCGAACACTACGTAGTTCCCCAGGGGGGGTGCGTCGGTCGGCCCGCCACGCTGGCGCATGCATCTCCCTCGGGATGTGCTGCTCCCACGAGGGCGAACTACCTGCGTTTTGGAGTTGGTGCCTAGGGCGTCTTGGGATCGAGGAACGGCATCATCGCCCGGAGGGCCTGGCCGACCTGCTCGATTTCATGGTCCTGCTCCGACGCCCGCATGGCGACGAGGCTGGGTGAGTCCGACTGCGTGTCGGCGAGGAACTCGCGGGCGAAGTGTCCGGAGCGGATCTCCTCGAGGACCTCCTTCATCGCCTGCTTCGACGACGCGGGCACGATCCGCGGTCCACGGGTGTAGTCGCCGTACTCAGCGGTGTCGGAGATCGAGTACCGCATCCACGAAAGGCCACCTTCGTAGAGCAGGTCCACGATGAGCTTCAGTTCGTGGAGCGTCTCGAAGTACGCCGACTCGGGCTGGTAGCCAGCCTCGACGAGGGTCTCGAACGCCGCCTTGATCAGTTCGGAGACACCGCCGCAGAGGATCACCTGCTCACCGAACAGGTCGGTCTCGGTTTCCTCCTCGAAAGTCGTCTGCAGCACGCCGGCGCGGGCTCCGCCGATGGCTGAGGCGTAGGCGAGACCGAGGGGATGGGCGTTGCCGGTTGCGTCCTGGTGCACGGCGATGAGGCATGGGACCCCGGAGCCCTCCTCGTAGGTGCGCCGGACGAGGTGGCCAGGTCCCTTCGGGGCGACCATCACGACGTCGATGTCGGCGGGGGGCTCGATCACACCGAAGTGGATGTTGAAGCCGTGGGCGAAGAAGAGCGCCATGCCCGCGGAGAGATGGGGGGCCACCTCCTGGTGGTACAGCGTCCCCATGTGCTGGTCGGGGACGAGGAGCATCACGATGTCGGCGGCCTCGGTGGCCTCGGCCGGGGTCATGACGCGGACCCCGTACTCCTCGGCCTCGGCGCGCGATGCCGAACCCTCGCGGAGGCCGACCACGACGTCGATGCCGGAGTCGAACAGGTTGAGGGCGTGCGCGTGCCCCTGCGAACCGAACCCGATCACGGCAACGGTCTTGCCGGCGAGGAGGGAGGTATCGGCGTCGTTCTCGTAGTAGATGGTGGCCATGGCGGTCCTTCGTCGTGTTGGTCGGCGATGATAGGGGCAGCATCACCCCTCATGGAGGTTCGCTAGTTTGTGCGAGGAATCACAACTCAGCGAGAAGGAAGCACATGAGTACCTCCCGTTGGCCGGTCGTCGCCGGCGCCATCCTCATCCAACTGTGCCTCGGGGCCATCTACGCATGGTCCGTGTTCACCCCCGGGCTCAAGGAAGCGGGATGGAGCAACCTCGACACGCAGATCGTCTTCGCCCTCGGGCTGGCGATGTTCGCGCTGGTCATGGTGTTCGCAGGAAAGCGCCTCGCCACATGGGGCCCGCGTAGGTTGGCTGTCCTCGGCGGCCTCGTCCTCGGTGGCGGGTACGTGATCGCCGGTTTCGACGGGGGCACGAACTTCTGGCTCGTCCTCCTCGGGGTCGGCCTCGTCGGCGGGGCGGGCATCGGTCTCGGATACGTGGTCCCGATCGCCGTCGGTGTGCGTTGGTTCCCCGACCACAAAGGACTGATCACCGGCGTTGCGGTGGCCGGGTTCGGCTTCGGCGCGATGGGATGGGTGAAGCTTGCCGGGTCCTGGGGCAACCTCATCGAGCGCGCCGGCATCGGCGCGACCTTCATGATCTATGGGGCGGCGTTCGCCGCGCTCGTCCTTGCAGGCTCGGCGTTCATGAAGATGCCACCGAGGGGCTGGCTCCCGGAGGGATTCGTCCCCCCCGAGGCCGCGGGGGCGGGGGGCGAGGAGTACACGTCCGTCGAGATGCTCCGCACGCCGCAGTTCCACCTCATCTCGGTTGCCTTCTTCGTGACCGCTGGCGCCGGCCTCATGGCCATCGGCCTCATGAAGCTCTACCCCATCGAAGCACTCGAGGCGAACGGCCTCGAGTCGGTGCAGGCGAGCGCCGTGGCCGGCACGGCGATGGCGGTCTTCTTCTCGCTTGCCAATGGGGTGGGGCGGATCGTGTGGGGTGAACTGAGTGATCGCCTCGGCCGGCGGCGTTCGGTCATCATCAACACCGCGTCGCAGGGAGTCCTCTTCCTCCTCTTCACCCAGATGGCGGGCTCGACCGGGATGCTCTACCTCGCCGCGACGCTCATCGGCTTCAACTACGGCGGGGCATTTGCGATCTTCCCCTCGATCACGGCCGACGCGTTCGGGAACAAGTCCGTGGGTCTCAACTACCCGTGGGTCTTCCTCTCCTACGGCGCTGGGGGAATCGTCTTCCCGATCCTCGGCGGGTGGCTCGGCGACCTCGGCAACTTCCCACTTGCGTTCACCATCTGCGGTGTTGCGTGCCTGGTGGGCGCCGGAGCGGGGTGGGTGCTGCGCGCCCCCCATCATGACGAGGCCGAGAAGGCCTTCAGCATGAAGGGCTTCATGGACCAGTTGCACGTCGGAAATGGGCGCGAGGGCGTCAAGGCAGGGCGCGCGTAGCGTGCCATCGGTCGCCCTCGCGGCAGACCGTGAGGCCCATGCCGAACGTCTCGCTCACCGCGTCCGAGGTGAGCGTGTGGTCGATGGGCCCCGCGGCCACGATCCGTCCCCCGGACATGAGGACGATGTGGTGGAACCCCGGCGGGATCTCCTCGACGTGGTGCGTCACCAGCACGGTCGGTGGTGACGTGTCATCGGCTGCGAAGCCCCCGAGGGCGGCGACCAGGTGCTCACGGGCGCCCAGGTCGAGGCCGGTGGTTGCCTCGTCGAGAAGAAGGAGGTCGGGGCTCGTCATGAGGCTCCTGGCCACCATGACCCGCTGGCGTTCGCCGGCGGACATCGTCCCGAAGGCCTGGTCGGCGAGGTACCCGGCGGCAAATCGCTCCAGCAGTGCTCGTGCCCGATCCCAGTCCGCGTCGACGTACTCGTGGAACCGGGTGGCCACGAATGAGGCGTGCTTGCCCGTCACCACGATCTCGAGCCCGGTGAATCGGTCCTTGACGTGGGCCCGGGGCCCCATGCCGGCGTAGCCGATCCGCTCGCGGAGGGGGCGGACGTCGAAGGTGCCCCGAATGCGCCCGAAGATGCGCACCGTGCCCGACGTGGGTGGGAGATAGGTGGAGGCGACCTGGAGCATCGTGGTCTTCCCGGCCCCATTTGGCCCGAAGACGATCCACCTCTCGGATTCCCGCACCGTCCAGGTGGCACCGTCGAGGATGTGCGCTCCGTGCCGGACGACGGAGACGTCCTCGAGGGCCACCACCTCGCTTCCCGTGGGTGCGTCTGTCATCGCGCGCACGGTACCCGCCGAAGGGCCGTCCCCCGTCATCGGCAGCGCCCGTGGTCCACGGGCCTCGTCTGAGTCGCCGTAGGCTGGCACCATGGACATCGCGGTCAACCTCGTCGAGGCATACCTGAGGCTCACCGGCTACCTCACGCTCTCTGAACTGGAGATACACGCCCGGAACGAGGACGGCACGTACCGCACGGTCACGGACGTCGACATCGTCGCCCTCCGGTTCCCGGGGGAGACACTCATCGCCGAGTCCGATGTGGTGGACGACCACCAGGTCCTGCTCGCCGAGGACCCGGTGCTCCTCCTCGAGGATGACGTGATCGACCTCATCATCGGAGAGGTGAAGCAGGGCGATGCGGTATTCAACCCCGGGCTTCGCTCCCACCCCACGCTCCACTCGGTGCTCCGGCGGGTCGAGTGGCTCTACGCCCACGGGATCGCGCAGCCGATGGAGGACCTCATCGACCACTGTGTGTCCCGGGCAGAGGCTCGTGGCGGTGGGACGATCCGAGCCCGACTCGTCGCGTTCGGGCAGGCTCCCACGAACGACCTCCACACCGTCAACCTCGACCACATCGTGATGGCCATGACCGGGTTCATGAGGCGGTACGACCACGTCCTCCACCCCCACAACTTCAAGGATCCGGCCCCGGCGCTCCTCCAGCTCCTCCAGAAGGTGGGTGTGCAGCTGCGGGACGGTTGACCCCCGCCCGGTCATGGGGTGGGGCGTGCAAGCAGGAGCCCGAACCACCCCCTGGAGTCCGTCGCCCACCAGTCGACGGCCAACCCGGTGGCCGCCAGTTCCCCCGTGATGCCCTCGCGCGTGAACTTCGTCGAATGCTCCGTGTGGATGCGCTCACCCTCGGCGAAGTCCACGACCATGTCGAGCGCGTCGATGCGGGCGGTGATCTGCCTCGTGGCCTCGAGCCACATGTCGACGCAGTGCAACGTGGGATTCCAAGTCACCCGGTGTGCGAAGTCCTCGACGGGGAGGTTCCCGTCGAGTTCCCGGTTCACGACCCCCAGGACATTGCGGTTGAATGCCGCGGTGACTCCCTCGGGCTCGTCGTAGGCCTCCGACAGGATCTCCCAGTCCTTCTCGAGGTCGACGCCGAGCAGGAGATGGTCGCCGGGATCGAGCATCCGGGAGATCTCGCCGAGGAGCCGCTCCCGTTCGCGCGGAGGGAAATTGCCGATGGTCGAGCCGAGGAACGCGACGAGGCGTGGGCCGGTGCGTGGAACGAGGTGGAGGTCGTGGATGAAGTCGGCGACGTACCCGTCGACGCGGAGCCAGGCGAAGTCCTCCCGGAGCCTCTCGACCGCGGCTCGTACTGCGTCCTCCGAGATGTCGAGCGGGATGTACCTGGCCGATGGGTCCAGCTCACCCATCGCCCGGAGCAGGGTGTCCGTCTTGCGAGAGGAGCCGGAACCGAGCTCGATGAGCTCGCGGGGGTGTGCCACCTCCATGATGCGCGATGCCCCGGTGGAGAGGATCTCCAGCTCCGAGTCCGTGAGGTAGTAGGACTCGAGCCGTGTGATGTGGTCGAAGAGCTCGGACCCCCTGGCGTCGTAGAAGTACTTCGGGGGGAGTGCCTTCTGGGTCGAGGCGAGTCCCCTTCGGACGTCGTCGGCGAGCATCGTGCGGTGGTCCAGGGGTTCGGAGATCCGACCGATCCGCGCCGGGGCCACCCGTTGGGTGTGGGTCACAGGTCCTCCAGCGAGATGGCGTCCCGGTCCACGGCCACGACACGGTCGGCGGCGACCGCGTCCCAGCCGGCATCGTCGAGGGGTTCGGACGCCACCCAACGGGCCGACCCCGAGGCCTTGGACCAGAGCGAACTGGGCTCGACGTCCCGCGCCGTCCGCACGGCAGCGATGGTGGTGCGGTCGACGAGCGCGAGGTTGAGGCCGCATCGGACGTCATGTCGTTCACACACCGCCAGGACCTGGTCGGCCGCCGCCCGCAACCCGGCGGTGAGGCTCCCTCGAGAGAGCGCCTCCGAGATCGCCAGCCGCACCACGACGAGCGAGTCGCTGATCGCCGGGAGGGAGGAGAACGCCTCAGGGGAGAGCAGCCCCACGAGGTCCCGCCCGACGGCACCCGAGAATCCCTCTACCCACCCGTTATGGGTGCCCGCGATGCCGTCGAACACGAATGGCTGGACGTGGTCCGGCCCGAACGGGATCCCGGGAGTGGCATTCCGGATGGCCGCGAGCACAGAGGTGGCGTGCAGGCGGCGACTCAATGCAGGGAGGTTTGGGTCTGACCACGGGGGCCGTTCGCTCCGATACAAGAGTGGCTCCGGGTCGCCCTCCCGCCACCAGGCGACACCCGTGCCGTCGACGTTCACATGGCCCGAGACGAGCTGCCGTGGTGCGAATGCCTGTCGCTCGAGGCCGTGGGGCGCGTCGTAGACGAGGTCGGCGAGTGGGATCGCAGGTCCCCGGTACGCCACGAAGCGACACATTTCAGAGGTTCCAGGCGACCCGCAGACCGGCGAAGATCTGTCGACGCCGCCGGTGGTCCCAGTTGCGGAACGTGGTGCGGGCGACGAGGTGCGAGGTGGCCCACGACGCCCCCCGCAGCACGGTGTACCCCTCGTCGAAGAACACCTCCGAGTACTCCGGGTAGGGGAAGGTCTCGTAGCCCGGGTACGCGCTGAACGGGGAGGAGGTCCACTCGAACACGTCCCCGAGGAGCTGTTCGAACCCCAGCGCCGAGGCGCCTGCCGGGTAGCTGCCGACCGGCGCCGGGCCGAGGTGCGTGACGTCCAGGTTGGCGTGCGCCGCGGTGATCGCACGCCCACCCCACGGAAGGGCACGCGATTGGGGACTGGTGGGGTCCCACGCCGCGGCCTTCTCCCACTCGGCCTCGGTCGGGAGGCGGCCACCCGCCCACGAGGCGAACGCCTCCGCCTCCCAGAACGAGACGTGCATGACGGGCTCCCGGGGATCGAGCGGAACCGTCGCCCCGAAGCGCCGCACCAGCCATCCTCCATCGAGGTCGGGGAGCCAACCCTGCGGGGCCTCGTGACCGGTCTCCCCGAGCCATGACCGACCACCCTCGGACCAGAGCTCCGGGTGCTCGTAGCCCCCGGCAGCGACGAACTCCGCGAAGCGGCGATTCGTGACCGGGAATCGGTCCATGGCGAAGGCGTCCACCCACACCTCGTGCGAGGGGCGTTCGTTGTCGTAGGCGGACGATCGGTCATCGGTCCCCATGCGGAAGGACCCTGCAGGGACGAGGATCCGTGCGTCGTCGTCGACCGGTCGGGGCCGGGGCGACGGAGCCTCGGGCAACCGCAGGTGGGGCAGGTCGGGTCGCAGGTTCATGGCCTGCAACATCGTGTCCTGGTGTTGCGCCTCGTGCTGGGCGACCATCGAGAACACGTAGCCGTCGCGAAGGAGCGGGTCCTCGGGATCGAATGTTGCCCGACGGATGAGGGTCGCGACCTCTCCACGCACCTCAGCCAGGTATGCCGTCGCGTCCACCCGATCGAGGATGTCGAGGTCACCACGGGTCCAGCGTGGGTTGTCGAACGGGTTGTAGAGGCAGTCGAGTCGGGGATCGTGGGCCTCCCTGCCCCCCACCTCCCGGAGGAGCCACCACTCCTCGAAGTTGGCGATGTGGCCCATGTCCCACACGATGGGAGACATGATGGGATCGAACTGGCGCTCCAGGTCGTCGTCGTCGAGCGAACGCGTGAGCCGAAAGGTCCGAGCCCGGACCGTGTCCATCATCCCGATGATCCGCTGCGACGCCGGCACCGGCAGCACGCTAACCGACAAGGAGGCCTGGGCGAGAGGCGTCGCCCCAATCAGCGGGCGTCGACGATCTCCCGGGCGCGAGCCGGATCGACCGGCGCTGTCGTGACGCCGCCGAACTTCACCGATGTACCCACGATGATGGCGTCCGCCACCTCGAGGAGCGAGGGGAGCGACTCGGGCGTGGCGCCGGAGCCCACGACCAGGGGGAGGTGGGGAGCGGCCTTCTTCACCACGAGGGCGTCGTCGAGGCTGATCGCTGCGCCGGTCCCGGACCCAGAGACGACGAGGGCATCGGCTCCGCCTCGCCCCGCGAGGTCGTGGGTGGCCTGGAGCAGCGTGAGCCCCGGGGGAGGCGTTGCGTGCTTGACGAACACGTCTGCGAGGATCGCAACGTCGGGGCAGAGTCGGGCTCGGAGGCGTGCGACTTCCGCGCCACGCCCCTCGATGAGGCCCTGATCGGTGTACATGGATCCCGAGAGCACGTTCACGCGGACCATCGAGGCGCCCGTCGCAGCGGAAACGGCGAGGGCGGCGAGGGCGTCGTTGCGCAGCACGTTCACCCCGACCGGGATGCCGACGGCATCGACGACGGCGCCCACGGCCCTGGTCATCGCAGCGACCGTCTCCTTTGGGACATCGTCGGCGTGGAAGGGAGCGTCACCGAAGTTCTCCACCATCACTGCGTCGAACCCGGCGTCGGCGAGGGCGAGGGCGTCCCGGACGGCGTCGGAGACCACCTGTGGCATGGATGACGCGGTCGGAGCACCGGGCAGTGGCCCCAGGTGCACCATGCCGATGAGCTCGGGGATCATTCCGGAGTGACGTAGGCCGTGGCGAGAGCGAGTGCCTGCTCGGCATCGGCTCCCTCGGCGACGAGGCCGGGACAGTCCTTGAGGGGAGAGCGTTGCACGATGTAGCGGCACCACTCCATCGCCGGTCCCTTGATCTTCGGGGCGCCCTCAGGACCGAAGCTCCACTTGGAGTAGTTCGGGCCCATCACCTCGACGCGAATGTCGACCGGCTCGATACCCGCTCGTGCGAACGCCACGGGGAGCAGCTTCCAGCCGAGGAATGACACGTGCTTGAGGCGAGGGGACGCCTCCACCTCGACCCCATGCTGGTCGTACACGTCGAGGCCGTGTGCCCAGGTCTCCATGATCCGGTACGTCGCCATGAGCTTGGCGGAGCAGTCGCCGCCGAACCAGGGCACACGATCGGAGGTCTCGCACAGCCAAAGGGCGTCCATCGTGGCCGCCCGGGAGAGGCGCCACCACTCGATGACATCCTGGGGGCGCATCGTGTCGCCCTGCTTGATGCCTTCCTTCACCAGTGCCTCGAACGAACCGGCACGGGCGACCTCGTCCATGGGATCGGCATCATCCTCGATGGCAGCGGTGGCGAGATCCTCGAGTTGGGCCAGGTGGGCCACCAGGTTCTGCACCGTCCAACCCTTCGCGGCGACCGGCTTCTTCCAGTCTCGCGGGGGGATCTTTTGGAGGTACTGGTCGAAGCTCTGCTGCTCGGCGACCAGGTCGGTCAGGATCTCACGCACGGCGAGGGATTGTACCGGTGGCCGGGTCGTTACCCGACGGCGCGCCATGTATCCCGACCCCATAGGATCGTCCCATGGGGTCCTCCGACACACCGGCGGTGTTCGTCAACCGCACGCTCAACCTGCGCTCGATCGAGGCCATCGGCTACGACCTCGACTACACCCTCATCCACTATCGCACCTCGGAGTGGGAGGGCGTGGCGTACGAGGTGGCGAAGGAACGGCTCGCTGCCCGTGGTTGGCCCGTGGGGGAGCTCGCGTTCGATCCGGACAGCGTGATCCAGGGCCTCACGATCGACCTCGAGTACGGGAACCTCGTGAAGGCAACCCGGTTCGGGTACGTGATCAAGGCGGCCCATGGGACCCGGGCGCTCGAGTTCGGGGAGACAAGGAGGCGGTACGCGGGAACCGTGGTCGACCTCAACGAGCCACGGTGGCTCTTCCTGAACACGCTCTTCAGCCACAGCGAGGCATCGCTCTACGCGCAGATGGTCGACCTCCTCGACGCAGGACGGATCCCGGAGACCCTCGGCTACGAGGACCTGCATGGCGCCGTGAGGGACGCAGTGGAGGCGGCCCACGCAGGGGGACGGCTCAAGCAGCGGATCCTCGCCGACCCAGACCGGTTCGTGGACCCCGACCCGCGCGTCGTCCCGACCCTGCTCGACCAACGAGCGGCTGGCAAGCGCCTCCTGCTCATCACCAACTCCGATTGGGCGTATGCCTCGGCGATCCTCGAGCGATACATCGCCCCGCACGTCCCCTCGGGTTCGTGGCGCGACCTGTTCGACGTCGTGGTGGTCGCAGCCGACAAGCCGAGTTTCTTCTCTGCCGATCGTCCCCTTTACGAGGTGGTCGACGAGCGGGAGGGTCTGCTCCGGCCACATCGGGGTGACCTCAGCCCCGACCGGGTCTACTCGGGGGGCTCGGCGGCGCAGGTCGAGGCGAGCCTCGGGCTTTCGGGCGATCAGGTGCTCTACGTAGGGGACCACCTCTTTGGGGACGTGCACGTTTCCAAGGCCATCCACCGATGGCGCACCGCCCTGGTGATCCGGGAGTTGGAGGACGAACTCGCGGCGCTGGCTGCGTTTGCCCCCATCGAGCAGCAGCTCACCCGCCTCATGGCCGAGAAGGCCCAGTTCGAGTCGTCCGTTGCGGCCCGACGGCTCTCCCTCCTCCACCACGGGGCGAGTGAGGCAGGTGATCCCGAGGTGGCGCGCCTCAGCGGGGAGGTGGCTGCGCTCGACGAGCAGATCGCCCCCCTTGCGATCTCCTCGAGTGAGCTCCACAACCCATCATGGGGCCTCCTCATGCGAGCAGGGCTCGACAAGAGCCTGTTCGCCCGCCAGGTGGAGCGGTATGCCGACGTCTACACGTCGCGGGTCTCGAACCTCGAGTCGGTCACGCCGTTCGGGATGCTGCGAGCCGCATGGGTGCCGCTTCCCCACGACTGATCACCAGGGGCGGTCCTGCTGTTCGCGCGTGAACGGCTGCGGTGGGAGCACCTGGTGGGTCGGCGGGATGAGGTCGTTCAGCCGGTCGATGAGGTGGCGCAGCCGCCCGAAGTGGCGACGATCGAAGTGGAGTGCGATCCGCGCGTGGTCGAGTTCGTCGTCCTCTGCGACCTCTGCGTCGGTCGGTGCGATGCGCTCGATGCGCCCCGAGGAGAGGATGTCGGCGAACGCTTCGGAGAGCCGTGCCAACGCGTCGTCGTCGGGGGCCTCGAGGACTCGGAGCACGAGCAGGTCGCCCACGTACCGCTGCGATTGGTAGTTGCGGTAGAAACCACAGATCTCGTCGATCGCCTCGTACACGTCGGAGGTGATCATGAACAGGTCGAGGTCCTCCGGGTGAATCATTCCCCGAGCGCCGAGTTGCTCGGCGACGAGGGAGCGGAACGCCGTCCAGTAGTCGCTCCCCTCGGGTTCGAGGAGGACGATGGGGTGCATGTCGCTCTTCCCGGTCTGGACGAGGGTGAGGAACTCGAAGGCCTCGTCCATCGTCCCGAACCCTCCGGGGAAGATCGCGAAACCGTGTGCCTCCTTCACGAGGCCGAGCTTGCGGGTGAAGAAGTACTTGTAGTTGATGACCCTGGCCGGATCGAGCCACTCGTTGGACGAGGCCTCGAACGGGAGGCGGATCTTGACGCCGAACGACGCGTCCCGCCCGGCGCCCTCGTTCCCTGCGGCCATGATCCCGGGGCCCGCCCCGGTGATGACGCCCCATCCGAGTGCAGCCATCTCGGCGCCGAGGCGCCGCGCCATGTCGTACTCGGGGGCGTCGGGCTCGGTGCGTGCACTCCCGAAGATCGTCACCTTCGGTTGCTGGCGGTGCGGGGTGAACGCGAGGTTGGTGTAGCGCAGTTCCTTGAGCGCCGTGTTGATCTGGAGGAGGTCGGCGCGATCCGCGCCGTCTCGATGGAGCTTGAGGACCGTGAC
>CAZRJG010000067.1:0-5319 GCA_964600365.1 uncultured Acidimicrobiia bacterium
GACGTCGCCGTGCTCAACGCGGGGGTCGCGGGCGCCGGCCGACTGCCGGAGTTCCCGACCGAGGAGTGGGACCGCGTCCTCGACGTGAACCTCCGCGGGGCGTTCTTCACGCTGCGATCGGTGTCCGGGCAGATGATCGGCCAGGGCGACGGCGGTTCGATCGTCGTGATCGGTTCCACCGGGGGAATCCTCGGCAACTCCCTGTCACCGCACTACTCGGCGTCGAAGGCCGCCGTCATGCAGATGGCGAAGGCGTTCGGCATCCAACTCGCCCGCCACGGGATCCGGGTGAACTCGATCGCCCCTGGCTTCGTTGAGACGGAGATGACCGACGTGATGCGCAACCCGAAGTTCGAGGAGCTCATGATCGGAGCCCGCACGCCGATGCGACGCTGGGGCCGACCCGAGGAGTTCGCCGGACCGGCGATCTTCCTCGCCTCCGACGCCTCATCCTTCATGACCGGGGCGACGCTCGTCGTCGACGGCGGGATGCTGATCAGCTGACGATCAGTCCTCGTCGCGGTGCTTCACGACGAGCACATTCGCCTTGGCGTACTGCAGGACGCGGTGGCCGGTGCTGCCGAGGAGGAACGACGCGAGCTCGCCGCGGCCTCGGGACCCCAGCACGATGAGGTCCGGATGGAGTTGCTTCTCTGCGTCGAGCAGGGCGTCGGGTGGATATCCATTCACCGTGTGCCGATGGATCGGGAACTCCTCCCCTGCCATCACGTCGTCCACCATCTCCCACACGCCCTCGGCCTGGGCGTCCTTGATGGCCTCCACGTCGACGGGGACGCGGGCGACGGCACTGAACAGGGCGGCCGAGACGAACGAGGAGTACACAACGTGGAGCTCCGCATCGAGCCGTTTGGCGAGCGCGAGCGCCTCCTCGAGGGCGCCGCGGGACGATGCATCAATACCAACCATGATCCTCATGGGGATCCTCCTGTCGTCTCCCCAAAGACTACGCGGCGGCCATGGGAGTGGACCGGCCTACAGCCGTGCCGCCTCCCCGTACGGGTAGATCGGGATGTGCACCCCGGCCTCGAGGGTGGCCTGCTTGTCGTGCCACCAGTCCTCTGAGAACAGGTCGTCGTGCGCCTCGAGGAACGCGTCGCGGAGTTCGTCGGTGAGCCCGAGGAACCGCTTCAGCTCCTCGGGGAAGATGTCGTCCGGTCCGACCTGGAACCACGGCTCGGACGAGAACTCGTCCTCGAACGAGCGGGGGGCCGGCATGTGGCGGAAGTTGATGCCCTGGAGCGTGGTGAGGTCGTCGTAGTCGTAGAACACCACCCGCCCGTGGCGGGTCACGCCGAAGTTCTTGAGGAGGAGGTCGCCGGGGAACACGTCGTTGCTGGCGAGGTCCTTGATCGCCCGGCCGAAGTCCACGACGGCGGTCCGCGCGTGGAGGGGCGATGCCTCCCGCACGTAGATGTCGAGGGGGATCACGCGGCGCTCGACGTAGAGGTGCTCGATCACCACCTCACCGCCCTCGACCCGAACGGTGTTGCCGCACTCGGCGATGAGCTCGTCGAGCAGCGCCTCGTCGAATCGCTCGACGGGGAAGGAGAGGTGCTCGAACGACTGCACGTCCATGAGCCGTCCGCCCCGCTCATGTTGGAACACGAGCGAGTACTTCGCCATGACCTCCTCGCGGGTGATCGTCTTCGGGTACCCGGGCCGATCACGGATCACCTTGAACACGTCGACGTGGCCGGGCAGGCCGAAGACCGCCATGACGAGGCCCTTCTTCCCCCTCGCCACCTCGAAGCGATCAGTCGAACCCTTCAGGTATCGCAGGAGGTCCCGGTAGAGCTCCGTCTTGCCGTGCTTGTTCCTCCCGATGGAGATGTACAACTCGGCGGTTCGCTTGCGCGGCATGAGTCGCTTGAGGAAGCGGACCACGTCGTAGGGACGCTCGGCATCGACGTGGAAGTACGAGCGGGTGAACGAGAAGAGGATCGAGATCTCGTTCTCGTGGAGGAGCACCGCATCGACCACTGCTCCCCCTTCCCGATGCTCGACGGCGAGCACGAGGGGGAACTGCTCCGACGCCGACAGGATCCATCCCACGAGGTACGCGGCGGCGCCCCGGTGGAAGACCATGTCGAGCACCTCGGCGCGCTCGACCGAGGGCAGGGCGCTCGCCTCGTGGAGTCGGCCCGAGACCCGTTCGGCCACCGCGGCCGCATCGTCGGCGAGGTCGGCGAACGAGACCCCGAGGTCTGCGTC
Source organism: uncultured Acidimicrobiia bacterium (assembly GCA_964600365.1). Classification (GTDB taxonomy): domain Bacteria; phylum Actinomycetota; class Acidimicrobiia; order Spongiisociales; family JAENVV01. The sequence goes on from CAZRJG010000067.1 coordinate 2,233, forward strand.
CTCGAGGATCGAGACGATGAGCCCGGGCAGGTCGGCCGTGTGTGCGTAGGTCCGCACCATCGACGTCCCGGCGGGGGTCGGTGGCACCTCGAAGTCGGTGTCCACGAACTCGATCTGTTGGTTCACCCCGACCGTGTCGAAGACCTTGCGGGTGATCGAGTTGAAGAAGGTCTCGGCGATCTCCCAGTCGTTGCGGGACATGATGAGGCCCGAATAGACCGCCTTCATCCCCGCCCACAGCATCGGGTCCCGCACCCGGTCACCCAGCAGCGAGCGGATCTCATCCACCGCGGGGCGCACGGCCTCGCCGTAGAGGGAGAGCCGCTCGGACGTGTCACTCTGCATGCCCGCCCAGTCACGCTGCTGGAAGCGGATCCTGGCTCGCCGCGTCACGATCATCCACCGATCGGCGTAGTCCTCGAAGGCCCGGAGGATGGCGACCGCGCCCAGGTTCGAAAGCCGGGAGTCGGAGAGCGCCGGGGGGGTCGTGGGCATGGGCGGAGGCTACGCCGCTCGCGCCCTCGCGCCTGTCCGTGCCCCGGGTGGGATTCGAACCCACATGCCCTTGCGGGCGGCCGGTTTTAAGCCGGCTCCGTATCCCAGTTCCGGCACCGGGGCGCGCCCCGAGTGTACGGAGGGCATCAGGCGCCGGCCGTGCGCACCCGCACCGGCTGTTCGTCGCGCGTCCAATCGGGCCGGGAGAAGTCGGCGTTCTCGTCCAACCGGACCACGCCATCATCGATGCCGGTGATGAGCAGGCCCAGGACCTCGTGGCTGCCCCGGACATGGGGAGTCAGGGCCCGACGAGGTCCTCCATGAGCCCGTCGAGGAGGTCGTGTTCGCTCACGACCACCTCCGTCGCCCCGACCGTCCGAAGCGCGGCGAGCACCACGATCGCACCACCGAGCAGCATCGGGGCCCTCGCAGGTTCGAGGCTCGGGATCGCCGCAGTCTCCTCGACCGTCAACGACGACAGGTGGGCGACGAGGGACTCGATCGAGTCGATCCCCAGCACGTGCCCGTGCACCCGGTCACGGTCGTAGGCGGGCAGGTCGAGGGCGATGGCCGCAAGTGCGGTGAAGGTGCCGGCCACGCCGACCACCGTCGCAGGCACCTCGGGGAGCGAGACCTCGGCCATGAGGTCGAGGGCTGCGCCGAGGGCGTCATCGACCCGGGACGTCGGTCGCTCCGGGAGCACACGCTCGGTGAGGCGCACCGAACCCACGTCGGCGGAGATCGCGTACCTGGGCGACGTGTCGCCCATCACGAACTCGGTGGAACCACCGCCGACATCGACCACGAGGACCGGTCGATCGAACCGGTCCGCCGCCGCCCCACGGAATGACAGGTCGGCCTCGGCCACCCCGTCGATGACCCGGGGCCGAACCCCGAGCACTGCCTCGACCAAGTCGAGGAACACATCCCGGTTCGCCGCGTCCCTCGTCGCGGAGGTCGCCACCGCGTCGACCAGGTCGACTTCACCTACCTCTGCGCGCAGCTCGGCGAGACCCGCCACCGCCCGTTCGATCGCCTCGGGGGTGAAGGAGCCGAGTGCATCGACGCCTTGGCCGAGTCGCACGACCCGGTGTGCACGGAACACCTCCGCTCCGTTGTCGACGGCGAGGCAGCGGACGGTGTTCGTGCCGATGTCGAAGACGGCCGCCCGCATCAACGCGGCTCGTGCCACTTCGGGTTTCGCTCGCCATCGGCCACGCACGGCGTCGTGCAGTCGAGTGGTTCGACGAACGGCGCAGTGACCGCTCCCACCGGATTCTCGTTGCCCGCTGCATGGTCGGCGTAGTGGGCGTGGAGGCACTTGATGCCGGTTCGGGTACCGCCCACTCCCCCGGTGGGGGCATGCGGAACGTCGTCGGGGACGTTGGCGTCACGTTCGCGTGAGTACCGGGCGTGTGCGGCGTCGAGCGCCGTCCCGAAGGACTCATCGTGCTCGGCGTACCGCTCGAGCTGCTTCACGCCCCCAAGTCCCTCCAGGCGGCCGATGCGCTTCGAGGCAAGGGGACACGTGAGCCAGAACGTGGTGGGGAATGGTGTGCCGTCCTCGAGCACCGGGGGGACCTCGATGACGACGGGGAGGCCGAGCGCGCATGTCGCCCGCACGGCGAACTCCGATCGGGCCGGCCGCCCCAGTTGGGCGCTGACGACCCGCTGCAGTGGGTCGGCGGTCATTCCTCGAGGTCGCGGCCGATGAGGAAGTCCACGATCGGCGCGTACCAGGGCCGGGGTTCCGGGAGCGGTGCAACGTCGCCGACGGCCTCGGCGCGGACCGGCGCCTCGTCGGGCGCGACGACCACGAACCCCTGCTCACCGGGGAACACGTAGCCGAGTTCCTCCCGGGCGAGGCGCTCGACCTCCTCGGGAGTGCGCAACGCCTCGAGGTCGGCGGCCCTCCGGGCGTTCTCCTCCTGCAGGGCGTCGAGCTCCTCCTGTGCGGAGGCGACTGCCCGATCGGCGGCGAGCATCTGGCGGAACGGGAACAGGTTGGAGAAGAGGGCGGCTGCCAGCATCAGCAGCACCACCGGGACGATGACGGCCACCCGCTTGCCCATCACCGGCCCCTGAACGTCTCCCAACCGGCGTACCGCGCAGAGGCACCAAGGTCCTCTTCGATGCGCAGGAGCTGGTTGTACTTGGCGGTCCGCTCGCTTCGGGCGGGCGCACCGGTCTTGATCTGCCCGGCGTTCGTGCCCACCGCGAGGTGGGCGATGAAGGAGTCCTCCGTCTCACCCGAGCGATGGCTCACCATGCGGCCGTAGCGGGCCCGCTCGGCGGTCTCCATGGCGTGGAGCGTCTCGGAGAGCGAACCGATCTGGTTGACCTTGATGAGGATGGCGTTCGCCGTCCCCTCGGCGATACCGCGCCGGAGGATCTCCTCGTTCGTGACGAACAGGTCGTCACCCACGAGCTGGGCCTTGTCGCCGAGTTGCTGGGTGTGGATCTTCCATCCGTCCCAATCGTCCTCGGACATGCCGTCCTCGATCGAGATGAGGGGGAACTCGTCGACGAGGCCGGCGAGGTAGGCGCCCATCTCCTCGGAGGAGTGGTCCTTGCCGTCGAGTTGGTAGGAGC
>CAZRJG010000067.1:5329-12052 GCA_964600365.1 uncultured Acidimicrobiia bacterium
CCCTCGGCGTAGTTCTCGGTGGCCGCGACGTCGAGCGCGAGGCCGACGTCCTCACCGAGTCGGTACCCGGCGGACTCGATCGCCTCGGCGAGCAGTTCGAGGGCCTCACGGTTCGTGGCGAGGTTGGGGGCGAACCCGCCCTCGTCGCCGACGTTCGTGGCGAGGCCCCGACCGCCGAGCACCTTCTTGAGGACGTGGTAGATCTCGACCCCGGCCCGGAGCGCGGCCCGGAACGACGGAGCGCCGCCCGGCACGAGCATGAACTCCTGGATGTCCACCGAGTTGGCGGCATGGACACCACCGTTGAGCACGTTCATCATCGGCACCGGGAGGACCCGGGCCTTCGGGCCGCCGAGGTAGCGGTAGAGCGGGAGGCCGACCTGCGCTGCGGCAGCACGAGCGGTGGCGAGGGAGACGGCGAGGATGGCGTTGGCCCCCAGTGCAGCCTTGTTGGGAGTCCCGTCGAGGAGCAGCATCGCCCGGTCGACCGCTTCCTGGTCGGTGGCGTCCATCCCGATGACCTCGGGAGCGATCTTGTCGGTGACGTTCGCGACGGCCTTGGAGACGCCCTTGCCGCCCCATGTGTCGCCACCGTCGCGCAGCTCGATTGCCTCGAGCGCGCCAGTGGAGGCACCACTCGGCACCCCGGCACGGCCGAACCCACCGCCGGCGAGGTACACCTCGGCTTCGACGGTCGGATTCCCCCGGGAGTCGAGGATCTCACGGGCCTTGATTGCGGTGATCGTGGTGGCGCTCACGATGTCTCCTGTGCAGTCGTGCGGACCAGCGCGATGCTAGGGACGGCGCGCGCAGACCCGACATCGGCAGGGTACGGAGAAACACCGACGATCAGCGGATGATCATCGTGATTGGGTCGATCGGGAAGGAGACTGCCCTGTCGGCACGGGGCTGGAGGTAGAGCGCCCCCTGACCACTGGCGTGGAGCGACTTGGACACGAACTGAGCCGCCACCTGCTCCTGTTCACCTTGACCGACGTACTCGACTCGCGTCCAGGGAACGAAGAAGACGCCCTCCAGATCAAGCTCGGCCTGGCCCGACCACGAGTGCGTGTCCTGGCCATCCGACCATAGGGCGAGATCCTCAAAGACGCCCGTGATCGGCGCCACCCAGCGGAGCACACCGTTGCTGCCGCCCGCCAGCGAGAACTCCTTGTCCGCGTCACCGGGATCCGTCATCCGCTTGGAGAAGTACGCCATGGTGTTCAGCATGACAAGGCTCGCCTGACCGGTCTTGGAGAACTCCGCACCCCCCGACCCGCCACGGAAGAAGACCCACGCCTCATCGAGGTCCTCCACCCAGTACGCGGGCCCGGTCCCTTCCACGTCTTCATCGAAGGGAAGCACCTCCTGCCCCGACGAATCGACAGGGACCCACTCACCATCCACGAGACCCACCTTGATGTTCACACCCAGCCCACCACTCGAACTGATGAGCACATCGCCGTCGAACACCACATTGCCGCCCGTGAAGATGATGTTTCTCTTGACTTCAAACGGGTCGCAATCCACACGGATGTTCGCCCCTGAGTAGACGTAGGTGGAGCCAGGCGCTCCACCGTGACTGCAGTCGCCTCCAAGGTCCGTGTAGTTGACGAAACCCAAAGGCACGCCGTCGGCCACCGGACCCACCAACTCGATCAGGTCGTAGATGTGATCGTCATCGCCAGAGCATCCGGGGATGTCCTGTTCGACAGAAGGCAGGAGCGCATCAACCGCCCACGAAGTGCCCGACGGCGGAAGCAGGTAGTTCGACCAGCAGTTGTACTGGTGGTCGATGGGGGCCCTCGTGAGCCGGCCCGGGATGACACCGGGATACGGAACTGGCGGATTGGAGTCGTTCGCGAAGCATCCGTCGCTCGAGCAGTCCGGGGCACTGTTCGCCAGCGACGCGATCTCCCCGCAGCCCTGACCCACGGTGAGGGTCGCAGAACTCACGGTCGTCCCGGACCCAATGGGCGTCCCCGCCGGGACCACGAGGGTCTCGGTACCGACCTGTGACGAGCACCCAGCCGGGCCATCAGCTCGCATGACCACGTTTGAGCCGTCGAGGTAGACCACTCCGTCGTTCTCCGGACAGTCCGAACCGTCCGAGTCCGACGCGGCAAGGCCCGGGGAGAGAATCGCCGTTCCGCTCCCACCATCCGCCACGAGCGGGCCGACAATGATCCCCGCGTTGTTGGAGCCACTGGCCCGGAGCGCCTTGCAGTCGTAGCGCTCGAGCACGAGAAGGTTCAAGGGCGCGTCCTCACCACCCGTGCCTTGGGTACGAGCAACGGCATGGACGTTCGCGGGGATCTCCTCGATGCCGATGAGGCGGCTGAAGGTCCCCGACCAGTCCGTCTGAATCCGAACGCCGACCCTCTGGCACTTGTCGCCATCGTCAGCCGACGCCGGCTGGTCAGGCGCTCCGATCTGCCGAGAGTCCATGAAATCGCTGTCATCTTGGACGGGGAATGCAATCTCGACGGTGACACCGTTCACCGAGGTGGACGAGGTGTGCTCCGCTGTCGACGAATCGCAGGATGGGGGGTACCCAGAGCACTCAATGCCGGCGAGATCGCCCACTCCTGAAATGCCCGAGGAGTTGATGGCCACGTACGCCTTCACGTCGTTGCACACCTGCTCTCCCACGTTGGACTCAGCAGCAGCTGCCGTGAGCGCGCCGGCTGCTGCGGCTGCGTCAGCCACCACCTGATTGGACGCACGCTCGACACGAACCCCACCGAGGTCGATGACGAACGCCGCAACGAGGAGGAGGACAACGAGGAGGATCGCAACGATAGGGAGCACGGCCCCACGATCGCCACTGGCAAGCCGAGTCATCGCTCAAACCGCGTGGTCGACCGCCCGTCCAGGCGCGGGTTGGAACTGAACACGACGGTCTCTATCCAGCCGTCACGCTGAAGTTGCACCTGGACCACCGTGTGGGCGATCGGCGCGTCATTGTCGTAGCACCAGCTACCGACGTCGATGGTCACATCCGAGATCGCGTCGCTGCCCGTGACCCTGATGCGATTGAAGCCCGAGGCGGCCTCCCCGGCTCCCCGCGCAACGCAGACCACGCGGCCGTCGACGCCTACGGACAGCGTTCCGGTGGCCGCGAACTCGGCTGTCTCCGCCACATCACGAAGCCACTCGATCTCCGTTCCAGAGGTACCGGCATCCGCCAGCGGGTACGACGCGCCGAATCGAGCTGCTTCCCGTGCTGCGTTCTCGAGGGCCAGGGAGTCGCTGAACGTGATGCCAAAGCTGATGATGCCGAAGACGATCATGAGGAGGGGAATCAGCACGAGCGCGAACTCAACGGCTGCCGCTCCCTTCTCTGATCGCATCCGACGCCTGAACAGCATCGATCGCACTCCCCTCTGAGATACCCTCGTGCGCCCAGTGTACGCCCGGATCCCGTGAGTGCCAGCGGGCTCAACGAATGATTGCTGTGACCGGATCCGATGGGAAGAAGACAGAGCGGTCCGCCGTGGGAGTGATCCGCAGAACGGCATCACCCGACACTGTGAGGGCCTTCGAGATGAACTGGGCGCTCACCTGATAGAACTTGTCGTCGCCACTCGACGTCCCCGTGATGCTCACACGGCTCCACGGTGTGAAGAGCACGCCTTCCAGGACCGTTCCGGCCCCTCCGGAGAACTGGAGTCCCTTCCCATCGTCGATGTCGGCATCCGCCCAGAGCGCAAGGTCTTCGAACGGCCCGTCCGTGGGAGCTGTCCATGTGATCGGGGCATCAGCACCCGTCGCCTTGAATCCGACGATGTCGTCCGAGAGGTAGACCATCGTCTGGAAGAAGTAGACACCCGCGTCACCCGTGCGGGAGAACTCGGATCCCGAGCCCGACTGATCGCCGCGGAACACCACCCACCGCTGCTCCGATGTGTTCGCCGTCCAAGTCGTCTCATCCTCCGGGACCTCGCCACCCACCGTCATGACATTGGTGCCGAGGACACCGTCCGCTGTCAAGCTCACGTCTCCACCGAACACCACGTTGCCCAGGAACACAACGGTGTCCTTGATGGAAAGATCGCAGTCGATCCAGACATCATCCTCGTAGACGGTGAACTCGGTGATCGAGCAACTCTTGCCCTTGAGGTTCGGGCGATCCCTGTCGAACTCATCGGCAGTGCTCCCGAACGGGGCCCCAGAGCCTCCCACGTCGGCGAGGAGCGAGTACACGGAGGCATCCGAGATCGCATCGCACTCCGGAACGCCGCCGATGCTCTGCTGATTGGCGTCGGTGAGGCTGGTCACCGCCCACGACACTCCGTCAGGCAGCGAGGTGTAGTCGTTCCAGCAGTTGAACATGTGATCGATGGGCGCGCGCGTCATCATCGGGAGCGGCCCTGGGAGCGGCGACGGTTCGGTCCCGGCTCCCACCCAGAGCGGAGAGGTGCCGTCAGTCTGCGGGGCAGGGCCTCCCGAGATCCCACAACCGGCTCCCACATCGATGCTCGTCGAGCTGCCCGGCACTGGGATCGAGTAGTCGGCAAGCACGCCGCCAGCGCACATCGGAACCGCCGGGCCATCGGCGCGGAGGAAGGCAGTCTTCCCCGTCAGGCGGAACACGCCAGAGTTCTTCCCACAGTCCTTGTCGTCGCTTCCTGCAGAGTCCGCAGCAGCAACTCCGGGGCTGAGGAAGTAGGCGCCGTCGTCGTCCTGGAGCAGGATCGGCTCGACGACCAGGCCTGTGCCGTTGACCACGATCGAGTCGCACTTCTCTCGTTCCAGCGTGAGCAGGTTGATGGGTGCCTCATCCACCCCACCGGTCGTGGTCATCGCCACGGCATGCACGTTTGCGGGGAGTTGCTCCGTTCCGATGACGCGACTGAAGGTCCCCTCCCAGTCGGTCTGGACCCGAACACCCACCCGGTCGCATCGATCGCCGTCGGAGGAAGAAGCAGGTTGGTCGGGAGCACCGATCTGGCGCGATGCCATGAATGGACTGCCGTTCACCACGGGGTAGGCGATCTCGATGGTGACACCGTTCACCGTGGTCGATCGGGAGACCTCGGGCGAGTCAGCGGCACACGACGTCGGGTACTCCGTGCAGTCGATCCCGGACAGGTCGTCGGCCGATCCGATGGCACCCGTGTTGATCGCCACGTAGGCCTTCACGACCTCGCACACGTCCTGGCCATTCCCCGACTCGGCTGCGGTCAGGGCACCAGCGCTGGCAGCTGCGTCGGCAACGAGCTGGTTCGCCGCACGCGCGACGCGGACGCCGCCCAGGTCCACGACGAAGGAGGCGATGACCATCAGCACCACGAGGAGGATGGCCACGATCGGGAGCACCGCCCCGCGATCTTCACTCAGGAAACGGTTCATCGTTCGTACCTCGTCGTCGAACGGCCGTCGAGCCGCGGACTGCTGCTGAAGACCACCGTCTCGATCCAGCCGTCGCGCTGCACCTGGATCTGCACGACCTCATGGCCGCTCGGGGCCGTGCTGGTGAAGCAGGACTGGGCCTCAGACGTGGCCGCCGTGATATCGGCCGCACCTTCGATGCGGACGCGGGCGAACCCTTCGTCCGAGGAGCCCTTGGCCACGCACAGGACGCGGTTGGCTGCGTTGGCGTTCAACGACCCGGTTGCTGCGCCCTCGGCCACCTGGGCGACCGTCCGGAGCCAGGCAACCTCTGTACCCGCCGCTGCATCACCGACGGCGGGGGCGTCATCGACCGGGTATGCGGCTCCGAACCGACCTGACTCGCGCGCTGCATTCTCGAGCGCGAGGGAATCGGAGAACGTGAGTCCGAAGCTGATGATCCCGAAGATGATCATCAGGAGCGGGACGAGCACGATCGCGAATTCGACCGCAGTCGCTCCTCGCTCCTCACAAAGATGGCGCCATGGGCGCATTCGTCGACATCCCTTCGGGGGGTGGTACTACCTGTGTCGCACTCTGCTCCACCAGCCAACGGAGCGCTTCACCCAGGTTGATGAAACCCACGGAGAGTGGGGAACGAACTCAGCGGGTGTCGGCTTCCTTCGCCTGCTCCCAGAGCGCATCCATCTCTCCGAGCGTCATCTCCTCCAGTGATCGGTCGGCGAGCACCTCGACCTGACGGAAACGTTGCTCGAACCGATCGACGGCGCGACGGGCGGCGAGTTCGGGGTCGAGGTCGAGGTGGCGAGCGAGGTTCACCACCGAGAAGAGGACGTCACCCAACTCGTGTTCGGCGTGGGGGGTACCCATCGCCTCCTCGAGCTCGCCGAGTTCCTCCCTGACCTTCCCGAGCACGTGGGCGATGTCGTCCCAGTCGAATCCGACCCGGGCCGCCCGCTTCTGGAGCTTCTCGGCGCGCGGGACCGACGGGAGTGAACGGGGCACGCCGTCGAGCGCACTCTCACGACCCTTCTCCTCATGCTTGATCCGCTCCCAGCGCTCGAGAGTGTCCTCGGCCGTCCCGGCCTCGACGTCGCCGAACACGTGGGGGTGGCGACGCATGAGCTTCAGTCGGAGCTCGCTCACGACGCCTTCGAGGCTCACTCCGCCGACCTCCTCGCCCATCGTCGTGTGGAACAACACCTGCATCAGGACATCGCCGAGCTCCTCCTCCACGTCGGCGTAGGCCCCCCAATCGGGCTCGACGCCCTCCCCCGGAACGCCCTCCCCGACCGCTTCGAGCGCGTCGTACAGCTCGTACGCCTCCTCGACGAGGTTGGGGAGGATGCTCTGGTGGGTCTGCTCGGC
>CAZRJG010000068.1:0-11940 GCA_964600365.1 uncultured Acidimicrobiia bacterium
GACGCGGGGTGCTCGATGTGCCTCGCCATGAACCCCGACGTGCTGCAGCCCGGCCAGCGGTGCGCCTCCACCTCGAACCGGAACTTCGAGGGTCGTCAGGGCAAGGGCGGCCGGACCCACCTCGTGAGTCCCGCCATGGCCGCCGCTGCGGCGATCGAGGGCCACTTCGTGGACGTGAGGTCGTACGCATGAACCCCGTGACCGTCATCAGCGGAACCGCCGCCCCCCTCGACCGGGCGAACGTGGACACCGACCAGATCATGCCGAAGCAGTTCCTGAAGCGAGTCGAGCGCACCGGGTACGGCGAGTTCGTGTTCTGGGACTGGAAACGCCTCCCCGACGGCTCCCCCGACCCCGAGTTCTCCCTCAACCGCCCCGAGCACGAGGGAGCGGTGATCCTCCTCACCGGGCCCAACTTCGGATCCGGGTCGTCCCGGGAGCACGCCCCGTGGGGCCTCCAGGACGCCGGGTTCGATGCGGTGATCGCGTCCTCGTTCGCCGACATCTTCTACAGCAACTGCTGCAACATAGGCCTCCTGCCCGTGGAACTCCACGAGAAGGAGGTGCGGTGGCTCATCGAACTCGTCGAGCACGAGCCCACGGCAGAGATCACGATCGACCTCGCAGAGCAGACGGTCGTCGCCGAGGGCTTCGAGGCGACCTTCGACATCGATCCTGCCAAGAAGCACCGGCTGCTGCAGGGCCTCGACCCGATCGGTGTCACGCTCGACCAGGCCGACGCCATCGATGCCTTCGAGCAGCGACGGCCGTCCTGGCTGCCGTCGCTGACGGGATAGGCGAGTACTGGGTCGGCTTCCCCCGGTTCCTCGGGTCGCTCCCCGCCCGGTTTGCGAGGTTGCTCTTCCCTGCCATACTCGGCGTCCGATGACGACCACCACGACCGCCATCATCATTATCGACGACTGACGCACCCCACTTCGGTGTGCGTCCACGACCCTCTGCCCCGGCAGGGGGTTGTTCACGTTTCGGAGACCACCATGACGCTCGAGATCTACGACACAACCCTGCGGGACGGCTCCCAGCAGGAAGGCATCAGCCTCACCGTCGGCGACAAGTTGCGCATCGCCGGGCTGCTCGACGACCTCGGTGTCACGTTCATCGAGGGCGGATGGCCGGGTGCCAACCTCAAGGACACCGAGTTCTTCCAACGTGCCCAGTCGGAGCTGCACCTTCGCAACGCGACCCTCACCTCCTTCGGATCGACCCGACGCCCACGCGGAGGCGTCGAGGGAGACCAGCAACTGAAGGCCCTCCTCGAGGCGGGCACGGAGCACATCTGCATCGTTGGCAAGAGTTGGGACTACCACGTCACCGAAGCGCTGCGCACCGACCTCGACGAGGGAGTGCGGATGGTTGCCGAGTCCATCGAGTTCCTGAAGCGCCATGAGCGGAAGGTGTTCTTCGATGCCGAGCACTTCTTCGACGGCTATCGCGACAACCCGGAGTTCGCCATGCGCGTGCTCCGAGCCGCCGTCGAGGCAGGGGCCGAGCGCCTCGTCCTCTGCGACACGAACGGCGGAACCCTTCCCTCCGACATCCTCCGGGCCATCGACGCCGTGCACGCCGCACTCCCCGACTCGGGAGTCGGCGTCCACTTCCACAACGACGTGGGAACGGCAGTCGCCAGTTCCATCGCTGCCGTGGAGGCGGGCGTCGCACAGGTCCAGGGCTGCATCAACGGATACGGCGAGCGAACGGGGAACACGGACCTCTCGACCCTCATCCCCGACCTGCAACTGAAACTCGGACTCGACGTCATCCGGGGTGATCTCGAGATGCTCTCCCCCATCTCCCACCACGTTGCGGAGATCATCAACATCACCCTCGACCCCCACCGTCCCTACGTCGGCGCGAGCGCCTTCACCCACAAGGCCGGCCTGCATACCTCGGCCCTGGCCCGGCGTCCGGATGCCTACGAGCACGAGGACCCCTCCAAGGTCGGTAACCACACCCGCATGGTCGTCTCGGAGCTCGCCGGGAAGGCGAGCGTGCTCTCCAAGGCCGAGGAGCTCGGCCTCGAAATGGACGACGACATGGCACGGGCGATCATCGAGGAGATCAAGGACCTCGAACACAAGGGGTACCACTTCGAGGCCGCCGATGGCAGCTTCGAACTCCTCGTCCGCCGCCACGCCGGTTGGGAGAACCCGTTCTTCCGCCTCGAGTCCTTCCGCGTGTACACGGACCGCCGGGCGAACGAAGAGGTGGTGTCGGAGGCGACGGTCACACTGGTCGTCGACGGAGAGCGAAGGGTGAGCGTCGGCAAGGGCGTCGGACCCGTCCACGCACTCGACCAAGCACTCCGCGGGGCACTCCGGTCCACCTACCCGGGCGTCGCCGACCTCCGCCTCGTGGACTACCGCGTCCGCGTCCTCGACAGCGCCGACGGGACCGCCGCGACCACCAGGGTGCTCCTCGAGACCTCAGACCACGGCTCCTCGTGGGGGACGCTCGGCGTGCACGAGAACATCATCGAGGCCTCGTGGGAGGCACTCGTCGAGGGGATCCTCGTGGGCCTCCTGCGCCATGTCGGCGACGACGCGGCGTAGGCTCCGGTCGTGACGAGCGAATCGGGCGCCGACTCCAACTGGAGCGACGAGCGGCTGACGCCCGACCTCGTTCGCACCGTGCTCGAAATGCTGCCCGATGGGGTCGCGCTCCACGCGCCGTCGGGCGAGGTGATCGCGGCCAACGCGGCCGCAGCAGAGATCCTGGGGCTCACCATCGACGAACTCCGAGGCCTCACCTCGCTGGATCCCCGATGGAAGTCAATCCATGAGGACGGCTCCCCGTATCCCGGTGAGGACCACCCGGCCATGGTCACCCTGGCCACGGGAGCTCCCGTGGACGATGCGATCATGGGCGTCGCACGGGGTACCGATGAACAGCGCTGGATCAGGATCTCATCACGACCAGTGCACATGAGCGGAGAGATGTACGTTGCGGTCACGTTCAGCGACATCACCTCCATGCGCTCGGTGGAGGGCTTGGTCACCCACTTCGCCCACCACGACCTCCTCACGGACCTTCCGAACCGCATCCAGTTCGAACAGCTCCTCGAGGGCGCGATCAGCCGGTCCGACCGGATCGGTGGAAGGTGCGCAGTCGTCGCCGCGGGCCTCGACCACTTCGGCACCACCAACGAACACGTCGGCACCCAGGGCGCCGACACTGTGCTCATCGAGTCCGCCTTCAGGCTCCAACGCCTCGCCCGCGATGGTGACGCGGTCGGACGTGTCGGCGACGACCAGTTCGCCCTCCTCCTCGAGAACTGCGGCACCGATGAGCAGATCCGGGCGGTAGCCGAGGAGGTACGCCGCGCACTGGCTGAGCCGATTGCGGTCGGTTCCACCGAGCACATCCCGTCGCTCACGCTGGGGATCGCAGTGCACTCTTCAGGGGACGATGAGGACCTCCTCGTCTCGGCGATCGGAGCGCTTGAGGCCGCGAAGCGCCTGGAGCGGGGCTCCATCCGGTTCTACGGCGGCGTCGACCGTCGCTCCGTCACGACATACCGGCATGACCAGGGGATCCGACGAGCGATCGCCCGGGGCGACGTCCGCCTTTGGTACCAACCGATCCGCGACCTCGACGAGAACCGGACCGTGGGCGCGGAGGCCCTTTTCAGGATCGAGAACGCCGACGAACAGGGAGCCGGCCAGGCCATCCTCACGCCGGAGATCCTCGGGACCCTCGGGCCCCGCATCGCCGTCCACGTCCTTGATCTCCTCGTCGAGGACGCTCTGGTGATGAAGGAGGCTGGAACGCTGCCAGAGACGTTGAGCGTGAACCTCACCGCCCCGGATCTCCTCGTCCACCGCATCCACACGCAAGTGCTGGAGTCCGGGGAAGCGTTCCGAGCACTGGGCGCCGCGCTCACGGTGGAGGTGTCCGAGCAGGTCGGCCTCCAGGACCTCACCGGGGTCCGTCCCGCGATCGAGGACCTCCGAGCCGCCGGCATCCGGATCGCCCTCGACGACTTCGGCACCGGCTCCAACTCGCTCGCGCTCCTCCGCGAGCTCCCCTTGGACTGGATCAAGCTCGACGGGTCGTTCATCAGGGGCGCAATGACGAACGCCGCTGACCGAGCAATCGTCAAGGCCTCCGTCACGCTGGCGGAGGAACTCGACCTCCCGGTCGTCGCAGAGGGTGTGGAGACCGAGGACCTCCTCACGTTCGTCCGATCGGCGGGTATCCGGTACGCCCAGGGCTACGTGTTCGAACGCCCCCGCCCACCGGGCACGAACGGGACCTGAGCCTCAGACCCCGTGCACATGGCGGCGCATCGTCGCCAACCAAGCGTCCCGGTCGGACACCTTCATCCGCTCATAGTCGGCGACGCGGGCGTGGGGGAGGATGAGGAAGCGCCGCTCCCTGATGGCGGCCACCACGGCGTCGGCCACCTCATCGGGAGTGAGGATGCCGTCGGCTGCGACCAACCTCCTCGCCCGATCGTCCAAGGCATCCACCATTCGGGTCTGCACGCCCTGCGGGCACAAGACCGAGACATCGATCACGTCGCCATGGGCGACTGCCAGCCACTCGGCAAACGCAACGGCGGCGTGCTTCGTCAGGGTGTAGGGCGCCGATCCGGTGGCCATGAGCAGCCCCGCCGCCGAAGCGGTGGAGACGAGGTGACCACTCCCCCGGGCCCGCATACGCGGCACGAGCTCACGCGCTGCCCAGACGTGCGACATCGCGTTCACGCGCCACATCCGATCCCACTCGGCGTCCACGACCTCGGGGCCACCGCCGACGGCGATCCCGGCGTTGGAGAAGAAGCAGTTGATCCCGCCGTGGGCCTCCCAGACGTCGGAGATGAGCGACCCGACCGAGGTGGGGTCCCCGACGTCGACATGGGCAACCGTGGCCCCCACCGCTTCGGCCGCGGCCCGCGCGGCGTCGACGTCGAGGTCGGCGAAGACCACCGTGGCCCCCTCCTCGGCGAACCGGCGGGCACACGCCCGGCCGATGCCGGAGGCGGCTCCAGTGACCACACAGGTCGATCCCGAGAACTCCACTGGCGCACCCTACCGAGCACGCGGGCCGTCCGGACCCGAGGCGCGCCTCGTACACAGGGTGCACCCCACCAAGGATTCCCGATGGCCCACTTTGCCACGAAGGTCCACACGTCCCTTTCCGCCCCTGAGGCGTTCGAACTCATCGCCGACCTCTCGAACCTCGCGAAGTGGGACCCCGGAGTCATCTCCTCGGAGCAGACCTCGGGAGAGGGCATCGAGCTCGGTGCCACCTACGACGTGGAGGTACCCGTCGGGAGGGGGACGTCGGTGCTCACCTACGGGGTGACCCACGTCACGCCGGCACGGCTCCTCCGTGTGATCGGGGAGGACCGTCGATTCCGCTCGGTCGACGTGATCGAGGTGGAGCCCACCGCCGACGGCTCGATCATCACCTACGACGCGACCCTCACCTTGAAAGGAGCGCTCTCCTTCGCCAACCGCCTCCTCACCAGACGGTTTCAGCGCATCGGGAATGCTGCCGCACGCGGCCTTGCCGAGGCGGTGGAAGGCACCGTCCTCGTCCCGTGACCATCGACGGCCTGCTCGAGGGCCTTGTCGCCCCGTCGTTCACATCCATCGGGTATCGCGTCCGGAGCTCCGGCTGGACGCCGCTCGACTCCTACGACCTGACGGGTCGCACCATCGCGCTCACCGGGCCCACCTCCGGGCTCGGCCTCGCTGCGGCCCGATCGCTTGCCGGACTCGGAGCCGACCTCGTGCTGGTCGCCCGCAACCCGGAGAAGCTCGAACGGCTCTCCGCCGACCTCGACGACGCGTCCGGCTCGATCGATTCCGTGGTCGCCGACATGTCCGACCTCGGAGCGGTGCAGCGCGCCGGGACGTCGATCCTCGAGCGACACGATCACCTCGACGTGCTCATCCACAACGCGGGGGCGCTCACCGCCGAGCGACGCACGACGGCCGACGGGCTCGAACTGACCACTGCCGTCCATGTCGTCGCTCCGTTCCTCCTCACGGAGCTGCTGCTCCCGGTGCTGCGCACCACCGTGGGGGCGCGCGTCCTCGCCATGAGCTCGGGGGGCATGTACACCTCGCCACTCACCATCGGCAGCCTCGAGATGGACGAGGGCCGCTACCGGGGTGCCGAGCAGTACGCCCGGGCCAAGCGAGCCCAGGTGGCACTCGCCGGCGAGTGGGCACGACGGGTCCCCGACGTCGCGTTCCACTCGCTCCACCCGGGTTGGGCGGACACCCCCGGGGTGGAAGAGTCCCTCCCCGCGTTCAGGAAGGTCGTGGGGTCGTTCCTCCGCACGCCCGACCAGGGCATCGACACCCTGGTCTGGCTTGCCGCCGATGACGCGGGCGCACGGGATTCGGGCTCGTTCTGGCACGACCGCGCCCCGCGAGCCACCCATCGGCTCGCTTCGACCCGCCGATCCGACACGCCGGAGCGACGGGCCGCCCTCTGGAATCGGGTCCGTGCGCTTGCGGGTCTGGATCCAGCCGTCGACGAGGACGGTACGCTCGCCGGATGACCCCCGACGAGTTCCGGGCCGCTGGCCGAGACCTCATCGACTGGATCGCCGACTACTGGGAGCGGATCGAGGAGTTCCCCGTGCGCTCCCAGGTGGAGCCGGGGTGGGTGCGATCCCGCCTTCCCGACCGACCGCCCGAACTCGCAGAGTCGTTCGACGATGTCCTCCGGGACCTCACCGACGTCGTGCTGCCAGGCGTCACCCATTGGCAGCATCCCGGCTTCCATGCCTACTTCAACTCGGGTGGGTCGGGGCCCTCGGTGCTCGGGGAGCTCGCAGCAGCGGGCCTCGGCGTCCAGGGCATGCTCTGGATCACCTCGCCGGCCGCCACCGAGGTCGAGACGCTCGTCCTCGACTGGCTCGCCGACCTCCTCGGCCTCCCCGAATCGTTCCATTCCACCTCTCAGGGCGGAGGCGTCATCCAGGACTCCGCCTCGTCGGCAACGCTCGTCGCGATCCTCGCAGCACGCGAGCGAGCAACGGAGGGCCGATCGAACGCCGAGGGGCTCGCCGTGCTCGAGCATCGCCTCACGGCGTACACGTCGGTCCACGCCCACTCCTCCGTGGAGAAGGGGATCCGCGCCGCGGGGCTGGGCTCGGCGTCGATCCGCTCGATCGAAGTGGACGACACCTACGCCATGCGACCCGAGGCGCTTCGAGCGGCGATTGCGGCCGACGTCGCTGCCGGCTGCATCCCCACGATCGTCATCGCCAACGTCGGCACCACGTCGTCGACCGCGATCGATCCCGCCGACGCCATCGCCGACGTGTGCGAGGAGTTCGGCGTGTGGCTCCACGTCGACGCCGCGCTCGCCGGGACCGCTGCAGTACTCCCAGAGCTGAGGTGGATCCACCGGGGCGTGGAGCGAGCCGACTCGTATGTGATGAACCCCCACAAGTGGCTGCTCGTCAACATGGATTGCTCCGCGTTCTGGGTGCGCGACCGCGCCGCCCTCACTTCGGCGCTCTCGATCGACCCGGAGTACCTCCGCCAAGCGGCCTCCGACTCCGGCCAGGTCATCGACTACCGGGACTGGCAACTCCCCCTCGGTCGCCGGTTCAGGGCACTCAAGCTGTGGTTCGTCCTCCGGCTCTTCGGGGCCGAGCGCATCCGCAGCATCGTGCGGGAGCACCTACGCCTCACCGAGCTCTTCGCGTCCTGGGTCGAGCGAGACCCGGCCTTCGAGGTCGCTGCACCCCACCCCGTGAACCTCGTGTGCTTCCGCCACGTCGGAGGAGACGACGTGAACCAGCGGATCATGGACGCCGTCAACGAATCCGGAGAGGCGTTCTTCACGCACACGGTCCTCGACGGACGGCTCACACTCCGCATGGCCATAGGTGCCGAGCGCACGGAGGAACGCCACGTTCGTCGGGCCTGGGACCTCATCAGGGCCGCAGCCCCATAACGATTACCGCACCCGGCGCGTCTCCCCGTCGAACTCGACGACGACAGCCGAAGCGACCTGTTCCGGGAGCACCGCAAGCGCGAAGCCATCCCGCACGAAGGCGGCGACCGTGCCCACCGAGGTCCCGAGCAGCACGTGGGAGACCTCGGCCCCGGGAGCCCGGACAACAGTGACCCATCCCCCGGCCTCGGGGACCTCCACCTCCGACACCGCGGCATCGGCCAGGCCTTCGCCGCAGGTCCTGCGCTCCCACGTCCGCCCCAGGACGGCCGCGCACCATCCCGCGTCGGAGAGCGACACGAACAGGTCATGCTGCCCGCACGGCCCGTTCGAGCGCGACACGTGGCGAACGGGCTCATCGAGCCCCGAGACGAACGCCGCGCCATCACCCACGTACCGGCCCGGGCGGGAGAAGAGCTCCGTCTCGGCCTCCGGCACGTCGAGCGTGTTCCCGAAGTCATCGCCGGCCACGAGCACATCGCAGTTCCGGAGACCGGTGAGGGGCTCCTCGTTCGGCGAACAGCCGATCAGGACCAAGGACGTGACGGCGAGGAGGAGGGCCGTGGAGCGCATGCTGCAGGCGAGGATATGCCTGCGCGCCCTACTGTCGGCAGGGACCTAGACCGCCCGATCGGGGAGGCCGAGCAGCCGGCGGGTCATCATCGCCGTCGCTCCCCACAAGACCTCGTCGCCGATCTCCCGGAACCACACGTGACGGCCACTCCACGACTGGTGGAACCACGTCGTGGAGTCCCGAAGCTCCTCGAGGGTGGGTTCGAGGACGAGCTCCACCTCCCCCGGATCCGGGCGCAGCTCGGGGGTCGGGTCGACCCAGCCCACCATGGGCACCACGAACCGCCGGTACTCGACCGTGTGGATCGGCTCGAGGTGGCCGAGTATCCGCACCGTGTCGGGGTCGATGCCGACCTCTTCCTCTGCCTCCCGCAGGGCGGTGCCCGCCGGTCCCCCATCGCCGAGCTCGGGCTTGCCTCCTGGGAATGCAAGATCACCCTTGTGGGTCGGCATATGCATGGGGCGCTTCGTGAGGAGGACCCGCACGTCCCCTTCCCGCACATAGAGGGGTACGAGCACCGCGGCGTACATGCCCTCGGCTGCGTCGGGCAGGCCGGGCACGAGTCCGGGAAGCGGCGGGAAGTCCACGCCCTGCAGGCTAGGAGGGTCTCCCGGCCCGCCACTCGGGCCGCAGAAGTGAGTGGATGCTGTGGTCGACCCGTCGCCCTCCGACATCGATCACCTCACGGAGCACGCCTTCGCGCTGGAAACCGAGCTTCTCGGCGATGCGCTCCGAACCGGCGTTGCCGACGGCGATCCGGAGAGTGACCCGGTGGAGGCCCATCTCCTCGAAACCGAGCCGCAGCATCGCCCGCGTCGCCTCGGTACCGATCCCGGTGCCGGTCACGTCCGACCGGACCCAGTACCCGATCTCGGCGCAGGCGTTCGGCCTCGACGTCCACCAGATCGAGACGTTGCCGAGGTGACGCCCATCGCCCTCGCGACGGATGGCGAAGTCGAAGGCACGCTGCTCCCGCCAGGCCTTGTTGGAGTCGCGTACGAACCGGAGCGCGTCGACCTTGTCGTAGGCGTCATGGGGCCACGGGAGCCACTGCTTGAGCTCGGGGAGCGACATCCGGATCGACTCGACGAGTGGATCGACGTCACGTCGCTGGAACGGCTGGAGGACGAGCGACGACGTCCGGCGGGGAAGCTGGGCGATCTCCACGGCCCGAAGAGTACGGGACGGCGCGGGACGGGCGCGTGCACGCGGGCTCGCTCGGCGCCGTCCGATTCAGATCGCGAAGTGCTCGGCTGCCTCCCTCGTCACCAGGGTCCTCGCCTTCGGGGAACTGGTGATGATGTTCGTGAGCGTCGCAGCACCGACTTCGAGCAGGCGGCCGATCAATTCCTCGAGGTGGGCGGGGTTCCGCACCACCGCACGGAGGACGTGGCTCTCGGCACCCGTCACCCGATGGCACTCGAGCACCTCCGGGAGCTCCTCGGCGAGCCGAGGCACGGCCGCAATCGCTTCGGTCGTCGGCGCGGTGACCCGGATGATGGCGACCAAAGGGAGTCCGAGCGCCTCGAAGTCCAACTCGGCGCGGTACCCCTTGATGACCCCAGCTCGTTCCAACTTCCGCATGCGCTCGGCGACAGCCGGCGGGGAGAGCCCGACGTCTTCGGCGATCTCCCGGTACGACGCCCTCGCATCTTGCTGCAGTCGCTCCAGGATCATCCAGGAAATGTCATCGAGGTGCAATGCGATCCCTCCGCATTCGTAGAAACACGCGATTCGTGAGGTACAGGACTGCCCCGGGATGTCCGACGCACATCTTCATCAGTGTTCTCTCACCGTTACACTTCTTTCCTAAGTGTATTGCTCCTATTGACACTCTATCCGTTGCGATGTGTTGATCCACCTTCCGTATCATGTCCGTAGACAGTGAAACACCATTACTCAACGGGGGCACCCATGAACTTCGATACCGCCTTCGAACAACTCGTCAGCAGCTGGCTCCGCCATGAGGACCTCAAGTCCCGGGGCGCCAGCATCGACGAACTCTTCGACGCACGCGTCACGCTGGACCGGGCCCGCTACACGGCCACGGTCGCCAGCCACCGCTGAACACACACCTTCTCCTCCACGAAGCGGGGCCCCTCGGGGCCCCGCTTCTGCGTGCGTAGCCTCTCGGAGTGCGTGCGCCCCAGCGGTCGGTCCAACGGCTCCTCATGCGATCGCCCATCCCCCTGTTCCGCCTGCGACTGGGCTGGCTGCTCGGCAGGCGACTCCTCCTCCTCGAGACCATCGGCAGGAAGAGCGGCGCACGTCGCTTCACGGTGCTGGAGATCTCCCTCCGCGATCCCCCGGACACCTGGTACCTCGCCTCGGGATGGGGCCCCTCGAGCGACTGGCTCCAGAACCTCTCAACCCATCCGTCGGCGACGATCACCATCGGGGTGCGGCGCATCCAGTGCATGGCCGAGTTGCTCGACCCCGACGAGTCGGCCGCGATGATGCTCCGCTACTCCCGTGAGCACCCCCACCTCGCCCTGACCCTTGCCAAGGCCGTCGGCTGGGACATCGACGACCACACTCCCGACTGGCACCGCCTGGGGAGGGAGGGCGTCCCCTGGGTGAGACTCACGCAGCGGACCGAGAACTGACAATGGGCCCGCCATCGGCGGGCCCCACACAACGCGAGGGGCGGGCCCGAAGGCCCGCCCCTCATGCATCACGACGTCGAAGACGTCAGATCTAGAAGTCCATCCCGTGGTCGTGACCACCGGCCGGCATCGCCGGCTCGGGCTGGGGCTTCTCGGCGATGAGTGCCTCCGTCGTGAGGAGGAGTGCCGCGATCGACGCTGCGTTCTGCAGGGCCGAGCGGGTCACCTTCGCCGGATCCGGGATACCGGCGGCGAGGAGGTCCTCGTACTCACCGGTGCCGGCGTTGAAGCCGACGTATCCCTCGGCGCTGCGCACCACATCCACGACGACGCCGGGCTCCCAGCCGCCGTTGAAGGCGATCTGGCGGAGCGGCTCCTCGAGGGCACGACGCACGATGGCGCGGCCGACCTTCTCGTCGGCGCTCCCGCCGCGGATCTTGTCGATGGCCTCCTGTGCCCGGAGGAGGGCGGTGCCACCACCGGGGACGATGCCCTCCTCGACCGACGCGCGGGTAGCGGAGACAGCATCCTCGATGCGGTGCTTCTTCTCCTTGAGCTCCACCTCGGTGGCGGCTCCGACCTTGATCACGACCACACCACCGCTGAGCTTGGCGAGGCGCTCCTGGAGCTTCTCACGGTCCCAGTCGGAGTCCGTGTTGTCGATCTCACGCTCGATCTGCTTGATCCGGGCAGCCACCTCGTTCTCCTCACCGGCGCCATCCACGATCGTGGTGGCGTCCTTGGTGACGATGACCTTGCGGGCATGGCCGAGCATGTCGAGGGTGACGCGGTCGGGCTTGAGGGCGACCTCCT